>NZ_JBFREL010000006.1:0-416448 GCF_052114265.1 Paenibacillus sp. MCAF9
GCCATAAAGCCAAGCTCGCCACTTTTGATCTCTTCGATAATGGTACGTTTCTCTGATGCGGAATATTTAATTTTAGACATGAAAATGCTCCCCTCATAGCAACAGGTTTTTTATTATTTCACCTGTCTACTATTTGGGGAGCATATCAAAGCGCGTTTAACAGCGCGCTCGGACAGCCTTATTTATATTAATGAACCGTTGGAGGGGATGCTGAATACTCTTGCTCCGAAATTGAGCTAAGCGCCTCCCCGGCTTCATCGGCAAATATATCTCGAACAGCAAGATCTCCGATTGCCAGTATTCCTACTAGCTCTCCATCATCCACAACCGGAAGTCTGCGTATCTGCTTAGATGCCATCAGCTCCGCTGCCTCATCGGGAGATGCGTCAGAAGTTATCGTAGCCACATCCGTACTCATTACCTCAGCAACTGCAGCTGAGCCAGGATGCTTCTCTGCATATCCTCTTACGACTATATCTCGATCAGTGACTACACCTATCAGCTTCCTGCCGTCTACAATTGGAATAAATCCAATATCATGTTCCTTCATTTTTACAGCAACCTCGTATACATTATCAACCAAAGTCGCTGTGACACAATCTGTCGACATAATTTGTTTTAACGTTTTCAGCTGAAATACCTCCTCGATTATAAGTTACGAGGTTTAGCATAACCTTTTTAGAACCTGAGCATCCGCTCTTACTCGGATGAAACAAATCCAGTCGCATATTCCTCAGCCATACCAATCAGAAGCCTGGCTGCCCGCTGCATCGCTCTCTCGTCAATGTCGAATTTAGGGTGATGATGCGCATACGTTGCACCGCAGCTCTCATTGCCAGCACCAACAAACATAAAGCAGCCTGGCACTTTTTCCAAGTAATAAGAAAAATCCTCTGCAACCGTAATGGCTTCCGAACGCACAACCGCGCTTTCACCGAACAGCGTTTCACCCACCTTGAAGAATCGCTCAGCCTCTTCATCATCGTTTACGACGGGCGGATAGCCAATCCTCATCTGGTAATCGAATTCAGCGCCATGCATTTGGCATATATGCGTAACAAGTGACTTGAGCCGGTCATGTATCATCATTCTCGTCTGTTCGTCAAACGAACGGACAGTTCCTTTTAGTCTGCAACGTTCCGCAATGACGTTATTGGTCGTACCTGCTTGGAAAGAACCGATAGTCACCACTGCCGGATGCAGCGGGTTCACATTGCGGCTTACAATGGATTGAACGGATTGCACAAGCGTTGATCCAATCATAATCGCATCAATAGCTTGATGCGGCAATCCCCCATGACCGCCTCGTCCCACAATATCAATAACGAATTCATCCGCAGCAGCCATAAAGGCTCCCGGTTTGGACGACACCAAGCCATAAGCGAGCGGCGTCCAAAGATGTACGCCATAAATGACGTCTACTCCATCCAGCGCTCCATCCTTAATCATCGGCATTGCTCCGCCAGGTGTAACCTCTTCGGCTGGCTGGAACAATAGTCTGCGCTCACCGCAAATAGCGGATCGATTTGCTGAATAATAAGACGCAATCGCTAGAAGCGTAGATGTATGTGCATCATGACCGCATGCGTGCATAACGTTTGGCACCTTAGACGCATATTCGCATTTTTTCTCATCTTGAATAGGAAGTGCATCAATGTCAGCCCGCAGCGCTATGACCGGGCCTGGTTGATCACCCTTAATGGTTGCAATTAGTCCATGTCCTCCAACGCCTGTCTGGACCTCTATGCCCAGCTCGCTTAATTGGGTAGCAATCCAGCTTGACGTTACACGCTCATGGAACGAAAGCTCAGGATATTGATGAAGATGCCTGCGCCAATTAATCATTTTTGGAAATAGCTGCTCTAGCTGTAGATCTACGATATCCTCTGTTTGCAAATCGCAAACCCCCTTACATTTTCAAAAAAACTACGAATCCTATCATGCCATTTAGTTTACCAGATGAACGGCTTAATTAGGAAGCAAATGCATCACTAAATCGTTAGGAATATTAGTTTTCTTCAAAATGTCACTTTTGTTCACAACAAGGGGTGGGAGTAAGGGTTGCGCTTGCTGGGGAAACATACTATCATGAGAAAAGAATGTACAACTCTGTCTTTTGAAATGGAAGCATATGCTAGTAAAGTCAGTTTTGCTTCACAAAACCTTTGGGAGGAACTACCATGATTATTGAAAATACCGGCTTAAACGGTGTTAAAAGCGAACTTGACCACTTAGACGAATCTGCTGAAAAAGTTGGTTTTGTCCGTTGGCAGTGGGAATACTATCGCGCTACATACGACTTGAAACTTGAGGATCACGCGAGCGGATCCGATTATTATTTGAGAATTACAACAAGAGCCATTGAAGGTAAGCTTGAATCACCTCATGCCGTTCTAATTATCGAATCAGTTTATATTGGACGCTCCACTTTCCCGCATGGTCTTGAGTATGAGTCCCCTATTCCACAGCCAATTATGAGTACGGCGACGCAAAGACTTCAGCAATTGAAACAATTGTTAGCGTAACGGTGCTGACATGAAAGCCACGCAGAACGGTAGCCGTGGAAGACCGGACTTTCTGCTTCTCATTTTAACTCTTCTGCTCGTTGGCTTTGGGCTTGTTATGGTTTTCAGCGCAAGCTCAAGTGTCGCGGTCGTAACGAAGGAAGATGCTTTGTATTTCACCAAGCGCCAGTTCGTGTGGGCTGGCCTTGGCATAGTGGTTATGTTGTTTATGATGAATTTGCGTTATCAAGTATTTAAACGCCTCTTCATGCTATTTTTCATTCCAGTAGTAATCATGCTCTTTCTCGTTCCGTTTGTTGGCAAGGAGATCAATGGCGCACATAGCTGGTTTGGAATTGGACAACTTGGCATACAGCCAACAGAACCAGCCAAGCTGGCCATCATATTGTATCTTGGTGCTCTTATAACGAAGAAGGGCGATAATTTTCGCAGCTTCAAAAAAGGGCTGCTGCCTGTTATCATTATCGTCGGCTTCGTTTGCGGCTTGATTATGATGCAGCCCGATCTTGGTTCCACTTTAGTGCTTGCTGCATGTGCTACGGTCATGATTATGGCTGGCGGTGCGAATTTAAAGCAGGTATTTATGTCTGGAACAATTATCGGCCTCTTTCTCACCGTCATATTCAGTATCTCGATGGCGATTGATCCAAAACCTTGGAAATACCGAATTGATCGGCTTACCGTGTTTAGAGATCCGCTCAGCGATTCTCAGGATACCGGCTGGCATCTCGTGTCGTCACTGCAAGCCTTTGGCCACGGCGGTTTAACCGGTGCCGGATTCGGTGAAAGCGTCCAGAAGCTGCATTACCTGAAATATCCCTATAATGATTTTATTTTTGCAATCATTGGAGAAGAGTTAGGTTTTATTGGCAGCGCCCTCTTCTTGCTCTTTTATTTATTTTTCTTATGGCGTGGTCTTATCGTTGCACTCCGCTGTCCTGATCATTACGGCACAGTTGTTGGTGTTGGCATTGTCGGCTTGATCGCCATTCAGGCTTTTGTCAACATAGGCGGCGTTACTGCCGCAATACCGCTGACAGGTGTTACACTTCCGTTCATAAGTTATGGCGGCTCATCCCTGCTATTTTGTCTAATGTCAATCGGCGTATTGTTAAGCATATCGAGGGAAGCAAATCGTGTAGAACCTACAAAGCGCTAATGGAATCAAAAAAAGGGTGCCTCTTTTTATAAAAGAGGCACCCTTTTTTATTTACTTCAATCGCTGCTGCTGAACTTCTTCCAACTCTTCTTCTTTGAAGGCAACGCCCTCTACCTTCACATTCACTTCAACAACGTGCAATCCTGTCATATTCTCAACAGATTCACGTACATTCAGTTGAAGCTGGCGACATACCTCTTGAATCGGAATGCCGTAATGAACAATAATACGAAGATCAATGGCCGCTTCCGTCGTTCCTACTTCAACAGATACACCTTTTTGCACGTTCTTTCCGCTCAGCCGTTTGGCGAGTCCTTCGGAAATTCCGCCCGACATTGCCGCAATGCCTGGCGTTTCAAGCGCTGCGAGTCCAGCTATCGTTGCTACTACATCATCAGAGATTCGGATAAGACCCGTTTGAAGTTCTTCTGTCATGTGACTCACTCCTCATTTTGCCATATAGGCTTATTATAGCAGACGGACATAACCACAGCAAAGCTGAGTGTTAAAAGCTTTTGTGAACAAGATGTTATTTGAACTAAATGCTTATAAATTGATAATTCTTCCACCATTAGCGCTTGCTAGCTTTTGATTCACCGTCGTTACGAAGGAGTAAACCTTAAACATATTAATGTTGGCAAGCATAACAATTTCCTTTAGCTCTGCGTTCTCGTCTTTGTAATTGATAACGAGATACAAATGTTGATTTTTTTTCGTCCATGAAGCTTTTGAACCAGGCATATCATTAATAATCGTTCGACCAGCAAGGCTTCTGTCGAATTCCGTAAGGTTTTTATCCGTTTTGAGAACGATATAGCCAGGCCCCCATTCAATCCTTCACACTATTATCATTCTACCAACTTTCTCCAATATGTGACAATAACTTTATCTCCCCTTTATTCTCCATGAATCAGATAAATATATCGAATGCACCATTTAACTGGTAAAGTTTACATGCTTGCTTATTTCCGCTATAGTATTATCAGGTTTTCAGCAACTATTTGAAGAGGTGAACGCTTTGAATCAAAAATGGTTTTTCTCAGGGTTAATCCTCATGTTTGCACTTAGTGCCATCGGTCATTACGCCCACTGGGATAATACAGTCCAATTTATCATTTCAGCCATCGCGATCATCTTTGTGGCCGGTTTTCTTGGTAAAGCCACGGAGAGTGTCGCACATTATGCAGGTCAAAGGCTGGGCGGCTTCCTCAATGCAACCTTCGGAAATGCCGCAGAGCTCATCATCGCGATATTTTTGATTAAAGCGCAGCAATTCGATATGGTAAAAGCGAGCTTGACAGGAGCTATTATCGGAAATCTATTGCTCGTTTTGGGTCTTAGCATATTGCTTGGCGGGTTGAAATATAAGGAGCAGCAATTTAACGGCCGATTAGCTGATCACAATTCTACGCTCATGATCATGGCTGTCATTGGTCTTTTCGTGCCAGCTGTATTCATTGTCTCAGAGAAGTTTTCGTTTGAGAAGGATCAGTTTTTAAGTCTTGCTGTTGCGGGAATTTTGATTTTAGCTTATATTCTGTGGCTGGTGTTCTCCATGGTTACTCACAAGGACATGCTCTCTGATGTCGTCATGAATGCAGATCACGGCGAAGAGCCGGCCTGGTCAAAAGGAAAGTCAATCTTCTTCCTCCTCCTAGCTACCGTTATGGTGGCCTTTGTGAGTGAATGGCTTGTACATACCCTTGATGCATTCAGTGCGAAATTTGGCCTGTCTGAGCTGTTTATAGGGGCATTCGTAATCGCTATTGTCGGAAACGCGGCGGAGCATAGCGCTGCTGTTATGCTGGCTATGAAAAATAAGATTGGCGCAGCTGTAGAAATCGCCATCGGCAGCAGCTTGCAAATCGCTTTATTCGTAGCGCCTGTGCTCATTCTCGTCAGTACCTTATTCGGAAACACGATGGATATCGTATTCACGCCTATCGAATTAACGGCCATCGGCGTTTCTGTCTTTATTGCCAAATCAGTATCGCGAGATGGACGTACGAATTGGTATGAAGGCGTGCTGCTTATTATGGTCTATGTCATTCTCGGTATTGCGTTCTACCTTGTGTAAACAAAAAAAAAGAGTAGTCTCCATTCGGAGGCTACTCTTTTCTTTCCAGTGCTTCGTATAGCATAGCTAAATTCCGCTCTAATCTACTCACTATTTCCTTGCCAGCCAGCTCTGCAATGAGTCCGGCGCGAACAGCAAAGTCAACCTCTCGCGAGAATCCATACATTTGTGTATCTAGCACTTCTTCGTAAAGTGGACATTGACGAGTAGTCAAGTTTTCCATCTGAACTTCGATTAGCTTTTCTATTTTACTCGCATCTTCCTGAAGGAGACGAAGCGCTTTCTCATGCAATTGTACCGTAATTTCCGGTGAAGACATCGTTTTCCCCCCTGTGCGCGTATCCGCCGTCTTCTATACCACTATATTAGACGAAATAGAGCGATTATACAAGGTCAAAACAGAAAAGCACCTCTTCAAAAGTGAAGAGGTGCTTATTCGTTAAAAATATGATCTACTAATCCGTAATAACATTAACATTTAAGTTGTGCTTAGCAAATACAGCAGCCATTGCTGCTTTTGCTTCCTCAGCATCCGGTCCGTGTACATGAAGTTCGTACGCATGTCCGCCTACTAGTGTAGTGAAAAGTCCGAGGATGCTTTTTACATCAATATATTTGCTCTCGGCTTGCAGAACGATGGACGAAGTGAATTGGCTAGCCGTTTGGGAAATTTCTACGATTGCTGCGTTGTTGGACATGGGAGATCCCTCCAGTTAAATTAGTAAAGCTTACCTTTGTCACCATGATAACCCGAAAAGAAGCATCCAGCAAGAGGTAAAATGAAAAACGCTTTATTTTCCATTTATTACATAGGAATACGATTCGAGCGTAAATGCTTATTTGAGGTTTTCAGCATTTAACCCTTCAAGCTCTGGAATGACGAAAACGCCATCTTTGCGAATAAGTACATCATCAAAATAAATCTCGCCGCCGCCGTATTCTGGGCGTTGGATAAGTACGAGATCCCAATGAACAGCGGAACGGTTGCCATTATCCGTCTCTTCATAGGCTTGACCTGGCGTAAAGTGCAAGCTGCCGGCAATTTTCTCATCAAACAAAATATCATTCATGGGATGCAAAATATGCGGATTAAATCCGATTGCAAACTCACCAATATAGCGAGCGCCTTCATCCATGTCTAAAATTTCATTCAAACGAACATTGTCATTGCTTTCTGCTTTTATGATTTTGCCGTTTTCAAATGTCAGTGAAATATTTTGGAACGTAACGCCAGAATAGACGCTAGGCGCATTGTAAGTAATCGTACCTTGCACCGAATCGCGAACCGGAGCTGAGAAAACCTCTCCATCGGGAATATTTCGGTGGCCAGAGCATTTTTTCGCTCCGATATTCTTAATCGAGAAGCTTAAATCCGTGCCTGGCGATACAATCCGCACACGATCTGTTTCACTCATCAGCTTCTGAAGCGGGTTCATCGCTGCGTCCATTTTGGCATAATCCAAGTTGCAAACATCAAAATAGAAGTCTTCGAAATCTTCCGTACTCATATTGGCCAGTTGAGCCATGGATGGACTTGGGTAACGCAAAACGACCCATTTTGTTTTTTTAACGCGCTGTTCGGAGTGTACCGGATTTCTATAGATTTGATCATATAGGCGCATGTTGGCATCAGGAATTCCAGCAAATTCATTCACATTGTCTCCTGAGCGTACAGCGATATATCCTTGCATATTTTTCATCCGCTCCAAATCAAGCGACGACCAAAGCTCCATTTGCTCCTTCGTAGCATGCTTCAGCAAAGTACGAAGAACAGAACGATCGCTCGATTCTACAAACGGCCTGCCGCCCCGCCTTGCAACCTCTTCTATTAAACACTTGGTTAGCTCTCGTTCTGAACCAACCATGTCAATTAGCACATTCTCCCCTGCTTGAACATCGATAGAATATTCGACTAAATTTCGCGCTAGCTTTTGCAATCTTGGATCACGCATGTAAAATTCCTCTCCTTCTAACTTTCGATCATAAACTAATCCATCGTAACACGTTTATGCATCTGCTGAACAGTGTTGCTCAACGCACCGTTAAAGGATTGAAACCTTACTGTCGTGTATCTTGATTCAGAAAATGGACGTTTGTTGTAGGTGTACTGAAAGGATGTTTTCTCTTCCATCTTCAGCGGAAGCAGCTTCTTGCGGTCGATAACGAGCTCATACTCCGTGGTCGCCTGCATGGACGAAAGCATGGCATCAAGCTGGCTGCGCGATCGTGCCAATTCCTCCATCCATTCTTGGTGAAAAGGCTTATCTTTGGAAGGCATGTTTGCTCCAAGCTGATCTAGCTGCTGCCGCAAACGCTGTTCCCATTTCTCCTTTGAAACCTTTGCGTTCTCTGTAATCAACAGCGTTACGGTTTCCTCATCGTTGCTGCCGTTTACGATCCGAACCTCATCATTGGACTGATTCAACGTCTCAAGCACCTTTACTGGATTCCAATGCATCGTTTCCTGACTATTCGTTTGCAATGTCAACTGCTGATGATCCACGACCTTGCCTTCGAACACTTCCGGTTTAAAAGCTAGACCACCGTCTGTCTTTATGCTCATCGACCCTGTAAAATCATATTGATCCGTTGCGGCAAGCCCCGAATAAGACAAAGACAGCCATTCCTCAGGTGTTCGATGTTTACCCACATTTCCGCACCCGGCAATTGAGAGCATGAATACAAGCGTGACAACAATTACGCCAATTGCTTTCTCTTTTTTCATATGCCTACCTCCCGTACAACATGTTCTATAGTATCGTCCCTAACTATCAAGCTCCTTATTCCAAATAGGAACAAAAAAAGGATGCTGCAATCAGCATCCCTCACTTTACAACGTTCCCGCTTTTTAGCTTTGACCAACTATGATGCAATTACGTCCATTATGCTTAGCTTCGTAAAGTGCCATATCTGCACGATAAAATAAAGATTCAACGCTAATTTTTTCATCCTCAAACTTCCATTCGGACACGCCGCAGGATACGGTTACGACTGGGTCCGTTTCCATCTCCACATGCACCCGTATTCGTTCGGCGATGCGGTACGCTTGCTCAGCCCGAATGCCTGGCAAGTAAATCGCAAGCTCTTCGCCGCCCCAGCGTGCCGCGATATCCCCCTGCCTAATCGATCCTCTAATAATATTGCTCACTTGTATGAGTATACGATCACCAACTTGATGTCCATACGTATCATTGATGCGTTTAAAAAAATCGATATCTACAAGAATAAGTGAGCCAAATGGATCTTTGCGCTGACGGTTTTGAATTTGTTCATTTAAATAGTGGCGAGCATGCAAGCCGGTTAAGTTATCAGTTATAACCATCCGGCGCACTTCAGCGTGCAATGAAGCATTCGTTACAGCAAGTCCAATGTGCGTGCTCATCACTTGAAGTAATTTATAATTATCGTAGGAGAAGAAGTTTGGCGCTTTGTGTGTAATCAAAATAACGCCAACGACCTCTCCATCAACCATTATCGGTGAGGCAATAAGCGATCTTGAACCAGTATTATCCATTAGCTTGGACGTTACAACACGAGTATGCCAGTAATCGGATATGATCATTGGCTCCTTGGTTCGATAAACCATTCCGCAGAACCCGTAATCGGGCAAAAACTGCTCGCTCGTCAGGGATGGGAAATTACTGGACATGACGATGAATTGATTTTTTTCTTTGTTAAGCTGCAAAACACAGCAATAATCCGCATCAAATATCGTTAAAAGCTCAGTGGTAGCAAATTGAAAAATTTCTTTGAGCCTTAGCGACTGGTTTAATCGTTTCGTAAGCTCATTAATTAGTCGCAGCTCATTAATAAGCAGATTAGATTGCTCATACAGCTTCGCATTCTCGAAGGCTGATCCCGCAGTATCCGCCAGCAGCAGGAAGGCAGGCAAGTCCGCTTCATCCCATTTGCCTGGACCTATATACAAACAAAGCACACCATACGCAGCTTGTTTGCCGTTCATTGGAACAGCCAGCCTAAGCGTACCGTCTCTGTCATGCTCCGTAACCGATTTGCCATTCAAAAAAGCCTTGGTCACAAGATCATGCTCCAAGTTTTTGAAAACAAGCGGCTTTACACGCGGATCACCGTTTAAGTGGTCCTGCGACAAATACAAATGAACTTCCGAGTTGGGATAAAGCTGTTCCAGGCTGCTAAGCAATTCCGACAGCACCGATGCAACATCGATTTGATCATAAAGCCGTTTGGCTGCTTGAAACAAAGAATCTCTTCTACTTGCTTCCTGCTCTGCCCGCTGCTGCTGCAAAAGCAAATCCTTGACATAAAGCTGTTCAAACTTATGGTAAAAGCAGCTGCGAAAATGCAATGAGCACATTTGAAGCTGCGCGATGTCCTTCTGATGACCAATTGGAGACACATAAGCAAGAATACAAAAAACAGCACCATCGCCTCGCCTATGAATAGGCACTGCTGCTGTAAATAGATCATCTGCTTCATTATGACATGATAAACCGCTGCTTAAAACGCTTTGGACAACCTTTGCAAGCGCAGCATCGCGTTTCTCGCAAGCCTCAGCGTCATAAAGACCTTCAGATGAGATCTCTTCCGCTTCATTATTGAATAACACAAATTCACCAGCCTCAAATGAGGCTAATCCTGATGTTTCACTTACCCACTGATTGAAACTGTCTTGGAACAATGGTGATAGCAAGGGCTTGTCCGCATCGCTAATATCTTCGCTGATGAACCAAATCGGTTGTGACTCTGCTGATGTATCCATAATTGTTGATGATTTACGATATGCAAAACTGCTATTCATTCGATCAACCATGCAGCCCCAACCCTTCCATCTGTCAACCAAGGTGATGAGCTTCCTATTTTCACTTAATATTACAATCATCATACTCCATTTTTGAGAAATTTGCACTACTATGTATTTAAAATATAGGTCTTTCGATGTGTTTCAAACATCATTAAATTTCCTTTGTTAACCTTGACAACAGCTATCTAATTCATATATTATTTATTGATGAATAGATGGGCGTACGGTTTTGTGTCACCCTCATGAAATACGTTCACTATAGGCCAGCGGCTGACTAGCCTATCAGGGACGAGCTTGCTCGAACATTGAACGTATTCGGCGAAACACAACCCCATTCACAAATTTATTTGATGAAGGAGTTAATATTACGTATGTCACGTTATACAGGACCTAAATTTAAACTAAGCCGTCGCCTTGGAATCTCTTTGAGCGGAACGGGTAAAGAACTTGCAAAACGCGCTTTTCCACCAGGTCAACACGGCCCTAACCAACGCAGAAAAATGAGCGGTTACGGCGTTCAATTGCAAGAGAAACAAAAGCTTCGTCACATGTACGGTTTGAACGAAAAACAATTCCGCAACTTGTTTGACAAAGCGGCAAAAATGAAAGGTAAAGCCGGTGAAAACTTCATGGGCCTCCTTGAAAGCCGTCTTGACAACCTCGTTTACCGTCTTGGCCTTTCCAACTCCCGTGCAGGAGCTCGTCAGTTGGTATCACATGGTCACGTAACTGTAAACGGCAAGAAAGTGGATATCGCTTCTTACAGCGTTTCTCTTGGCGATGTAATCGGTTTGCGCGAGCGCAGCCGCAGCCTTAGAACAATTAAAGAAGCTATGGAAGGCCGTCATCACCTTCCGAACTACTTGGAGTTCAACGATCAAGCAATGGAAGGTAAATTCCTTCGTCTGCCTGACCGCGGTGAGCTTTCCCAAGATATCGACGAGAAACAAATCGTCGAATTCTACAGCCGTTAATAAACAAAGAAACCTTGAACCATTTGGTTCAAGGTTTTTTTCTGTTTACACTGCCTTACTCTATTGTTCAGGAAGCTTAATTACAGCAGGAGCAGCAGCAATATCAACCGGTTTGCTAGGTACTGCAGGCAAATTACCGCCTCTATTCGTCAGACCTTTAATGATTGCATTCACGTCGATTCCCGATACGCTCTTCAGCATCTCCGGAGCAGTAGACATTAATGAAGTCACATAATTGCTTATACGTGCCGCCCCTTCGCCATTCCCTGTATCAACGACAGTAAGCTTATCAATGTTGCCGATAGGATCGGCAATTTTGCCAGCCAGCTCAGGAAGCATTTTTACGATAATATCAAGGATTGCAGCTTCTCCAAATTTCTCAAAAGCTTCAGCTAGCTTCTCTTTTGCTTCCGCTTCCGCTAAACCGCGAAGACGAATAACGTCTGCCTCCGCTGTACCTTTCGCTCTCTCTGCTTCTGCAACAGCTAAACCATCCAAACGTTTCTGGGTAGCATGTGCCTTGGCTTCCGCTTCAATACGGTATTGCAGAGCATCAGCTTCATTAAGAAGCTTCGCCTTGTTCGCTTCCGCCGCTTGTACAACTGCGTAACGGTCTGCATCGGCTTTTTTCTTCACTTCTGCATCATACTGCTTCTCACGACGCAATATTTCTTTTCCTTCCAGATCGATCTCACGTTCTTTACGTACGAGTTCAACCTTCATTTGCTCTTCGACTACGTTTTGCTTAGCTCGCGCTTCATGAATCGAATAAGCCTGATCCGCTTCCGCTCTTGCTGTATCTTGGTCACGTTTAAACGTCGCGACCTTCATTTCCTTTTCTTTCTCTGCTTCCGCAATGTTGGTATCACGCACTAGCTCGGCCTTTTGACCGGCCTCAGCAGCGAGTGCCTTCTGAATTCTAGCATCCCGAATCGCTTCAGCTTCCGCAATCTCAGCATCTCTTTTGACTGCAGCAATCCGCGGTTTACCCAGCGCGTCCAAATATCCATGTTTATCGCGCAAATCCTTGATCGTGAAGGAAACGATTTGAAGACCCATCTTCTTCAAATCCTTAGCTGCAACCCCTTGCACCTCTTGCGCAAATTTATCGCGGTTGCGATATACCTCTTCAACTGTCATTGAGCCAAGAATTGCGCGCAAATGTCCTTCCAATACTTCCTGCGCTTCACCCTTGAGCGCTTCGGTAGGCTTGCCTAGAAACTGCTCTGCCGCCGTCGCCACATCTTCAACCGCGCCGCCAATTTTAATGATCGCTACACCGTCTGCCATGACTGGTACGCCTTGCTCTGTGTATACCTCCGGCGTCGATACATCCAGCTTATGGGACAATAGCGATAAAAACTCAGCCTTCTGGAATATCGGCAGAATAAATGCGCCTCCGCCTCTAATGATTTTCACTTTGCGCCCAGATTCATCCGTGCTCGCATTTCGGGAGCCTAGAAATGATCCCGTTACGAGCATCGCTTCGTCTGGACTTACTGTTTTGTAGCGCGCCCAGAAGGCAAGACCTAATATAACAAAAACGCCAACTACAATAGCAGGTATAACATAAATATCTTCCATTGAATTTCCCCCTTATACTGCTTTAATTAAGATAGATTTACTTCCGATACATACAAAGTACTGTCCCTTACCTCAACAACGACAACCTTGGAGCCGCTTGTAATTTCAACGCCTTCGAAGCTAGCTGCAATTTGATTCGTAAATCCAGCTCCCACCTTAACCATCACTTCACCATAGCCCTTCGCAGAAATGGGGACCAGCACCTCCCCAAGCTTACCCGACAAATCATTTAGCGAAAAAGCGATCGAATTCTCGCTTTGCTCCATCGGCTTAATGTAGAGAAAGAAAACAGCTGCTGCAGCTGTAAGTGCGATGAATAAGGCAATCATCACGATGGCTGTTGAACTAAAGGCAGTGTAGCGTCCGAGTAGGATCCCTGCTCCGCCAAAAGTGGTTATCCCGCCTACTAGCGCAGTCGGCGACAGCCATGAATGACCATCTAAGGATAAAAAATCGAGTGCTCCATCGAGTGCTTGCCCGATCAAATCCCCAAAAATAATACTTACGAGCGCATAAAGGATTCCTCCGACTAGACAAGACATAAATAGCGTCTCCAACTCTCTCCTCCTCCCTTAGTATCCATAACCTGTTAATGCTTCCGTTATTTAATACGTTGAAAACGCTCTTTTGTTTCTAAAAAAATAGAACTTGTTGAATTTTATCATTTCAACAAGCTCTATTATTCCAATTATGTTAATTTAATTTTTATAAATTTACGTTTTCCAACTTGAAGCACGTCGCCATCCTTAGGAGAAATATCCGCATTAATATCTGTTATCTTCTCTTCATTTAGACGAACAGCCCCTTGCTGAACGCTTCTTCTCGCTTCACTGCTCGTTGGCAGCAAGTCAAGCATAGTGAGCAGGTTCACGATGCGAATTTGGCCATCTTCCAATTGTTCCGCAGCAATCGATACCTCTTCGATATCATCAGGCAGCGCACGTTGTTGAAATACGGTAATAAAATGATTTTCTGCCGCTTTCGCTGCCGCTTCGCCATGGTACATTCGTACAAATGTCGCTGCAAGCTGCATCTTCGCATCACGTGGATGTACAGATCCATCTGCCAGTCCAGCTTTCAATGCCGCAAGCTCCTCGTTGCTTAAATCAGTAGCAAGCTCGTAATATTTGAGCATAAGCCTATCTGGAATCGACATCGATTTGCCGTAGATTTGGTTTGGCTCTTCATCGATACCGATGTAATTGCCCAAGCTTTTGCTCATTTTATTTACGCCGTCCAACCCTTCGATCAAAGGAGTCGTAATTACAATTTGGCCCGGTTTATTATATTCCTTCTGCAAGGTTCTGCCCATTAATAGGTTAAATGTCTGATCCGTGCCTCCTAGCTCCACATCGGAATCAAGAGCTATGGAATCGTATCCCTGCATCAGCGGGTAGAAAAACTCATGAATGCTGATCGGCAATCCGCTCGTGTACCGTTTTGTGAAATCATCACGCTCCATCATGCGTGCAACCGTTACTTTCCCGGCTAGATTTACAACATCCGCGAAGTTAAGCGGTGCAAGCCATTCCGAGTTGTAGTAGAGCTTTGTTTGCTGTGGATCTAATATTTTATAAATTTGTTTTTGGTATGTTTCTGCATTCCGCTTCACATCTTCTTCCGTCAACTGCTTCCTTGTTTCCGATTTGCCCGTTGGATCACCAATTCTGCCTGTAAAATCACCGATAATCAGCTGAATCTGATGACCGAGTTCCTGAAATTGACGAAGCTTGTGAAGAACAACCGTATGGCCGATATGAATGTCTGGCGCTGAAGGATCAAGTCCTAGCTTTACATTTAACGGCTTTCCTGTTGCGACAGCATTCGCTATTTTATTTTTCAAATCATCCTCAGGTACAATCTCCACAACACCGCGGCGAATGACAGCCAGCTGACGCTCGACCTCACTTTTCTGCTCGCCACTTAAACTTTCCCACTTCACCATAGAACTTTTCCTCCTTTGTATGCGTCTATATAGACATAAAAAATCCTTCCAGCCCCAAGGGACGAGAAGGATTAGCTCGCGGTACCACCCTCGTTAGAGTACTCCTGCCTTTTTTCACATAAAAAAAGAGGTACTCTCACTTCGTTGTTGATAACGGAGACGGGCTCCGAAGTGAACTACTACGGCTGATTCGACTGCCCCACAGGCTTTTTTGCCAAAATATGCAGAGGATTGTCAGTATACGGTTCCTTCACTTAGCTCCAGGCGGTAATTCAACAAGCGGCGCATACCGGTTTCCACCACCCACCGGCTCTCTGAAAGTACGATTCGCTGTCTACTCATGCCCTTCAAAGCATTGATTAGATAAAACATTATTGAATTTATACCATAGCCGTGTTGTGAAGTCAATGCAAGGAAAGAATGCGTTACTTTAGCGATTTATGTTATAATAGGTGTGCTATTTGGAGGAGGAGTCATAGAAATGCAAGAAGATCGTCAACCTGCGCCAAACAAAAGAAGCAAATGGCGTACATTTGGAATCGTAACTTTTATAACAGCTAAATGGATGGTATATTTCGGAATCTTCATCGGATTGCTTGCCGGTGGAGCAGTAACTGGTTATGTGGCCGCGCTTGTGAAAGACGAAACCGTAAGACCTCGATCCGTTATTTTAGAGAAGATCGGCGAAAATGCCATCACAGGATTTGTTTACTTCAATGATGATTCACTTGTCGGACAGCTAAGAACGTCAGAGGACCGAATGATTATTACATATGATGATTTACCGCCGCAGGTTATTACTGCCGTACTTGGCATTGAGGACAATAACTTTTTGGAGCATCATGGCGTAGACATTAACGGCCTTGGACGTGCAGTAAAGCAAAAGCTTCTAAATGAAGATACGCAAACGGGCGGAAGTACGCTTACTCAGCAGCTTGCACGACGTGTATTTCTAAGTTTGGACAAAACAGATAGCCGTAAAATTAAAGAAATATTTTTATCGCTGCGCATGGAACGTTATTTAACGAAAGAAGAAATTTTAGCAGCTTATTTGAATAAGGTTCCGTTCGGAAATGGTTCCAGCGGCTACAATTTGTTCGGCATTAAAGCAGCTGCCAAAGGGATATTTGATATTTCGGATCTAAACCAGCTGAATATTGCGCAGTCTGCCTATTTGGCAGGTCTACCGCAAAGGCCTTCTGCCTATACAGCGTTCACAGGTAAAGGTCAATTCAATGAGGCGGGCTTTGAACTCGCACTAGGACGCCAAAAAACAGTTTTGAAGCGAATGTTCGAGACTGGGCGAATTACTCAGCAAGAGTACGACGAAGCGTCCAAATTCGATATTAGGAAAACGCTGGCTAAGCCAAAAGAAAAAGCTTATACAACCTATCCTTATCTCATGCTTGAAGCAGAACGTCAAGCAGCGGAAATTATGCTCATGGCGCAGGATTCTACTTTAACAAAAGCAGACCTTCGCAAAAAGGAAAATGCTCCGCTTATTGAGGAAGCTCGCGATCATTTGCTGCGCGGCGGCTACCATGTCTATACAACCATCGACAAGGATGTTTACCAGCTCATGCGCGAGATTGGCACCAATGATGAGAACTTCACGCCATACAGCGAGAAAAAAGGGCTGGAGCAGATTGCAGCGATCATGCTCGATCACAAAACTGGCGCTATCGTGGGTATGCTTGAAGGCCGAGATTTCTATGAGGAGCAATTAAACTATGCCACTCAGATGACAAGGCAGCCAGGCTCAACGATGAAAACATTGGCGGCTTACCTTCCAGCTATTGAAATGGGTATCATTCAGCCCGCGAGCATAATTGATGATGCTCCAATTGTCCTGAAAGATGGCCAGAAGGGTTTCCATATCCCAATGAACGTAAACCGTAAGTTCGCGGGTCTAGTAACGGCGCGTGAGGCATTAAACCGTTCCTTGAACTTGCCTGCTCTGAAAATTTTCAATGAGGAAGTCAAAATTGAAAATGCTTGGGAGTTCGTTAAAAAGCTAGGCATTACAACGCTGCAGCCGCAAGATGCTTATGCACAAACCGGTGTAATTGGCGGTCTAAGCATCGGCGTATCGGTTGAAGAGCTTACGAATGCATACGGCTCGATTCCGAACAAAGGCGTTTTCAATGATGCTTATATGATTCAAAAAATTACAGATGCAAACGGAAAAATTGTATATGAACACAAGCAGGAACCAAAACGAGTGTTCTCGGAGCAGAGTGCCTTCTTGATGACAGATATGCTGTCGACTGTTATTTCAAGCAAGAGCGGTTCTGCTAACAAATTGAAATCACAATTCGATAAGTACGGAGAAATTCCTATTGCCGGTAAAACAGGCTCTACACAAAGCTACGGTGACGTGTGGTTTATGGGCTTCTCGCCAGATATTACGCTAGGCGTGTGGGCCGGTTATGAGGAACAGGTCAACTCCCTATCCGAGGTCGGCAAAACGCGTGCTCGTTCCATCTGGGCACTCATTATGAATAAGATGGCTGAGAAGAAGCCGGAAGTTTTTGTAACCAAAGAATTTGAACGTCCATCCGGCATTGTCAAAGCTACGGTGTCAAGCGCTAGCGGCTTGCTTCCAAGTCAATTAACGAAGCAAGCAGGCATGCTTGTAACTGACTGGTTTAACAAGAAGGATATACCTAAGAAAACAGATGACGCGCTCGTGAAGATGGCTTATATTTCCTTCAATGGCGTTAACTATGTTCCGAACCCAGCTACTCCTAGCGATATGATTAAGGAACAAATCGTTATTAAGCGTAAAAAACCGCTGGATGTTCTTATGGATGAAATTAAGGCAGCACAGCAGAAACTTCCGGCTAGCAGTCGTCGTCCACTTGATATTTACCTTCCTGCGGATGCAGAAAACAACGCGCCGTCTAAACCAGACCCTCGCGTTGATGATGGGGCAGCTCCACCACCTCCGGCAAGCGTTAAGCTGCAATCGTCGGATGGCGTGCTTATATTGACATTTAATGATAGTACTGCTGCTGATGTCGTTGGTTACCGCGTGTACCGTTCGGTTAATCAAGGGCCTTATGAGAAGCAAGGGGAATCCATTGTTGTTGGTGCAGACAAACGTATGAAAGTGTATGCATCCAATGCTCAAAACTACACTTATTACGTAACAGCGGTTGATGTTGTGGGCAAAGAGTCAGCACCTAGTCAAATTGTACAATATGGCAGCACACCGAATACCCCTCCACCGACAACAGGTGGAGACAACTCAAGCGGAAATGGAAGTGGAAATGGTTCTGGCACAACAACAGCACCTTCCACACCTACTGGGTTGCAGGCTGCGAAAACAGATCTAAGCGTACGATTAACTTGGGCGGCTAACAGTGTGTCAGACCAAGTGACGCAATATAATATTTACTACAGTGCAAACAACGATGGTCAATATTCCAAGATCGGATCAACCTTGGAAACAAGCTTTGAGTATGTTGCGCCGCTTATCACAGGTTCCTTCTATATAACCTCTGAAAACGCGAAAGGCGAGTCATCACCATCCTCCAAGCAAACGATCAGCTAGAGGTAAACGAAATAGGCAGCAGCCTCTCACGGGGCTGCTGCCTTTTCTTTTGGGAATTTACTATTTAGAAAATGAATAATAAGAGCAGCATTCTATGTTTATCAAATGACATAAGATGAATCCGTTTCAAACAAACGGCTTATTTGCTCATAATCTTCTCTGGATAGACGCCACTTAGTTGCAGCCGTATTTTCCTCCAGCTGCTTAACCGTCTTCGCACCAGCGATCACACTCGTTATTTCCTGCTTATACAATAACCAGTTGATAGCTACCTGGCTTAACGGTTTCTCGATGGCTCTAGCAATTCCAGTAAAGGTTTCGATGATGACAATGTTTTTTATAAATTGTTTATCCGAAAATAATGGATTAAGCTGCGCACGAACATCTGTTTTGGGCAGCCTTGTCAAATAATTAAATTTCCCCGTCAACAACCCCTGAGCTAACGGACTATAAGGAATAAAACCTATGTTTTGCTGCTTCGCATAGGGTAATGCTGCATGTTCAACATCGCGCTGGAACAAGTTATAGGGCAGCTGCAAAGATACTATATTGCTAACGGATTGCGCTGCAACTAATTGCTGAACGTTAAAGTTTGAAACGCCGATATTCCTAATTTTCCCGTCAACGACGAGTTGATTTAACGTTTCAAACGTTTCTTCAATCGCTGTTTTGCCGCTGGGATCAGGAAAATGTACTTGATACAAATCAATATAGTCCGTATTTAATCGCCGCAGGCTCTCCTCTACCTCACGAATTATATTTGCTTTGGATACATTTATACTAAACTGCCCTTGATCGTTCCAGATGAGGCCAGCTTTTGTTGCGATAATGACATGTTCCCTTACTGGCTGCAGCACTTTACCAAGCACTTTCTCAGAATGTCCCAGCCCATAGGATGGAGAGGTGTCATAGAAGGTGATCCCCTGTTCATACGCACGACGAATGACAGCTTCAATCTCGTTATCATCGACTTCTCCCCAGCCTGCTTTCCCAGCAGCCCAAGATCCGAACCCTATAACGGATGGATAAAGCTCGCTATTGCCTAATTTTCTCTTATCCAACAAGCGAACCTCCTTTACTTAATTATTCCTACCTGATTACTTGGTACTAAAATAATTATAAATGTGTCTGCATGAAAGTCAACCCATTTTTTTCAAAATGAACCAACTGGTTAACTACCACTCGATAATTATGACTTGACAACTGTTTTCCATCTCCTTATGATAAAAAGCATTCATTATTGCGATAAAATTCCATATTCCCGATTAGGAAGGAAATAAAAACAATGACTAAAAGACGTATTGATCATGTTGGCGTTATGGTAAAAGATATTGATGCTTCTATTTCTTTTTATACTGAAATTATTGGCTTTGAGCTTAAAGGAAGAACGCCTCATACGAATGGAATTATTGAGCTTGCCTTTCTTGGCTTTGGCGGTTCCGACGAAACCGAATTAGAATTAATTCAAGGCTATAATGACAACCTTCCAAGTGAAGGCAAGGTGCATCATTTTGCAGTGACAGCAACTGATGTCCATGCAGAATTTGAACGTTTAAAGCAGCTTGAAGTGACCTTTATCGATGAGGGCATCACTGTACTGCCGAACGGATACCAATACTTTTTTGTAAGCGGACCTGACGGTGAGCGAATCGAGTTATTTCAGCGTTAATGACTGCTCGAATAAAGCACTAAAAAGAGGATGGCCCCTGATCTGATCAGGAGCCATCCTCTTTTTTATATTTTGGTTAGTCTTCAATTGTGGACAAATCGCCCGTTGGCAGGTTCAACTCCCACGCTTTCAGCACTCGACGCATAATTTTGCCGCTTCGTGTTTTGGGAAGCTTATCCTTAAATTCAATTTCTCTTGGTGCCGCATGGGCGGATAAGCCTACTTTTACGAATTGTGAAATCTCAAGCTTCAATTCGTCCGAGGCCACATAGCCTTCGCGGAGCGCAATAAAAGCTTTAATGATTTCTCCACGCATCGGATCTGGTTTGCCGATGACCCCCGCTTCTGCTACAGCCGGATGCTCAACCAGCTTGCTCTCAACCTCAAACGGGCCTACTCTCTCGCCTGCTGTATTGATTACATCATCGATACGGCCTTGGAACCAGAAGTAGCCATCTTCGTCCATATAGGCGGAATCTCCAGAGATATACCAGCCTTTAAGATAAAAATATTCCTCATACTTAGAAGGATTATTCCATACCTTGCGCATCATGGATGGCCAAGGCACATGTATTGCTAAATTGCCCATACGATATGGAGGCACCTCATTGCCGCTATCATCGATAATAGCAGCTTTCACGCCTGGCAACGGCTTGCCCATCGATCCTGGCTTAATATCCATACTTGGATAGTTGCAAATCAATTGGCCGCCTGTCTCCGTCATCCACCATGTATCATGAATGCGTTGGCCGTAAACCTTCATGCCCCATCTTACGACCTCTGGGTTAAGCGGTTCGCCTACGCTTAGAACATGCCGCAAGCTTGTAAGATCAAACTGCTGTGATATTTCGTCACCTGCACCCATTAACATACGGAATGCCGTAGGCGCGCTATACCATACCGTAACGCCGTATTTCTGAATGACGCTATACCAATCGCTTGGACTAAAGCGTCCGCCTCGTATGACGTTTGTAGCGCCGTTAAGCCACGGTGCAAAGATGCCATAAGAAGTGCCAGTAACCCAGCCTGGATCTGCAGTGCACCAATATATATCATTTTCTTTCAAATCAAGTACTATTTGACCCGTATACATATGCTGAATCATCGCATTTTGTACATGGTAGACACCTTTTGGTTTGCCGGTTGAGCCGGACGTATAATGCAAAATGAGACCATCCTCGCGCTCCAGCCATTCAATTTCAGCCTCGTCGGACGCTGCAGCCATCTCTTCTGCAAAATCAACAATATTCTCTTCCTTAGCTAAATCCTTGCCGAATACGATTACATGCTTTAAATTCGGCAGCTCATCTCGCTTAATTCTTTTGAGAAGAGCAGGCGTTGTAATAATAGCAGTAGCTTCGCTATCCAAAAGTCTGTCCTTTACCGCTGTCTCCATGAATGCTTCGAATAGCGGACCAACAACCGCGCCGACCTTCAAAGCACCAAGCGCGCTAAAATAAAGCTCAGGCGTTCTCGGCATAAAGATGAAGACACGCTCGCCTTTGGAAATGCCAAGCTTGCGCAAGACATTTGCAAAACGATTGGATTGTTTGCTCAGTTGTTCGAAGGTGTAAGATTCATCCCGCTCACTATCGCTATAGTAAAGGGCGATTTTATCGCCTTTTCCTTGCTCGACATGACGGTCAATGGCCTCATACGCCATATTTACTTTTCCAGTTGTGTACCAGCTAAATTGACTTTCAATTTGACTCCATTCAAAGGAATTAATCGCTTCTTCATAATTCGGTAAGTTCGAATTTTGCGCAGTCGCTGGAATTCGTTCTTGATGTAAGTTGATCATACTATCACTCTCCCATCAAATCTGTGTTTCTACTTTGTAAGAATACGCTTTCAAAACGAAGTCGTAACTTGAGGCAAACAAGCCGACAACAACTCGCGCATCCCATGATCTTAAACCGCCAAACTTATTATAACATAACCTTTTTCTATTCGACTACGCTTTTCATTTAGTAAAATGTTTGTTATAAAGAGTAATAGAGGATTGTGTTTAAGCAGCAATTTAACAGCAAAGGGGGGGCAGCCTTGGAACATCGAAAGCGTTTGCAGCGAGAGCAGCTCGTTTTGGACGCAAGTCGTGAACTTATTTTGGAAGGACCAGTACCGCCCGATCAGTTAGCCAACATGACGATGCACAAATCGCTGGATGCATTCCGCAGACCAAACGAGCAGCATGTTGCGCTCGTTGAAATTGCCGGCCTAGAAGAAGGAAGAATTATTTTAGCGCGTGAAGGCTCGGTCATCGTTGGATACGTTACCTTCCACTATGCGGACGAGCTTGAGCGCTGGTCAGAAGGCGGAATGACGGATTTAATCGAGCTCGGCGCCATCGAAGTTGCAGATGATTATCGCGGCCTTGGCTTAGGAAAACGAATGATTCAGCTCGCCTTCGCCGAGGAGCAATTAGAAAATATGATTGTATTTACGACAGAGTATTATTGGCATTGGGATCTTGAGGGTACGAAGCTGAATGTGTGGGATTATCGCAAAATGATGGAAAAATTGATGCAATCCGTCGGAATGATTTGGTACGCCACAGATGACCCCGAAATTTGCTCCCATCCCGCGAATTGTCTTATGGTCCGTATCGGCACAGAGGTCCCGCTAAGCTCGGTAGAACATTTTGACACAGTACGTTTTCGGCAGAGATTTATGTATTAAGGTTTTGCTTACGATGCTGGTTTGCTCCGCAAACCTAAGTTAATGCTTACGATGCTGGTTTGCTCCGCAAACCTAAGTTACGCTTACGATGCTGGTTTGCTCCGCAAACCTAAGTTTATGCTTACGATGCAGGTTTGCTGCGCAAACCTAAGTTTATGCTTACGATGCAGGTTTGCTGCGCAAACCTTAAGGAGGATAGGAATGGCTTCTGACTCTATTTTCATCTATCATTCGGATACTAGCGGATATAAATTCGGTGAGGAGCATCCTTTCGATCCGCTGCGGCTTGCTCTAACGATCGATCTGCTCAAAGAAGTTGATGCATTGTATGATGAGGATATCCAGCCTCCTGCAGTGTATTCCGAGGATGAGCTGCTGTCACTCGTCCATAGAACCGACTATTTGGACGCTGTTAAGCAATTGAGTGAAGCCGAAATCGATGATAACAGCGTACTTGCACAGCAGTTTGGACTACACACAGAAGACACTCCTTATTTCCCAGGCATGCACAAGGCAGCAATGTCCATCGTCAGAGGCTCTGTGACGGCCGCTGAGCTTGTTATGACGGGTCAAGCCAAGCATGCCTACCATCTTGCCGGAGGATTGCATCACGCCTTCCCTGACCGCGCCTCAGGCTTCTGTGTTTACAACGATGCAGCAGTCGCTATTAAGCATATCCGTCAAACGTATGGGGCAAAAGTGCTTTATATTGATACGGATGTCCATCACGGGGACGGTGTTCAGTGGGTTTTCTATGATGATCCAGACGTATGCACCTATTCGATCCATGAAACGGGAAAATTTCTGTTTCCAGGTACAGGCTACGTGCACGAAAAAGGCACAGACCATGGTTTTGGCGCTTGCTTTAACGTGCCGTTAGAACCGTACACAGAGGATGAATCCTGGCTGGAGAGCTTTAATATTACGTTGCGCAAAATCATTTCGGCCTTCAAACCTGATGTCATTATTAGTCAGCACGGCTGCGATGCTCATGCCTTTGACCCGCTCTCTCATATTCATTGCAGCATGCGAATATATGCCCAAATTCCTGCTATCATCCATGAATTAGCCCATACCTATACCGATGGCCGCTGGATTGCGTTAGGCGGCGGCGGTTATGATATTTTCCGCGTCGTTCCAAGAGCTTGGTCTTTAGTATGGCTTACAATGATTGATCACCCTATTGCACATGCGATTGCAGCTGGTGAAGAAGCTAGGCTTCCAGACCGCTGGTTGAGTCATTGGGAATCCATTAGCCCTCACAAGCTTCCTACGCATTGGATGGACGATCCCGAAGATATTGAGCCTATGCCTAGACGAATCGAAATTACGAATAAAAACAGAATGATGCAGCAGATCGTTATTCAAGATCTGTAATCCGATTACAGCGTCATGCTCGCATAAAAAAAGAACCAGTTCCGATGTTGGCATCAGAGCTGGTTCTTTGTATTTCGTTTAAATATTTTGCATGATATCATCAATAATTTGATAAGAATTGTTGGAGGCGATTACCGTAAATTCTGGAAAGTTCACATGAGCCGATCCATCCGCTTTGTCAGACATCGAACGAATAATGACAAATGGTGTATTATTCATATCGCATACTTGAGCGACTGAGGCGCCTTCCATCTCCGCGCAAGCGCCTTGCAGCTTCTCGTGAAGCAGCTTGACCGACTCGCGGCTGGCAATGAATTGATCGCCCGACAGCACTTTGCCCTGTATGCTGCGTCCTGAGAATAAACGATTGCTAGCTGCAGAAGCCAGCTCAATTAATCTCTCGTCTGCAGGAAATTCTGATCTTGGATGAAAAGGAATCGTTCCAAGAGCAAATCCTAGTGGTGTACAGTCCATATCATGCTGGACACAGCTCGTCGAAACGACGATATCTCCAATGTTAAGCTGCGGATCAACTGCACCGGCAACGCCGGTGAACAGAACGCAATCAGCACCAAGATCAAGTAAAATTTGCGTGCAAACCGCAGCATTTACTTTCCCTACACCTGATTTGCAATAAATGATCGTTTTGCCATGAAGTGTGCCTTCATAATATGTAATACCTGCTTTAGTAACCTCAGACACTACGTTTACATGCTCATGCAGCAATTCAATTTCTTCAGCCATAGCGCCAATAATTCCAATTTTATTAAACGACATTTCTTTTATATTCCTCCAACCGATTGACGCACGATAATCTCATGCGGCAGCACAACTTTGGATTGATCTACATTTTCTTTCTTCATCAGCTTTGTCAGCAAACGCATCGATACCGCGCCAATATCATACATTGGCTGTGCAACAGCTGTAAGCTGTGGACGAACCATGGATGCCATACGGCTGTTATCAACACTAATGACAGATATATCATCCGGTACTCTTAAGCCGGAATCCTGAATGCTGTGAATTGCGCCGATCGCCATTTCATCCGTTGCGGAGAACACAGCTGTTGGACGCTCGTCCAGCTCAATGAAATATTTCATCGCTTCTGCGCCTGATTCATAACGGTAGTTGCCCGTACGAACTAAAGCATCATCATAAGCGATACCTGCTGCTTCAAGTGCACGCTTATAGCCTTGGAATCTTGCATAACCAATGGATGGATCTTGCAGTGTTCCGCTGATCATTGCAATTCTTCTATGTCCTTGCTCATACAAGTTTTGTACAGCATCGAACGCAGCATCCTCGTGGTTGATGTCAACAGATGGAATTTGTCCGCTCTCATCAGAAGTTGCACAAAGTACAATCGGAACATTAGCCGTCTTAAATGCTTGCAAATGCTYTTCCGTCACTGCCCCGCCCATAAATAGCAAGCCGTCTACTTGCTTCTCAAGAAGTGTATTGATAACACGGATTTCTTTATCTTTTTTCTTATCCGCGTTACACAAAATAATATTGTAATGATACATATTCGCGATATCTTCAATTCCGCGTGCTACTTCAGCAAAAATAGCATTTGAAATATCAGGTATAACTACGCCCACCGTC
Organism: Paenibacillus sp. MCAF9; assembly: GCF_052114265.1. Taxonomy (NCBI): domain Bacteria; kingdom Bacillati; phylum Bacillota; class Bacilli; order Caryophanales; family Paenibacillaceae; genus Paenibacillus; species Paenibacillus sp. MCAF9. The sequence continues at coordinate 25,934 of NZ_JBFREL010000006.1, forward strand.
GTTGTTTTCTTACTTGCCAAGCCCCTTGCTACGGCATTTGGACGATATCCTAGGCGCTCTATTGCTTCATATACTTTTTTGCGTGTTGCTGGTTTCACATTGGGATTATTGTTCACAACCCGAGAAACCGTAGCCATTGATACTCCTGCTTCTCTTGCTACATCATAAATGGTTACCGTCACAGTGTTTCTCTCCATTAGCTCAGATTTTATAATTACGCACGACGCATATTAACGTTATCATACGACAAAATATTTCTTTTCGCAATGTTGACGCATGTTTCACTCATCTGCACGTCTTGTAAAATCAATAATCTGAGCTTCTATGTAAGCAACGTTCGACGGCTTATTTGCTCAAGTCTCTTTTTCAAATCCAAAATCCATGCTTCATCGTTAAGCGTTTGAGCAAGCAAATACAAATCAAGTAGCTTATTGATTCTCTGCTCGACCAATCTCTCGAATCCGATGCGATCCGTCTGCTGTTTGTCTGCCTTTGCCTCTACCAAAATGCTAGCCCACTCGTTGCATTCATTAAAAAGGAATGTCTGCTTGTCTGGTTGAGCCCCCAATTGTGCTATTAAACCTGATAAATCAGGTTTTACTTCCGGAAATACTTCACTGCGATTGCAGGCTGTGCAAGAATATATAGGAACGTTATCGATCTCAACCTTCCCTGAGTAAATAACTGTGCGCAGTTTCATCTTCATGATGTCGCCACAATGACAACTCTTATGCAAAGTGGTCCACTCCTTCATAGTAGCAGCTATCGTAACAACCATAGCTTTCAGAGTAATAATGTATAATTGATTCGACTATTTTCGCACAAATTCCTGCATGCACAACCTTGTAATTTTTACTACTAAAATCACACTCAAAATTGACCACTAAATGCTAGTTATGGCGCAACTTTTCTCCATATTTTCCTTACTGGCGGCACAGCTGCAACAATCGTCCAAATCGCTGCTCCGATAAGATCATTCCTCACATCCATAACGTCCGGCATTCTGCCGCCAACAAAAGACTGATGATATTCATCTGTAATTCCATATAAACCACAAATAAGTACAATAACGACCTTCATCCAAAATCGGTCGCCCCTCTTGCCAATGCCGTAGTCTATCGTAAGTGCAAGTATGAAGTAGGAAACAAAATGGCCCCAATTAAAACCTTCCATAAAGGGGAAAAACTTTTGAAAGAAAGGGAGAAAGGTATTTATCTCATCACCTGTTCTCGAAGATAGCGCAAATATAACAGCCATCCATGCAATAGCCGGCAAAAAGCGCAGCAGCCTAACGTATGAAAATGATTTAGAATAACTCTCCGTTTGCTTCATTGTTTCTCCTTCGTTACAATAATAGAGATCTTTACTAGATGGAGGGAAAAATATGCCGTTACAAAATAAAACCGTCATCTGCTTGCTAGACGACGAATTTGAGGATTTGGAGCTATGGTATCCCGTATATCGTGCGCGCGAAGCTGGTGCGACCGTTTTATATGCTGGGCCTGAAAAAGGTAAAACACATATCGGAAAATATGGTGTGCCTGCTGTAGCTGATTTGTCATTTGATGAAGTAAATAGCGAAGACATTATCGGTTTATTGGTTCCAGGCGGCTGGGCACCTGATAAGCTTCGCCGTTATCCTAAAGTTCTCCAGCTCGTACAAGAACTGAACGCCGCCGACAAACCGATCGGCCAAATTTGTCATGCAGGCTGGGTACTCATTTCGGCGAAAATATTGGAGGGGCGCAAAGTCACTTCAACACCTGGCATTCGAGATGACATGGAAAATGCAGGAGCGACATGGTTCGATGAAGCAGTCGTTGTTGATGGAAACCTCATTTCCGCACGCCGTCCGCCTGATCTTCCTCCTTATGCAAAAGCGTTTGTAGATGCACTTGTACAGCGAATGGGTTAACCATTCGCTGTTTTTTTGTCCAAGCGCTCCATAAAACCAGTTAGCTGCTCCAATATTTCTGTACTTGTACGGCAATGATGCAGCTGCTGAAATACCTCATGGCTTTCTTCTTGTGAAGTGAAGAGCAGCCTTTCCTTGATGGGCAAAATTGAATGCGAAGACATGCTCAGCTCATCTACATCAAGGCTTAGCCAAATCGGCAGCGCTCTTAGATCCCCTGCAAGCTCGCCGCACACGCCAACTGTTATCCCGCTCCGTTTTGCCGCTTCCACCGTCATGCGCAGCATTCGAATGAGCGCTGGATGGTAAGGCTCATACAAATGTGCGATTTCCTCATTCATACGATCCACAGCTAACGTAAACTGTACCAAATCATTCGTGCCGATACTAAAGAAATCAACCTCTTCCGCGAGTAAATCAGCGATCATAACTGCGGCAGGAACTTCAATCATAATTCCGATCTTCATCCCTTTATCATAGGGATACCCAGCTGCTTCAAGCTCAAGCTTCGCTTCGTTTAATACTGCATTTGCAGCACGAACTTCATCGACAGATGAAATAAGCGGATACATAAGCTTTACTTGACCGTAATGACTTGCCCGCAAAATAGCACGAAGCTGCGTTTTGAACAAATCTTTACGATCCAGCGATATCCGAATGGCTCTGTAACCTAGAAAAGGATTGTCTTCCTCTGGCAGGTCAAAATAATCGAGCTGCTTGTCACCGCCGACATCCAGCGTTCGGATGACGAGCGGCTCACCCTCAAGTCGTTCGGCTACGCTGCGATATACCTCAAACTGTTCTTCTTCCTTTGGAAACCGATTTCGATCCATGTACAAAAATTCCGTACGGAACAGCCCAACTCCATGCGCTCCACTCGACATCGCAATTTCCAGCTCTTTGTAGGAGCTAATATTCGCTGCAAGCTCCAGCCTTTTGCCATCAGGCGTTACCGGGCGATGTCCTGCAATGCCATGCAGTCTTTTTTTTGCTTCCGATTGATGAGAGTGCAGCTCTGTGTAATAGTCAATAACTTGCTGAACAGGATCGATAAACACAGTGCCGTCATTGCCGTCAATAACTAGCGTTTGCCCTGTTTGAATAGGCTCAACTAACCTCGTCTCTACACCAACAACAAGAGGTACGCCGAGCGCTCTAGCCATAATAGCTGAATGTGAAGTTTTGCTGCCAGCAAGGGTCACAATGCCGAGCACATGCTGCGGATTAATATGTGCTAGCTGAGAAGGAGACAACTCTTTAGCAATCAATATAAATGGCTGCGTATCTGAAGGCAGTGTAATTTCTGGCGCTCCCAGCAGATGCTTCAGCAATCGATTGCCCACATCCTTAATATCTAGCGCCCGTTCTTTCATGTACTCATCGTCAAGCAGATCAAACATCGTAACAAAATGATCAATAGCTTCCTTAACAGCAACCTCAGCCGCTTTGTACTGGCGTTGGATAATACCTTGGATTTCATTCATAAAGACAGGATCGTCCAAAATGGCTATATGAGCATCGAATATATGTGTTTCCTCTGAACCGACAACATCTCGCAGATCATCTTTAATCTGTTCAATTTCAGACTTAGAGGTACGAATGCCTTCGTATACACGTTCGAACTCGCGGGCAAAATCAGCTACATCGATTTTTTGCTCCGGTAACTCCCATTCCCAATTCGGAAGCACAAACGATCTCCCAATCGCTATGCCTGCTGACGCCCCTATTCCTTGAATCATTGTGTTTCCCCTCCACCGTTTCTCTCTTTAAGTACAACAGACAATACCGAGGACTGCCCCTTTTTCACCGCTTTGAAAGGTGCAAATCGCCATGAGTGAACAAGATCAGAATTTGTTATGACCATAGGAGTAGCAAGAGATTTGCTCTCCTTTCGAACTCGCTGCAAATCAAATTTTATAAGCATCATGCCTGGCGTAACTTCGTCCCCTTCTTTAACGAGCGCATTAAAATACGCTTTGCCAGCCAGACGTGAAGTATCAATGCCTATATGAAGCAGAACCTCAAGCCCCTCAGGAGTAAGAATGCCGATCGCATGCATCGTCGGATAAATATGCATCACCTTGCCCTTAACCGGCGATACAAGCTCTCCTTTCTCTGGTATAAATGCGACGCCTTGTCCGACGAGTTTGCCCGCAAATATCGGATCAGGCACCTCATCAAGCGGAATCATGCGGCCTTGCATCGGCGAATGGAACAAAACTTGTGCTTGATCACGATGAATAGTTTTGATCATCTCTTCACGGATGAGTTCGGAATACGTGCCAAATACGACCTGAACATGTCCGCCGCCTAATTTGATTACGCCTGCAGCGCCTAGATTCCGAAGTGCATTTATGTCGAGCAGCTTATCGTTGGAAACTTTAAGCCGCAGTCTTGTAATACAGGACTCCATCTTTTCTATATTTTGTTTACCGCCAATGGCTTGCAAAATAAGTGGTGCACGATAAGGGATATCGCCTGCCCATTCATCAAGCTGTGAGCCTTCCTCACGACCTGGTGTCGGAATCCGAAATCTTCGTATCGCCCAGCGAAACAAAAAGTAATAAACGAAGCCAACAACGATGCCGATCGGTATGATTAGCCAACCTCGCGTTGCCAAATGCTCGTTGATAACATAATCTATGGCTCCTGCTGAGAAGGAGAATCCGTGCTTAATGCCAAGCTCATAAGTAACCCACATGATAATGCCTGACAATATCGCATGGACGACGTATAAATAAGGAGCAACAAACAAAAATGCGAACTCTACCGGCTCAGTAACGCCAGTTAGAAATGACGCAAGCGCTGCGTACATAAACGTTTTTCGAATTTTCGGCTTTAAATCCTCGCGCGCTTCGTGAATAATCGCGAATGCGATGGCTGGCAAAGCGAACATCATCGTCGGATAAAGACCAGCCATAAACGAGCCGGCAGTAGGATCGCCAGCGAAGAAACGCGGAAGATCGCCATACACCATCTGTCCTGAAGCTGTTTCAAAGCTGCCAATTTGAAACCAGAATACATGGCTGACCAAATGATGCAAACCGAATACAACCAAAATCCGGTGTACAAATCCGTATAAAAATACGCCGAAACCGCCACCCGATTCAACAATTTCACCCAGATTTATCATCATGCTTTGTAAATAAGGCGCAATATTGATCATAGCTATTGAGAACAACAAACTAACAACACTTACAAATAACGGTACAAACCGCGGTCCGCCAAAAAATTGTATGTATTCCGGTAATTTTAAGCTTTTAAACCTCTCATGGCTCACGCCTGAAATAATTCCTATAAGTGTACCAATGAGCACGGTTGGCTCAATCGGCACCTCTGCCGACCCTGTAATACCGCTATAAATAGCCATACCTACAAGAGCAGCCATCCCTGCTGCGAGAGCATTACCCGTTAAGCCTAGTGAGATGCCAAGCGCAAAAATATATGGTAAATATGTAAAAATCGTTTCGCTTGCAGCTAATAAATAGCCTTCCATTCCTGGCAGGCCAAAGTACTCCCATGGCAGCTTGCTTAAACTCAAAAATATAGCCGCACCTGGCAGGACAATCATCGGCAGCATGAATGCCCTACCAAGCTGCTGCAGGCTCCCAATGAAAACCATCTTGCACCTCCTTCAAGTTTTGCAAAGCAAAACTGACTTCGTAAGCATAAGCTTCAAGTTTTGCGAAGCAAAACTACTTCGTAAGCATAAGCTTCAAGTTTTGCAAAACAAAACTGACTTCGTAAGCATTATTCAACACATCTATATCGATGTTAAGCGTTTGCTGCGTTTTTGTCAAAGTAAAACGGCGAGCCTGTAAGGGCCCGCCGATGTTGATGATTCTTTTCTAATTGTATTAAAAAAGTGTTATCGATTACCGCCTGAATAAGGAGAAGAATTGACTGCACTCGTCGACTGCCAGCCTACATGAGAAATGACAGGCCCTGCATTTTGATAAGCATTCGTTGCTTCATATACAGGGTGGAGCGACGTGTTTGAGTGAGTTTGTGTCATACCGCCATATCCATTTTGGAATTGAGATTGGCCGTAACCTCCATAATTGGATGCTGCATGCTGAGCATACTGCGCCCCATTATTCGAGGATGGCTGGTAGTAGGAATGTTGTTGGTTATGCTCAGAACCAGCTTGATAACCTACATGTGCGATAACCGGACCTACGTTGCCAAACGCCGTTGCTGGCGATTGCGCGTAGCTGTGAACCGGTTGATGCGACATGAATGAATTGTTCGTTCCCACCGGATGCGTCATATTCGAATAGTTATTAGGAGCATAATGTTGTGTTTGCGCTCCTTGGCTATAAGCATTAGACGATTGGTAACCGCCTGGCGAGTTAGCAACAATCGAGTTCGTTTCTCTGCCAAAAGTCGGTTGGCTTAGCTGCCCTTGGTAATGTGATTGCACATGGCCAGATGGCTCAAATTGTGCATTTTGGTTAAGGAAGCTCTGTTGGCCTTGGTAATTACCCGGTTGTTGCGAAAACTGATTCACGTCGTGTCCTCCTTGAATTACAATCGTATTGTCTTCAAGTGAATGCCGCTTGTTTCGCTTTCTACATGCGAAAAACAAGTATGCAATCGCACTTGAAGCTTTCTTATTGTGTAGGAGTGACCTGTTTTTTATAACTGTTATCTTTTGGGTTTCCCGTTCGGAAGCAAGATGGAATCCTCCACTTTGATACAACGATCCATTATAACCTCTAGACCGCCTGCTGCAGCAATCGCAGCCGCTTCCTCGTTTGCAATGCCAAGCTGCAGCCAGAAGGTTTTTGCGCCGATGGCAACCGCCTCCTCAGCTACAGGCGGCGTATGCTCGCTTCTGCGAAAAACATTTACGATATCTACTGGCACGGGAATATCTTTTAGAGACGCATAACTTTTTTGTCCCAAGATTGAATCGGCGTTAGGATTAACAGGAATAATCGTATAGCCCTTCGCTTGCATCGCTTCGGATACCATATAGGAAACGCGCTCTGGATTGTCTGACAAGCCTACAACAGCTACCGTCATGCTATTCTCCAAAATACCCTTAATATGCTCGCGAGTTGGATTCTCAAATGCCATGATCATACCTCGATTCATTATTTTGTGAACAAGCTTCTAAACGTCAACTAATAATTAGCCTTCAATCCATTCAACCTTAGCGCCTAAAGCTTGCAAATGATCGAAGAATATCGGATAGGACTTCGCTACATGATGTGCATCACGAATTCGAATAGGCTGTTTCGCACGCAATCCAACGACCGATAATGCCATGATGACTCGGTGGTCGTAATGCGCATTGATTTCGACACCGCCCTCTACACCTTCAGGACGTCCATGCACGATAATCTCTGCTTGGCGTTCTTCGACATTGGCTCCAGCTTTTCTTAATTCATTCAAATAATCGGTAATGCGGTCACACTCTTTGTAACGCAAATTTTCTACATTATAAAATCTAGAGGTGCCTTCAGCAAAAACAGCCGCTGCAACCATTGCGAGTACTGCATCCGTTGCATGATCGCCATCGAACTCGACTGCTTTGAGCTTGCCATTGCCCTTCACGTGGACAATGCCATTCTCATGCGTAAGCGGAACTTCCATCATTTTCAACACATCAACGACAGCGCGTTCCCCTTGCTTGCTCTTCTCTTCCAAGCGGTGTACGATAACATCCGATTCCGTTACAGCCGCAGCTGCTAGAATGGCTGCAGACCCTGGATAGTCGCCTTGCACAGAATAAGTTTTTGCTTCATAGCTTTGACCGCCTGGAATGCGGAACCGCATATAGTCCTCATCTGCATGGATAACAATACCCGCTTGCTCCAATACTTCTAGTGTCTGGCCAACTACTACTTTTGACTTCAAATCATGTAGCACTTCAATTTCACTGTCCTCTTCGAGAAGAGGCGTCAAAAACAGCAGCGCACTCAAAAATTGCGAGCTTATGTTGCCTGAAACTTGAATTTTGCCGCCCTTTGGAGCGCCGCCTTTAATTCGAATAGGCAGCTTGCCTTCATTATGCTCAATAGAAACGCCCATCGCTGTCAAAGATTCAATGAGGTCGCTATGAGGTCGTTTACCTAGAGAATCTGGATAACGATTAATAAAGGTTACGTCTGGGCAAAGTGCCGCGATCGCCATCAAAAACCGCAAAACCGCACCTGCATTACCTACATCCAGCTGCTCAACTGGCTTAGGATTGCGGCCAATACCGGTAATAACGATTTTTTCCTCGTCTTCCTCTACCGTTGCTCCCAAATCCCGAATGCAGCGGCGCATTGCATCGCTGTCTTCACTGTGGGCTGGGAAATAAATCGTACTCGTTCCTTCAGCTAGAGCGGCTACCAGAAGGTAGCGAGTGGTATAATTTTTTGAAGAAAGCGCTTGAAGTTCACCTTCAAGCCTTGGCGTTGGTGTCACTAAAACGTCCATAGTTCGTATGATCTCCCTTTATAATAATTTATACACTTCTACAGCTAATCGGCTGATTGAGGTGATGATGATCTCAGTTATTTATGAAGCGACCATTGCTCGAGTATTGCAGCAACAACCTCTTCCACACTCATATTTGTCGTATCGATCGTAAAATGAGCAAAATCGTAAGCATGCTCACGCTGTTTAAGCAGCAGATTAACCCGCTCCTCTGCATCGCCTTGAAGCAAAGGCCGCTCTGTGTCCGTCTTTACCCGAGCGATGATTTGATCTGGACTCGCCTTTAAAGCGACGACAAAACCGTTTTTAAGCATTAGCTCACGATTAATGGGACTTAGCACTGCGCCGCCGCCTGTTGCAACCACACAGGTATCCTCGCGCTCCAAAATCGTTCCCAGCACTTTGGTTTCAATGATCCGGAAACCTGCTTCGCCATCCGTTGCGAAAATATCAGAAACCCGCTTGTTTTCCAGCCTTTCGATTTCTTCATCGCCGTCGATGCGCGTGCAGCCCACCTTCTCGGAAAGCAGCTTGCTGACGGTTGATTTGCCGGTTCCCATAAACCCGATAAGCACTAATTTACTCAATTGTTGCCTTCCCATCGTAACCGTTTCACCCTTTTCGTTCTTGTTAAACCAATTTTTCTACAATATCATATCATTTTTTTGTAATACTAGGGTATAAAAAAGTTATATATGCCGTATGGATGATAAAGATGTTTATTCGAGAATAGGAGTGACATTAGCGATGAACAGTGATCTTCAGTTGCCTGATCAGAGTCCAACTCAAAAACGCTTCAATCGTATTCTCGATCCTGACCATCCCCTTTGCCGGGAGGATGTGGTCTGGATGCTTGAATTTATTAAAAAAAAGGTGGCTGACGAAGATCCAGCCTTAAAGGATCTTACGCAGCCACGCTTATTGCAAAATTTTCATTTCTTTGCCGAAGCGGCCATGTCGCTCATCCATCGCAGACATTATTCCAATCAAGAGGCCGATCGGCTGCGCGACTGTTTGCGTCAAGCAGCTTATGGCTTAAATAAGGACAATCCTCGCGAGATGAGGAACTAATGGCTGATCTAATTAAGATTGCATCCAGTTAAAGTGGAAGCTTCCTTCTTTGTCCACACGTTTGAATGTGTGAGCACCGAAGTAGTCACGCTGCGCTTGAAGCAGGTTTGCAGGCAAACGCTCCGTACGGTAGCTGTCGAAGTAAGCAATTGCACTTGAGAATGCAGGAACCGGCACTCCGTTCGAAACTGCAGCGGAGATCACTTCACGCCAAGCCCCTTGGTACGACTCAACGATGTTTTGGAAATAAGAATCAAGCAAAAGGTTGCGCAGGTTAGGATCACGGTCGTAAGCGTCTTTGATGTTTTGCAGGAAGCGAGCACGGATAATGCAGCCGCCGCGGAAAATCATAGCGATTTCGCCGTAGTTAAGATCCCAGTTAAATTCTTCAGAAGCTGCACGCATTTGAGCAAATCCTTGAGCGTACGAGCAAATTTTACTTGCGAACAATGCTTTGCGAACAGATTCGATAAATGCTGCTCTGTCACCTTGGAAAGGTGTTTTTACAGGTCCGTTAAGTACTTTGCTTGCCGCAACGCGCTCTTCCTTCATAGCTGACAAGAAACGAGTAAATACGGATTCTGTAATGATAGAAAGCGGTACGCCAAGATCTAGCGAGCTTTGGCTTGTCCATTTTCCAGTACCTTTTTGACCAGCGGAATCCAAGATAACATCTACCATTGGCTTGCCTGTCTCAGGATCGTATTTGGAGAAGATATCTCTAGTAATTTCGATTAGGTAGCTGTCAAGCTCGCCTTTATTCCACTCGGAGAAAATTTCGTGCAGTTCTTCAGCACTAACATCAAGTACGTTTTTAAGCAGATCATAAGCTTCGCAAATCAGCTGCATATCGCCGTATTCGATTCCGTTATGTACCATTTTCACATAATGACCGGCGCCATCTGGTCCGATATATGTGCAGCAAGCATCGTCTCCAACTTTAGCTGAAATAGCAGTAAGAATAGGTTCAACCAGCTCGTAAGCGGATTTTTGTCCACCCGGCATGATAGAAGGTCCTTTTAGTGCTCCCTCTTCGCCGCCAGAAACGCCAGTTCCGATAAAACGGAAGCCTTTAGCTTCAAGATCTTTGCTGCGACGAACAGTATCAGGGAAATAAGCGTTGCCGCCATCGATGATGATATCGCCTTCAGCCAAATGTGGAACGAGTGAATCAATTGTTGCGTCTGTTCCTGCACCTGCTTGTACCATAATCAAAATTTTGCGGGGAACTTCCAATGATTGAACAAATTCCTCGATTGTATAAGTAGGAACAAGATTTTTTCCAACTGCTTCTTGAACAAGATCATCAGTCTTCTCGCGGGAACGGTTGAACACCGATACCGTGAAGCCTCTGCTTTCAATGTTAAGGGCAAGGTTTTTACCCATTACGGCTAATCCAATTACACCAATTTGCTGTTTTGACATCTGGTTCTTCCATCCTTCATCATCTATTTTGGGTCACAATAGTTTCATTTTACTCTTTTTGCGGCAAGAAGAAAACTGTCTGCAAGGAAAAATGTCGCAATAGTCGCATCAATAATATTGAGAGAACTAAAAAGTTTACCTTATATATACCTAAAAGCTTAGTCATTTTTATAATAAAAGGAGTCTTTTTTAATGGTAAATGAACAACATAAAAACGATCAAATGCTGTTAGAAGGCAGCTTTTGATCGTTTTTATGTTTTCAAATGGGGGCCAGCTTCTATCATCAGAGTTCCAATTGCAACATTTCCGAGCGAAGAGTATTCAGCCGCTCTTTAGACTCAGTAACCGCTTCCTCATCCTTGCTCTCTAGCGCGTCAAACAGCATTGATAGCTCATAATCCAGCTCATAACGCAGTACAACCGCTCTTTCCTCAGCGCGCTTTGATTGAAATGCTCTAATCATTTCTTCTATTGTAACGAAAGGCTTCTTCTGATAAATAATCCGATGTTCCATACCGGACACCTCCACGAGTCGTATAATCTCACCGAACATAATACTCTCAATGACGATTTGACGATCTTTAATTCGCTTCACAATCGCATGTCCACGTGTGTCATTAATCAGCTTTTCAATTAATTCTGACAGCTTCTCATCTTTAATAATGTAGTCCCCGACAATTTTGTAACGGTTCTTCATTCGCTGGAACTGAAGCTTAACGAGCTTGCGGCCAGTTCGAATGGATACAAGAAACTGTCCCTCCGTCTCACTCCAGTACAAGGAGTACCCTTCCTGAATAAGATCGCGGATGAGATTTTGGATTTGCCGCCGGTCAAATCGCAGCTCCAAATTGCAATATTCGACTTCATGGCTTTTGTTCACGGCAATCCCTCCCTTACCTCAGAATAGTTGACGAAATGTTCTGATAATTTGTTCTTACTTTTATCTTATACTCCATCTTATGTTATGGCAACTTGGATTATTGACTAATTTTACGCTTACAGCCGACTTATCTCAAAAAAGGGCGCGAGCGTCTTCATATGAAGCGGTCTCGCACCCTTTTGATCTTATATTCCATAGGCCTTCATGGATTTTTCAAACCCATTTCATGCATTTGTTTTCAAATTCAGTTGCGTAAAGCAAAAGCGATAGCTTCTTCTAATTCTAGCTTTTGCGCTTCTAATTCGTTCCTTTGCTTAATCTCTACGATTCCATGAGCAGCATGTTTCCCTACTACAATGCGCAGCGGTATGCCGATAAGATCGGAGTCTTTGAATTTGACGCCTGGGCGCTCGTCACGATCATCGAGCAGCGTCTCTACCCCAGACTCAAGCAATCTTGCTGCAATATGCGCGGCCAGATCCATTTGGACCTGATCCTTCGCTGATACAGGTACCACATGGACTTGGTAAGGTGCTATCGATTTAGGCCAAATGATGCCATTGCTATCGGAGTGCTGTTCAAGTACTGCAGAGAGCAAACGTGAAACTCCGATGCCGTAACAGCCCATTATTAACGGCTGCTCCGAGCCCGACGCATTTAAAAACTTAGCATTTAGCGCTTCACTGTATTTCGTTCCCAGCTTGAACACATGGCCAACCTCAATGCCGCGGTAAAATACCAAGCTGCCTGTCTCGCATCGCGGGCACCCGTCGCCTATTGCTGCATTTCGATAATCACCTGCCTGCACATCCGTCAAATGAATGCTTGGGATAACGTTTCCGATATGATAATCCTGCTCGTTCGCTCCTGCAATTCCTGATTTCATCGCAAGAACCGCATGGTCAGCATAAACGGGAATTTGCAAGCCGATCGGCCCGGCAAAGCCAGTAGGTGCGCCAGTTACCCGCTCTGTCGTAGCTTGATCCGCAAGCTCCAGATGAGCTACAGCAAGCGCATTTTTCACTTTTATTTCATTTACCTCATGGTCCCCCCGAACAACAACAGCAACCGGAGCACCGTCAGCAACATAAATCAGTGTTTTCATAAAAGCATCTGCTCCAAGGCCAAAAGCCTCGACAAGTTGGTCAATCTTCTTAATCTCCGGTGTATGATGACGCACCATCGCAGCATCATTATTCTGCTGTGTATCCGTTGTTTGTTGCGACAGCTTGTATTCAGCTTTTTCCAAATTCGCCGCATAGTCGCATGAATTGCACACAGCAATCGTGTCTTCACCAATATCAGCGAGTGCCATAAATTCATGTGTTCCGCCTTCTCCGCCAATTGAACCTGCATCAGCTTCAACCGGACGGTAATTTAGACCACAGCGTGTGAAGATGCGATTATAAGCCTCGTACATGCTCGTATAGCTGCGATGAAGCCCATCAAAGTCCTCATCAAAGGAATAAGCATCTTTCATTAAAAACTCTCTGCCGCGGAGCAAGCCATAGCGTGGACGCTTCTCGTCGCGGAATTTAGTTTGAATCTGATACAATGTCATTGGCAGCTGCCGATAAGAGCTTACCTCGCTGCGCACCAGAGCTGTAATCACTTCTTCATGCGTTGGTCCAAGCGTAAACTCGCGATCATGGCGGTCACGCAGCCGCATAAGCTCAGGTCCATACACATCATATCGACCCGATTGCTGCCACAGCTCTGCCGGCTGCATAGCGGGCATTAATACCTCTTGAGCTCCGGCTTGATCCATTTCTTCTCTTACGATTTGCTCGAGTTTTCTGAGTACGCGCCTGCCAAGCGGCAAATACGTATAAATACCTGCGGCAAGCTGTCTAATAAGACCTGCACGCAGCATTAATTGATGGCTGGCTGCTTCCGCTTCTGACGGCGCCTCGCGCAAGGTAGGCATTAAAAGCTTACTCTGTCTCATAATAGATAACCCTCCGATGATTAAATTTATGCCATAAAAACAAAAAAACGCATTCGTAAGGGACGAATGCGTTCGTGGTACCACCCTCAAATAGCCGCCAAATAATCTGGACAACTCTCAATAGATAACGGAATGAATATTCCGGCAGCGGAGAAGGAAGTATAAGCTCCCCGCTGCAGCTCGCAAGATAGGGATTAATCAATCGTTCATAGAAGCCTTCCAGCCTTCGGGCTTCCTCTCTGATAGAAACGTTTGCTGATTAACATAGTCTTGGTCGACGCTGTTGCGATGTCATTAACTTTTGACAAATTTACAATACAACGATGATGAAGTCAAGCCAATTTTCAGGGCGCTTGCTGCTTAGCATTTTAGCTCGTTCGATTTGGTCTGAGCACAGCCGAACCAAAGGCAATCAGAACAGCAGCGAATAAAAGCAGGATAAGAAGCGGAAGCAAGACGTCACTAAAGCTGCCCCCGCCGCCTAAACGATCAATTGCTGTAAGCGCCCATTTTTGCGGCAAGAAATTAGCAAGCTTTTGCATAAAATCAGGAAGCATGGAAAGAGGAAAGAAACAACCGCTGATCATGCAGGACGGAGCGATGATAATGTTGTTGATTTGAGACAGCTGCGTGCTATTGCGCACCAGACCCGCTACCGCTGAAGCAAGGCCGACAATTGCAAGCAAAAAGAATTCTAATACGAGCAGCATCCATCCAAACGAAATACCAGGTGAATAGTCAAATACGAAATAAGTTAAGCCTAGAACAATGACAAGCTGAATCGTGCCCACCAGCATGCTGCCCATAAAATTCCCAAAAGCAATATCAAGCGAGCGAAGCGGCGCTGTGTACATCCTTGCCATGGTGCGCTGCTCTCGATCTTCCATAATAAAACCGATTGACTGGCTGACAAGCAGCATAACAAACATAAGGATAAGACCGATCATCGTTGGATCGGATACAATTTTGCCAAGCTCCATTTCCGTATTTACAAGGACAGCTTTAGGTGAAGCTTGCGCTTCCAGCAAAGCGCTCAGCTTGGATAAATCCACTGGAGATTCAGGGTCAGTCCCTCTTGCAAGAGCGGCAGAGGAAGACAGCTTCTCAGCTTCTGTCTGAAGTGTAGCTTCAAGCGAAGCGTTCCAAAGCTGCGTATTCATTCGGTAAAGCTGAGCTGATGAAGGGCCTCCCTCCATCATTTTTGCTGAGAAATCCGAAGGAATATAGATGGCAGCATCCGCTTTGCCCTCTAGGACTCGATCCTTTAATTGCTGTTCATTCATCGCCGGCTCCGAATGAATCTCATACAATGGCTCTTTCTGTAGTGAGGATGCCAAATATTCGCCTAATATTCCTGAGTCAGCATTATTCACGATAATAATAGCCTTATCTCTATTCGTACTAGCGAACAACCCTGCCATTATAGATAAAATGATCGCTGGGACAAGAACATTCATAATCAATCCGCGACGTGAACCCATGGTGCGTCGCACGAGATGTGCAGCAATTTGCAAACTAGGCATGCTTTCTCACCACCTTTGGCAGTCTGATGACTGCGATTATTGTTATACCTAAAGCGATTGCTCCAAGAATACCGATTTCATTCCAAATCGTTGCTGATGCTTCACCGTTCATGATGGCACGAAGCGTTTCATTAGCCCAATGATTAAGCGTCCACTTATCGAGACCTCCTACCATCTTCTCAATGCCTGTAATCATTCCGCCGCTAATAAAGGTCATGCTGAATACAATGATGCTGAACAGCGTTTGTGTCGTTTTTTTGGATCGTACGAAGGATGAGATCGTAATAGCAAGTGCAGCCCCAGCAGCAGTCGTAAGCAGACAAGTCAGCGCAATAGCTCCAAAGTTATTTCCCCAATCGACGCCATACACAAAAGCTGTAAATGCGATAATCACTGCCGCTTGCAGCGCTGCAAGCATGACTCCTCCTAAAATAATGCCAAACACAATGGCTCTAAATGAGCCTGGAATTGCGTACATACGCTGCAAGGTTCCCGCTTCCCTCTGATTGAGCAGCGCGATCGTCGCCGTCATGCCGCCATAGAGCAAAAACATAATTAAGTAGGCCACAGAATAGTATTGCATCGCTGATTCTTTGCCAAAGGCTTGATTATCTCCTGAGCTCAAATTTTTCGTCTCAATGTGTGATTGTCCTGCTGGCGCTTGACTTTGAGCAGCACCCGCACTTAGCTCTGGTCCAAGGATTTGCAAAGCTGCGGATTGCAAATTTACAGCAGCCATATATTTATTGATAAAAGCAGAAGCAGCAATATTTTTTTCTTCATAGCGCCCTTCAAACGTTGACCAATTCGCCGTTTCCCCTGCGCTTAGCTCACTGGAGAAATTTTTCGGAATCGATACGCCATAATCAGCAATACCCTCGCGTATCCAGTCCTTTACCTCCTTCTCTGAGTTTGCATCTAGAACCTTCACATATGGTTTTATTGCTTCATTGCTCCAGAAAGCATCAATGCTAGCTCGCATTTCCCCCTGATCCGCATTATATAGGGCAATTTTAGCCGGCTTTATTTCTGTGTCAAATGCGCTGCCAAGCAGCAAAATCAACAATAAGGGCAAACCGATTAAAATAATAAGAACGGAACGCATCCGTGTATATTTTATAAGCTCATAATAAGCAGCTGTCCACCATGCTGGCATCACCATCATCTCCTATTCGTCACGTAATGTGCGTCCGGTCATTTGCAGGAATAGCGATTCAAGATTCGGCTCTTCCCGCGTCAGCTTGCGAATATTAATGCCATGCTTCTGAAGGATAAACAATAAATCCTGTAATATAGACAAAGATTCCTTCACCGTCACTTCAAGCGTCAAGCTACTATCTCGTTCTGCAAGCTGAAGCACGCCTGGATGCTCAGCCATCTCAGTCATTGCCGGCGCCGATTTTTTATCAATTTCAAAAATCAGCTTCTCTTCTTGGCCAACCTGGCGTTTTAATTCATCCTTCGTCCCGCATGCAATAAGCTTGCCTTTATCAAGAATGCCGATTCTTGTGCAAATCGCTTCTACCTCTTCCATGTAATGGCTGGTGTAAATGACGGTAGAGCCTAACTTATTTAATTCCCTAACGGACTCCAAGATATGGTTGCGTGACTGAGGGTCGATTCCAACCGTTGGCTCATCCATAATGATCAGCTTTGGGCGGTGCATGATGGCGCAAGCAATGTTCAGTCTCCGCTTCATTCCTCCTGAGAATGTGCTAGGTTTATCCTTCGCTTTGTCCAGCAACCCTACGAATTGCAGCGCCTCATCCACACGATCGCGAAGCAGCGAACCTCTGAGACCGTAAAGCTTTGCAAAAAAAGTAACATTTTCGCGAGCGGTCAACGTCTCATAAATAGCCAGCTCCTGCGGCACTAAACCAATCCGTTTCTTTACTTCAAGCGGATGCTTGCGAATTGAAAAACCTTCGACCAAAATATCTCCGCCGCTTGGCTTCAGCAAACCAGCCAACATATGAATCGTTGTACTTTTTCCCGCTCCATTTGGACCAAGCAAACCAAAAATTTCACCCTGATCAATATTGAAGCTAAGATGAYTAACCGTTATCGTTGTGTCGTATTTTTTGACAACCTCGCGAAATGTAACTAGATTCATATTTATTCATCCTTTCAGTTCGTTTCTGATAAACCAATTGTACGTCATGAAAGGCAACGAAACAGGTCTAAAAAGTCATCTTATGAAGGTGACTAAAGTCATCTCTTTGTAAAATAGCTTCTATCCGCATGAAGGTTGGATGAAAAGCGGTTTCAGTCTCGTTCGCTCATTAAACAATGTGCTATAATAAATCAAATTCAGCTGCAGGAGCTGCTCGGATATGAAGAAACAACTGAACCAAATTCGATCCTTGTTAGTAGCGATTCCTTCTATTATTAGTATCGTGCATGTAGAAGCAGGTTTATATGCTCATTACACCGCCTCTGTACTCCTTGCTCTGCTCCTAACGAAAACTGGCTCCATGTATCCTAAATACCGAATTTTATTGCTGGTACTGGAGTTAATCGCTTTCTCATGGTTTTCCTATTCATACGGCGGAGTTCTGTTTCTATTGCTTTTCTCTACCCTTATTGCCTCATTTCAACAAAGGCCGACTCGCATGGTCAGCACAGCTTGGACCTTCGCTGGCTTAGCTGCTTTATTGACAGGTATGTATGGCAGAGAACCCGAAATCATATTTGCCGTAGCGGTACTATGGATAACTACAGCAGCCGCCCTCTATGCTTCCAACGAGTTTGAGAACAAACATCATCAAATAGAGGATTTATACGGAGCACTGGCTGCCAGCCATGCAGAGCTTGACTCAGCAAGACGCAGAATGCAAGATTACGCTTTGCAGGTTGAGTATCAAGCCCAGATCGAAGAGCGAAACCGCATCGCCAAAGATATTCATGATGATTTGGGGCACCGCCTCATTCGCGTCAAAATGATGTCCGAAGCGGCTTTGCATTTATTCGATGCAGATACCGCAAGAGCTCGCAGCACGGTTGAGCAAATGCGTGATCAGCTACAGGACAGCATGGAGCTGATGCGCCGAACGGTACGAAGACTCGCATCAGATGGGGAAAAAGACGTTAGGCAATATGCCCTCGATCGTCTGGTTGAAGAATCCGCTTCTGCTCTAGGCATATCCGTAAGCTTCCGTGTAACAGGTCATCCCAGACCTCTTTACCCCAGCATCGAGCTCATTTTATTCAAAAATGCCCAAGAAGCGATCACGAATGCTGTTCGGCATGGAAATGCGACATCGGTTTCGGTTACTTTAAATTTTTTAACTGCGTACGTAGCGCTGACCGTATCCAATAATGGCAGCTTGCCCGATGAGCCTATCGAAGCTGGTCTTGGCATGAAGGGGATGCGAGAGCGGATTGCCTTAATAGGGGGCCAAATGGACTGGCAGAAGGCCGATCAGTTCTCAATAACGACAACACTTCCGCTGCTTGGCGGTTAACGACGATTCTGCTCTTTTTAGAAATGGAGAGATTTGAGCAAATGATTGAAGTGCTGATAGTGGATGATGATCCTTTTATACGAGAGAGCATGAACGTTATTTTAGGATTGGATAACGAATTGCATGTCGCTGGCGTTTGTGCAAACGGTCTGGAGGCCGAACAATTTGTCCGCCAACACCCCGTTGATGTCGTGCTAATGGATATTCGGATGCCGCTCTGCGATGGGGTGGAAGGTACGAAGCTGCTGCGCGCACTTGATCCTCCACCTGCCGTGCTTATTTTGACGACATTTGATGATGACGAGTACATCGCGCAAGCCATTCGAAACGGAGCCAACGGCTATTTGCTCAAAAATGTACCGCCAAGCCGTATTATAAGCGGCATAAAAACTGTTCATGAAGGTTCCGTACTGATCCATCCCGACATCGCCCGTAAATTGGCTGGGATGCTGGAGACGCCACGAGCCGACTCAGCCAAATCAGTAATGATTTCCGGCCTTACGCAAGCTGAGGTGCAAATTGTTCGTCTGATTGCGGACGGTCAATCCAATAAGGAAATTGCCGCTACCCTTTTCTTAAGCGAAGGTACAATTAAAAATTATATTACTGAAATACTTAATAAACTCGAGCTTCGAGACCGAACGCAAATCGCCATTTTTTATTTGAAATTATTGCACCAATAATTGTTTGATTGAAGGAGATTAATTTAATGACAACACAGATTACTTCTACCCCGCTTGTTGGCTTTACACAAGCCGATTTCGATGTTTTTGCGCTTCAAGGGCTTGAGGAGCGTATGGCTGCTATTCAAAATCAGATTCAGCCGAAATTCCGAGCGATCGGCGAGCAGCTCAGCGTCGATGCAGCTGTTCACGCCGGCAATGAAATGTACTTGCATGTTGCAAGGCATGCTCGTCGTAAAGTGAATCCGCCAAAGGATACTTGGCTTGCCATTTGCGCTAGCAAACGCGGCTACAAGGCACATCCGCATTTTCAGCTTGGATTGTTTGATGATCATCTATTTATGTGGTTTGCACTCATTTACGAAGTTCCGCATAAATCCAATATCGCAACGGCCTTCCTGAACCAAATTGATGAGGTCATTGCAAATGTACCTAAGGATTTTGTACTTTCACTTGATCATATGAAAAAAGAGTCCACCGCTGTCAATACGATGTCAAAACAAGACTGGAACGATGCGCTCGTTCGTTTCCGTGATGTTCAAAAAGCTGAACTGCTTATCGGCCGTCATGTGCAAGCGAGCGATCCGATTCTCAAAGACGGCGATGCGCTGCTTGAGCTTACTTCCTCCACTTATAAAACGCTTATGCCGTTATACCATATGGCAAATGTATAAGAATGGATTTAATATCTATTCAAAAAAGGCAGTACCTTTAGGTCCATTCTGACCTAAAAGTACTGCCTTTTATCGTTTAGTTACGCTTGCTGTGATGCAGCCGCTTCCGCATGTGCGGAGGAAGCCAAATTGCGCCGTTGCTTGCGTGAAGTACGGAAAAATAACAGCTCATAGACACAAGGAACGATAATTAGCGTGAGCAGCGTAGCCGCAACTAGCCCGCCAATAACGACGATCGCTAAACTTTGGGAGACGATGCTGCCCGATTCATGCGAACCGAATACGAGTGGCAGCATCGCGGACACTGTCGCCACCGCTGTCATTACGATTGGACGCATCCGTGTCGTAGCCGCTTCAATCAACGCTTCACGAATCGGCATCGTCAGCTCGTTTTGCTTCACACGATCAATTAATACGATAGCATTCGTGACGACAATTCCGATTAGCATCAGCGCTCCGAACATGGCTGTGAAATCCGGCGTTACGCCTGATACAAGCAAGCCTGTTACTGCGCCGATTGCTGCAAGCGGCAAGGAGATCATAATCGCCAGCGGAGCACGAAGCGTCTTGAACGTTAACACCATGATCAGATAAACAATACCGATTGAGATAAGCGCTGTTAAGCCCAAATCTGCAAAGTCGCTCGATTGGTCAGCCGACGCTCCGCCTACTGCAAGGCTGACGCCATCAGGAAGCTTGAGATCCTTTGTTGCTTTTGATATTTCATCGCCGACGACCGATAGTTCTTTTGGTTCGGCGCTCGCTGTGACACGGATATACGTTTTGCCTTCTTTATGGTAGTACAAGGATGGCTCCTCGGTACGAACGAGCTCCGCTACCTTCGACATCGGTGTTGGACCAGACTCTGTCATTACGGTTAATTTCTCTAGTTCTGCCTTTGAATCTGGGTTTATAACAGGCAGCATAATAACCGGAATTTCACTGCCTTCTTGCTGGATCGATCCTATCGGCAATGGATTAAGCATGCTTTGCAGCTGCATGGCTACCTCTTGGCCTTTGGCAAGGGTAGGATCAACATGGAAGGAATAAACCGACTTTTTCTCCTCTTGATTGCTCTCGACCTTGAGCACACCGTCGATAGGTTTAATCGCTGCGATCAACTGGTCTGCGGTTGTAGAGAGCTGCTCCAAGTTCTCACCAGAGACATCGATGTAAATTTGCGATGATCCGCCGCCCATAATTAGATCGGCCGCATCAACCGTCAAGGTTGCGTCCTCATAATTATCCTTCTGAGTCTTGATATTATCCATCAAGAGCTCTGCGTCAACGCCTTCCTTCAAATCCACCATATAAGTAATGAGCGTTGGCGAAGTCACCGAGCCATACTTAGCCGCATCTGCGCTATTGCCAAGCATCATCATGACCCATTCAATATCTGGATTTGCAGTTAGATAGGATTCGAATTTCTTCCCGGCTTCGAGTACTTGATCCGCCGGCGTATCGCTCGGATATTGCAGTGCCACATTTAAATTCCCCGCACTCGAGGAATCAAGCGCTCCTTTTGGCATGAACATATAAGCGCCGATCGATCCTGCAAACAGCAATACCGCAATGATTAACGGCACTAATTTATGAGCAAGATTCCAACGAATGAAGGAAGCGAATTTTGGAGAACCCGCATGCTCCTTCTCCTTTGTGCCGCGAAGCAATATTGCACTTAAAAGGGGTACAACTGTCAGCGCTACAAGAAGAGAAGCGAGCAATGAATAAGCGACTGTCAGCGCGAATGGCAGAAGAAATGCTTGCAATGAACCGCGCAGAAGGCCCATTGGCAAAAATACTGCAACTGTAACGAGAGTTGACGAGGTAATGGCCGAAGCCACTTCCTTCGTTGCATCCGTAATTAGCTTAATAGAGAAGGACTCCTTCTGCAGCCTTCTATAAATATTTTCAATAACGACGATACTATCATCGACCAGCCTTCCAACCGCGACGGCTACGCCTCCAAGTGTAATAATATTAAGTGATACACCAGAGAGCTGGAGCAGATACAGCGTTATGCCAAGCGACAACGGAATTGAAACAATCGTCACGAGCGTTGCTTTAAAGTTGCGCATGAACAATAAAATGACGATGGTTGCGAACAATGCACCAAGCAAAACCTCTCGCAGCATACTATTAACAGAAGATACGACCGAATCAGATGTGCTCAAAATGATGGAAGCATCGATTCCTTCCACATCTGCATTTAAACGATCAATCGTTTCTTTGATTGCTTTACCTACATTCACAGCATTCGCATCAGCAGATTTAGAGACCGTGAACATAATCGCATCTTTGCCGTTCATACGGCTTATGCTTTCTTGGTCTTTGGCGAGCTCAACCGCTGCAACATCCCCGAGCTTCACGCCTGCTGCAACAGGAAGCTTGCGCAGTGTTTCCACATCAGATACCTGATCGTACACATTAATATTGCCATCAGCGCCATCGAGCGTGCGTTCCCCGAGTGAAACCGACGCTCCCCTGCCTTGAAGCACGCCCATTAACGCTTGTACGGGAATTCCTGCCTGTGCAAGCTTCTCCGTATTGGGTACGACATGAACCGATGGCGACGACTTGCCGCTAATGCTAACCTCGCCCGCACCCTCGGTCTTTTTAAGCTCCGCCGTTACTTCTTTCAGCTTTGCGTCTTTTTGCTGCTCAGATAATCCTTCATCAAAGGTCAACGTCACCCATGAGATTGGAATCATTGAAGTATTCAATTGCAAGACAAAAGGCTTCATTACATTTGCCGGAAGCTGTACCTGAGCGACCAATTGCTCGACTTCCGTCTTCGCTTCCTTCATATTCGTCTTCGAATTGAAATTCAAGCTGATTTGAGCATAACCATCACCTGATGTAGAGAACATATCCGTTTTTCCTTTAACCAGCGTTACAGCTTCTTCCAAAGGATTTGTGACCATCTGCTCCATCGTCTTCGCGTCATTCCCCGGCCCTATTGCCGTGACCATGACCTGTGGATTATCTGCAGCAGGCAGAAACTCCATCGGCAGCCTCAAATAGCTGATTACCCCCATCACTAAAGCCATAATGACGATCAGTATAATAGCCGCCTTATTTCGGAACGACCATTCCGTCAATTTACTCATTTGTTTCCGACTCCTTCTCCGATTACGGATTTCTTTTTTTGTCTTTTCTAATCATAGAGGGAAAGTATGATTACCAAAAACGTCCAGAGAAGGTTATTGGTTCTCGGCTTTAGTCTTGATTCATCTACGACCAGAGACTGAGGATGTGGACAGCCTGGAATAAAAATGAGTAAGTACTCACTTTTATTTAAGGCATTCTCTGTATATAATTGGGTGGAGTGATTACTCATTTGAGAAAGTGGAGTGTGATCGATGATGACTAACAGTCCAGCAGTATTAGCTGAAACAACCTTCGCCGTAGAACTACAAGACATTAACCGCTCATTTGGTGATCGTACCGTTCTTGATGGCATTACACTTTCTATTCCGCGAGGTGAACTATTTGGTTTATTAGGCCCATCGGGCTCGGGGAAAACGACGCTAATCAAGGTCATGACTGGAATAGACAGGGCAAATGCCGGAACGGTCCGCATGCTTGGCGAGCCCATGCCGCAATTAAAAATGCTGCAAGCCTTTGGATATATGGCTCAATCAGACGCTTTGTATAGTGAATTGACTGGCAAGCAAAACTTAGCGTTTTTTGGGGCTATGTTTGGATTAAAGGGAGCCATACTGCAAGATCGGATTCAAACGGTCTCCAAGCTTGTTGCGCTAACCGATCATCTTCATAAGCAAACGGTTGCTTATTCTGGCGGCATGAAACGCCGGCTTTCGCTTGCTATTGCACTATTGCATGAGCCTGAGCTTCTCGTACTCGATGAACCAACCGTTGGCATAGATCCTGTTTTACGCCAATCAATTTGGAAAGAGCTATCCGATTTGAGCAAACAAGGCGTGACCATTATTATAACAACCCATGTTATGGACGAGGCCGAGAAATGTGATCGGTTAGGGCTCATTCGAAGCGGTAAACTTACAGCCATCGATACGCCTGAAGCACTTAAGCAGCAAGCAGGCTGCGCCACACTCGAAGAGGCGTTCATTGCGCTTGGTCAAAGCAAAGGAGCTGAACAATGAGAATACGTGCGCTCGCCATTCGAATTATTAATCAATTTTTGCGTGATAAACGAACGCTTGCCTTGTTATTTCTTGCTCCCCTGCTCATCTTAACTTTAATGAAATTAGTTTTTGATGGGCAAGCTGTCTCTCCAGCAATCGGAATGGTTAATGTGCCTGCAGCTTTAACAGAAAAGTTTGAGCAGCTTGATGCTGAAATCACACTTTATGATGAAAGTGCTGCTGCTCAAGCTGCTTTACAGGGCGGCAAGCTCGACGCGATATTGGAAGCGAGCGGCGGCATGCCTAAACTAACGCTTGAGGGCAGCGATCCCTCCATCAATCGAGCGGTAATATTGCTTATTCAAAGCGTGATGCAACAAGGCTTAGATAAATCTGCCCCAGCTATATCATACTTGCACGGCGGTCCTGACATGGCTCCATTCGACTCCTTTGGGCCTGTCTTAATAGGCTTCTTCTCGTTTTTCTTTGTTTTCTTACTTGCAGGTGTCTCCTTCCTGCGCGAGCGAACGAGCGGTACTTTGGAGCGCTTATTAGCTACGCCAATTAGACGAAGCGAAATCGTAGTCGGTTATTTAGCCGGTTTCGGTATTTTCACCCTGATTCAAGCCTGCTTGATCGCCTGGTATTCCGTTCAAGTTCTTGGAATGTACATGGAGGGCAGCATTTTAAATATGCTGGTCATTAATTTATTATTATCATTAACAGCATTAACACTAGGTACACTGTTGTCTTCTTTTGCAAGCAGTGAATTTCAGATCATACAATTCATTCCTATTGTCATCGTGCCGCAAGCCTTCTTCTCCGGGTTGTTTAACCTTGATGCCATGAACCCCTGGCTGCAAAAGCTAAGTTACCTAATGCCTCTTTACTATGGCGCAGATGCTATGCAGGGAATAATGATACGCGGCGAGCGCTGGAGTGAGTTTCAGGTAAATGTATATGTGTTGGCGGGATTTTCCTTATTGTTTGCTGTATTGAATGTGCTGGCTCTGAAGAAGCACCGCCGTATGTAGACAATAGAACAACTGGTATAATCAAAGGAATGGGTTAACGCGAAGGAGTGTCTTGCATGTCAGAACCGGTGGATCAATGGCTGCAGAAGTTATTGCAACTAGATAATGAAGAAGAAAAAATGACAGAAAAACAATTGAAAATCGTGCAGGCTGCCTCCGAAATCTTTGCTGAGAAGGGCTTTGCCGCCTCTTCTACAAGTGAAATCGCCCAGCGAGCCGGTGTGGCAGAAGGAACTATTTTTCGTCATTATAAAACCAAAAAGGATTTGCTTTTCTCGATTGTTGCGCCTGTTATGGCAAAGTTAATCGCTCCATTTGTACTTCGCGATTTCTATAAGGTTCTCGAAAGCCGATTTGACACATTTGACCTTATGTTGCGCGCCATTATAGAAAATCGCATTACATTTGTTGAGCGTCATGTTCAGGTGTTGAAAATTTTTGTTCAAGAGATTCCCTTTCATCCCGAACTGCTCGATCAATTCCAGAAGCTCATCCTCTCAAAAGTGGTACAAAAATTCAGTATTAGTATTACGCAATTTCAGCAGCAAGGCGTAATCGTTAATTGGGCCCCCCTTACTGTCATTCGATTAATCGCCTCGTCCTTAATCGGTTATGTCCTTAGTCGTACGTTCATCGGAAAAACAGATGGCATTCACTGGGATGATGATTTAGAGAAAGAGGCGACTATTACTTTTATTATAAAAGGGCTTGCCCCTTAAGCTCCAAAAGAAAACAAGCCGGTCGCTCATCGCAAGATGAGGAACCGGCTTGTTTTTTGTTTATTTTGCAGCATTAACTTCTTTTTCGCCAATTCCATTTGTATCCATTTGACGGAAACGAAACAATAGCAGCAGAGCAGCTAGACATAGTATGCCGCCGAGCAAGTATGGCAGTCCCATTTCTATCGTGAAGAAAAATGAACCGAGCAGCGGGCCGGCAATACGCCCCAAACTGTCCATCGAAGAGCTTAGACCGGATGCTACCCCTTTGCCTACAGTCGTCTTCTGAGTGATGAGCGAGGTGACACATGGCCTAATTAAGGCATTGCCGATTCCGAATACAGCAAGTGACAACGTAGCCCACCAAAGGGAATGTGYGCCTAGAAGCATAAAAAAACCAAGTGCCGAGATGACAAGTCCGATCGCAATATATTTCGGCTCCTCGCCTGTCTTAATTCTCCGTCGCACAACTCCGCCTTGAACGAGTGCTCCCACAAAGCCGCAAACAAAAAATAAGATTCCGACCTGAAATGGAGTCACATCAAAACGCCGCATGCCAAAAAACTGCAGGGTCGCTTCCATTCCAGCGAGAGTGAATGTTACAAAAAAGGCTAACACATACAAATATTTCAGCGGTCCTGTAAACGCAGCCCAGCGTGATACACGCTTCTCTGACTGGCTGCTCCGCTGCTCAGGTGTTAGTGATTCCTTGAGCTTAGATGCAGCCAAAATGAACGTTATCAGCGCTAACGCTGATGCTGCATAAAATGGCGTTTCCAGTGAGATCACGCTTAACAAACCGCCAACGCCAGGTCCGATCGTAAAGCCTAATCCGATGGACATCCCAACGAGCCCCATCCCCTTCGTTCTTTCCTCAGGCGATGTAATATCAGCGACATATGCTACAATAACGGAAGCAACCGCCCCCGAGAACAAGCCCCCTAGCACCCTTGAGAGGTACATGAGCGTTAAGTCTCCTGACGATAAACCAAATAACAAGAAACTTGCGGCAAAGCCAAGAATACCTATTAAAATAATCGGCCGTCTGCCGATACGGTCGGACAAGCTTCCCCAAAATGGTGATAAGAAAAAGGAAACTGCAGAATAAACAGCAAGCATCCAACCTGTATGGAGTTCCGCTTTGCTCGGATCTGCGGCTTGAATAATTTCTGGCATAACCGGAATGATAATGCCGAACCCTATAAATGTTGTCATTAAAGTAGCCATTACAATTAGCATTCGTTTATCTTTCATAATACAACCCCTCCACCAACCTATGTTACCATATCCATTTATCGCACATGTATGAACAATTGAAGAACAAATTGAAAATGATGCTCTTATCTCAAAAATGAAGCTTGCATTCCCCCCTGTATTTGCTATACTCAACTTTGTTTGTAAACTTTAAAGAAAGGCAGGGATGAAAGCGATGGATCACAATTTAACCCCGCTCTTCACCGCGCTTCGTAAGCATGCGGAGCAGGATCCCGTTCAGTTTCATATTCCCGGACATAAAAAGGGATTAGGCAGCGATTCCGAATTTCGCGAATTTATCGGCGATAACGCGTTGTCGATCGATTTAATCAATATAGCACCGCTTGATGACCTGCATCAGCCAACCGGCGTTATTGAGGAAGCGCAGAAGCTAGCTGCTGACGCTTTCGGAGCAGACTATACTTATTTCTCTGTACAAGGAACAAGCGGCGCAATAATGACGATGATTTTGACCGTATGTGCCCCGGGGGACAAAATCATTGTGCCTCGAAATGTTCACAAATCCATTATGGCTGCTATTATTTTTGCAGGTGCCAGACCAGTATTCATCTCGCCAGCCCGTGACAATACGCTAGGTATTGATCATGGCATAACGACCCGCTCCGTCCGTAAAGCGCTTGAGCGCCATCCGGATGCAAAGGCTGTGCTTGTCATCAACCCTACCTATTTCGGCATTTGCGCCAACCTTAAGGAGATCGTTGATCTCGTTCATAGCTTTGATATCCCTGTACTCGTGGATGAAGCACATGGCGTACTCATTCATTTCCATGAGAAGCTGCCAATGTCAGCGATGCAAGCAGGCGCGGATATGGCTGCGACAAGTGTTCATAAGCTCGGCGGTTCTATGACGCAAAGCTCAGTTCTTAATGTTCGCAAGGGAAGAGTTAACCCGCACCGTATTCAAACCGTAATCAGCATGCTTACAACAACGTCGACATCGTATATTTTGTTAGGTTCGCTTGATACATCTAGACGCAACCTTGCTTTGAACGGACATGCTATCGCTGAGCGCGCGATTGAGCTTGCTCAATCCGCACGCAAACAAATCAATGAAATTCCAGGTCTATATTGTTTCGGAGAAGAAATTCTCGGCGATGAGGCTACTTATGATTTCGATCCCACTAAAGTTTCCATTCATGTTCGCCACCTTGGCATCACCGGATATGAAACGGAGAACTGGCTGCGCGACAACTATAATGTGGAAATTGAAATGAGCGATATGTATAACATTCTTTGCCTAGTTACGCCTGGAGATACCTCTGATTCCGTGTCTAAATTGTTAACTGCGCTGCGTGGATTGTCTGAGCATTTCCATGAAGGCGCTGAAGCACGTGAATTAGTGGTCAAAATTC
Source organism: Paenibacillus sp. MCAF9 (assembly GCF_052114265.1). NCBI lineage: Bacteria > Bacillati > Bacillota > Bacilli > Caryophanales > Paenibacillaceae > Paenibacillus > Paenibacillus sp. MCAF9. Next base: position 54,439 of record NZ_JBFREL010000006.1, read on the forward strand.
CAGATATTCCACAGCTGTCCTTAACGCCTCGTGATGCATTTTACGGTGAGACAGAAGTTCTTCCGTTCAAAGAATCAGCTGGCCGAATTATTGCTGAATTCATTTATGTATACCCGCCAGGCATTCCGATTCTGCTACCAGGCGAAGTCATTACCCAAAAAAATATCGATTATATCGTGGATCATGTCCAAGTCGGATTGCCTGTCAAGGGGCCGGAAGATCGCAGCATCGAGTTCGTTAAAGTAATCGTTGAAGAAACAGCCATTTCATAATAAATTAATAAACCGATCTACAGGAATCTTATAGAAATCCTGAGGTCGGTTTTTTTCTAATTATTTTTACGGAATGCCACTTATTGTCAACCTATTTCGAGCATGCTATGATGTTGGCAGAGGTGAGATGCGATGAGTCAAAGCGCTTATATCAAATTTGTGCAAGGATCATCCGTGGAGAAACTGACGCTGCAGGAAATTAAGAACGAGCTTATAAGTTACCGGGAGCAAACAAGCCTTACCGGCTCGCAATTGGATTGGGACTATGCCGAAGCAGCATTTCCTTATACGATCGAATCGAAGGATGATGATCGTTGGTTTTATTTAAAGGGTATTAATCACCTTTATAAGCACATCATCTTTGGACCCGGCGAAACGGCAAGCGCAGCAGGCCAAAACGTCCCTTGCGTTCAAGTCGTGTTACCAGAGGAAGCTACGCACGGAGACAAATCGAAAGCAAATGAACTATGCAAATATATAGCTAAGCAATTGAAGGCAGAGCTGACCATGTTTAATGGAAGAACGATTTATTTTAATCCACGCAAATAAGTTAATAAAAAAAAACGATCCGCAGGCGAAACTCGCAGATCGTTTTTTTAGTACTAGCTCGTTAAAGCTTAAGAGAACTAGTTCTCTTCGCTTTCCGTACGAGCAATTTCTTCATAAATCGCTGTTACGCGATCCCATTCCGCATCATCTTCGATGCCAACTAGGAAGGACTCATCGTTTTCTTCTTCAATACGGAAGATAACGCCGTCTGCTTCTGGATCGTTGCGATCCAGCAATACAGCGTAAACTTGGCTTTCAGATTCAAACGTATAAACCATGACCATTTCGCGTTCCTGGCCCTCGTCGTCAGTCACGATAAAGACATGCTCTTCATGCTCGTGGTCTTCACCACAGCCGCAATCATCGCCATGCTGATGTTCGCTCATGTTATTACCCCATTTCAATAATGTTTACAGACTATCGTATATTAACATGACACTCTATCAACGGTCAAACGAAGACGCCCCTATGAAGAAAAGGAGCGCCTTAGGTAGACCATTTGATTACTACAAAGAAGAAATTAGTTTTTCTGAAACAACAGTCCACTCATCTGAGCCCTTAAGCTTAAGGTAAAAACGAATCGGATATTTCCCGCTAGATTCGAATTTATATGAGATATCTTCTGTAGCGAACCAGAAATTATCTTTTGATGTTTTGACACTTTCCGTTTGAATCACTTTCTCTTTACCATTCGGATCGAAAATAGAAACCTTGACGGCTACAATATCCGTCATCAAATTATCGATCTGGGCAAACACTTTAAACTTCGCTTGATAGCCTTTTGCTACGTTTCCGAATACCGCATTATTTTGGAAAAGAAACATATGCACGTTAGGCTTATAAACGGTCGCTTTTTTCGTTTGATTGTCCCATTCCACAATGGCCTGCATAGATGTGGCTAATTGACGAAGCGGCAAATAAGTTTTGCCATCGGTCATTATTCCACCGTCATCCTGATCATCTCCGTTAATGAGAACGCGAACCTTCTGTATAGCCGAGTCTGCGAACATCATCGATCCACCCCAAAGAGATAGCAGCAGAAGCAGAATAACGATTTTTCTGATTTTCATAGTTGTAAGCCCTCCATCCGATAGCCTGGATGAAAGGTTATACTCGTCAGCCCGAGCAAAGTTGCGCGATTTATGAAACATTTTTAATCCCATACTACATCTTAACCATTATTGTCAAATGCTGTTGAAACCTGCGCTTGCCTGGGAAATATAAAAGTGGAAATAATAATTACCCATACGTTCTTGTTAAAATGCAAGGAACACCTTTGCCTACTGTTCCAGGATTTCTCATTCTTGCAAGATATGCCATCCCTCTTGTACACGGTGTTTTACATACTGCACAGGTATCCGAAAGTACAAGTTTATAATTATACTGTTTCCGATCGCTTGCCGGCTGTTTCTTCTTTACAACTTTGCCTTTTCCTTTGCTCATCACTTGTTCGCCTCCACTGTTCGTATCGCTTTAGCATTGTATGTAGACACGGGCGAATGTGCATCTTTATTTGTCAGATATATTTTAAATTTGGTACATTAAACAATATAGAAAGCTGAGGAGGTGTGATTCATGAAAATAAAAATGATTGGGACAGGCAGTGCCTTTGCCAAAAAATACGATAATAATAATGCTATTATTGAAGTGAATGGCTTCCGATTGCTCGTAGACTGCGGAATCACTTTACCGAAGGCTTTACATCAACAAGGACTGACCTTCTCTGACCTGGATGCTGTTCTCATCAGTCACATTCATGGGGACCATGTAGGTGGATTAGAAGAATACGCCTTCCAAATGATGTTTAAATATAATCGAAAGCCTGCCCTATACATAGCAGAGTCGTTAGTTGAACCGCTTTGGGAGCAAACACTTCGCGGAGGTTTAACGCAGGATCCTTTAACCAAGCTTGAGGATTTTTTCGAGGTCCATCCGATTCAGCCAAATAACGAATTTGAAATTCATCCTGGTTTGACTGTTAAGCTGTTGCAAACGAAGCATATTCTTAATAAGCCAAGCTATTCCTTTATTTTTAACAACAGCTTCTTCTACTCTGCCGACATGCGATTTGATCCAGAGCTGCTTCAGCAATTAGTTGATGATGGCGTAACGACTATTTACCATGATTGCCAGCTTGAAGCGCCAGCTGTTGTTCACGCAAGCCTGGAGGAGCTTCTAAGCCTTCCTGAATCTATTCAAAGTAAAATATGGCTTATGCATTACGGAGACACCATAGAGCAATATGAAGGTCTAACGGGCCATATGCGAATCGTTAGGCAGCATGAAAGCTATGAGATCAACTAAATACAAAAAAGGCGCCGACATCTAAGAAGTGCGGCGCCTTTTTATTAATGTTGTTAACATTTCATTTAGAACATTGGAAGCTGATCCAAATTGTTTGTTGGATCTCCATCTGCGTCGCCTCGGATATAGATGTCGCCATCTTTTCCCTTAAAGGCATTTACCCCTGCAATATGCCCTGCTTGTACCTCTTGAAGTGCTGTTGCATAGTCAAGCACTCGGCCGCTATTCGTTTTGAATGCGGTAAGATCACCGTCTCCATCCTTTTGTACGGCAACAATTTGCTCCCTAGTATCTTGTCCGCCAACCTCGTGACTCATCTTTATTAGCCCCTCTCAACTTATAAGAATGTACAGCCAATTTATATCATGCCTTGCGTGTGCAATAATTATGCACCATCACCTTACAAAAAAAATCCAGCGCTATCGCATGAGGAGCGAACGCTGGATTTTTGATTTTATTTTCTTTTGATTGCGTCAGCTGGAAGTTTCCTTCTCCAAACAAACTGCTCGTCATGTGACAAAGAATCATGTATTGCGAAATTTGCTACAGAACCAATAACAATGCCGATAATTCCAAACATCCCCAATAGCCAAATGGCTAAATAGGCATACTCTGCTGCCAACAGCAACCGCCTCCTGCGCGCTTTCTATCATCGTATGCTGGGAATCGTGCCTTTAGTATTGTTTAAATTAAATCCACAATTAAGTCGCATGAAACAGGTTTAAGCAGCATATCAGGGCAGCACCAGCGAGCAACGATTTATTGTAAAGAAGTTGATCGTTTTTGCCGATAATGAAATAAGGAGGTGTTTTATGGATATAGCAGCAGCATCAATAGCAATGAATCAGAACAGCTTAGCACTTGCAGCGAGCATCCGTGTCATGTCTTTAGCAAAGGAACAAGCTACGCAGCAAGCGCAGGATATGGTTCAAATGATGAAACAAGCACAACCTCATTTAGGCCAAAGCATCGATATACAAGTTTAAACTGAACCCCCAAAGGCATAAATCGCTACTTGGGGGCTTTCCATCTTGAAACTGTTTCAAATGAAACTGATATGTTTAGTTAATCTAATACGAAGGCCTGCTTCTTTGAGATTGTTCAGAAAACTAACATTATCCTAATCTCATTGTTAAAAAATTCTAACAACCTTCGTTTATCCTTAATTTAACAAATGAAAAGTTGGAGGGATTATGATGAACATCTGCTTTTATCAACAAAGAATTGAAGAATTACGAGCTGAAATGGTCGAGATATTTGGCGCGTGCAATAATTTTACAGATCAAGCTGTTCTCAAAATTAGCCAAGAACTGGACTTTCTCTTAAATCAATATTCCGGATGCTTAGCCAATCATTCAAATTAGCCCTTTCGCATGAAGAGGTTTTCTTATATTGCATGAAAGAATATGAAATTAGGTTTTGGAGGTTTAATTGTGGACATAAAATAAAAAGGACCCTTGCTATGCAAGGGTTCTGAACGTGCACCTACCTTATCAAAATTTTGCAGCATTCTCCTCTTCACCTCATAAGGCTCACGATCCTAACTGCCACAACACCATTTGATTTCCCTGTTTTGATTTTCCCTCCTGCTTCCTCTAATTAACTACTTTACCTTGCCATTTTCGGCGCAGCTCTCTCTTAAAAGAATGGAACAATCAACTGCCGCGATTAAAGTTTGCTTTTTCGGGATAAAAAAACACCCACAATAATGGGTGCATGTATCTACTATTTTAAAACGATTTGAGCTTTTTCCCCATCATCTTCAAGCTTAATTACAAGACTTCCATTGGAACTAGCTACCGAGTCTGGAACTTCGATTACAACAAAACCATTTTTTTCGCTAATGGTTTAATACTATTTTGACTCAAGTCTCCATCGATCATAGTTACAGTGTAATCATATTCATACTCGCCTTTAAAAATAGCTTTCATTCGAATACCATTTATCATTGCAGTAAAATCATTTGCCGCTTTGCCATTATTGGTAACATTATAATTTAATACAATAAATTTATTGCCTTCATCAGCGCTTGAGGAAAACATATCACTACTCACTTTTTGATTAAACTCAAATGATTCAAGGGTAATTTCCCAAGTGCCTAATTTGAATTTTTCACCTGGCTTGAAGGATGCTTCTTTCGGTTCCTCCGTAGGCGGAGTTTCCGTTTCTTTGGGTGTTTCAGTAGCCTCAGTCTCCTTGCTATCCACCGTGCTTGCTTGATTGTTACTTGAAGATTTGGCTGCATTATTTGTTTGTGATCCCCCGCAGGCTGATAAAACAAGCAATATGAGTGCGAGTAATGTAAAGATTTGAACTTTTTTCATCAAACTTTCCCCCTTCAAAAATTTTCTACATATTATCACAAATTCCAAGGGTTATCTTAGAAATATTTGTCATACTACGTCAATTCTTTTTCAAGTAATTGATACTTATAATAGATTGCTATAAAATACTTTTATAAATTTATATCCATAAAATGGTGGTTAGAAAGTTTCTCATTTGCTATATCAAGCACCTTTTTACTGCCAGAGTGTTTTGAACTAATCGTTTCGAAATGGTATAGTAAGTTTATTGCTCCCAGGTTGACTTTTCAGTGAATTATCAATTACAGAGAAAACGAATTCTTAGCATAGAGACGCGGCAGCACCTGCCTTTTTCGTCGAATATCTCAAAAGGAGGATAACAGCCCATGCAGGTTGAAAACTGTGTACCGACTGGCATTCAACCCAAAGACACTGGCTTCGGCTACACATTGTCTGTTATTGGCGGCAAATATAAAATGACCATACTGTACTGGCTCTCCGAAAACAAGATCATGCGGTTCAATGAGCTGCAACGGAGAATCGGCACTATATCCTTTAAAACATTAAGCGTGATGTTAAAAGAGTTGGAGACAGACGGCATTGTCAGCCGCGAGGAATTCCCACAAATCCCTCCCAAAGTCGAGTATTCCTTGACCGAGTTGGGGCAAACGATTATTCCGGTACTGGATATCATGTGCCAATGGGGAGAAAAAAACGGCATACCAGCCGCTCAGGCGGCAACAATTCCGCTTTCGATATAAATACTCAAGAAGAAAAGCAGCATTTCCATGGATGGAAATGCTGCTTTTCGTTTCACTACTAATTAAAGACTATCAATAAAATCAACATAACCCTGCGCGCTAATATCTAATTTTCTTAAGTAATCTGGATTTCCTTCCGTCTCGTATTCTGCACCATAGAAGGCATAGAAGGAACGATAATCTGCGCCGCAATACAAAAATGTCGTGTCAAAGGGAGATAAGAGTTGGTCAAGTCCGTAACGGAATTTCCCTTCTTCGGTAAAGTCTTTTTCCCTTCCCCCTGCGGTTACAGCTAGAGCGGTTTTTCGATTTCTTAATTTATCGCCCTTTGATCCGTATGCCCACCCGTAAGTTAGCACTTCGTCAAGCCATTGTTTAAGCAGCGGTGGAGAACTGAACCAGTAAACAGGGAACTGCAAAACTAAATTGCTATGCGCTTCAATCAACTGTTGTTCCTTTTCCACGTCGATTTTTCCGTCGGGATAGGCTCTGTGCAAATCGTGAACCGTATATTTGTCGGGATATTTACGAAGCTCACCCGCCCAGCGTTTATTGACGATGGATGCTTCCATGTTTGGATGTGTAATGATAACAAGTGTTTTCAATGTATTGCCCTCCTTGAGCGGTATTTGTTTCTGAACTAGAGTATAGATCGCATCGCCGCATTGCGGAAGTATGCACTTTTCGTTCACCTACTTACCATAAGGTAAGTACTGTACCGAACACGCTTTACCAAATGCTAAATAGACTTGGCAAGTGAAGGAGTGAAATGGTTACGAATTGCGCGTGCAAAAGAGTTGTTGACGGTACTGCCGTCCACTTGATTTAAATCGATTTTTTCGTTAATCAAGGAGAGAATGTTTAGGAGAATCTGAGGGTTTTTCGTATCGCAGTTTTGATTATAAAATCAAAAAAAACCTTGATTATCAAGGCTTCCGAAGTTTAAGTTATGAACTCCTAATCCTTTATAATGGGCATCCTGCCTTTATAGCCACAAACAGGACAAGTTACGATTCGCTCGTTAAATACTCCCGTCTTTAGTGCCGATGCAAAGCCTACTTTTGATAATTTAAAACGACTGCGACACAACGGACAAACAAAATGTGTCGCTTTGGTCATCCTATTCGTGTAGATGTAGATGAATAGAAAGACCAAAGCCAGCGGGAGTATAACTTGTATGAGAATATAAATTGGATTTTGTTGATTCATTGGAATCACCTCTCATCAAAGAAATCTGATTCAGCTTAACAAGAATAAGCAGAAATCCGAAGTTTGATATTCGTGTCCGTCAGCCTTTTATTTAGAGTTCTTTCGTATCAAATTCGTATCACAGTCAAAACCACGTGATGATGATTGAGTTATTCGAGAAAGGAAAAACCCGCAATCCCATGTATTATAAGGGTTTGCGGGTTTTTTGTTTGTATGATCTGAACAGGGTTCGAACCTGTGACCCCTACCCTGTCAAGACTTCCCTTACATATTGTTGTATGTGGTTAAGAGTCTTAACCCCTTGATATATATAGACTTTCCGATAATGTCTATTTGTTTGTTGTTGTTTAAATCTGGTGCCTGTAATCATCTTTCGGCACCAGATTGGGCACCACTTACTTAGGAATTATTTTCCGTCAAGCCATCTAAAGAAAACGTCTCTTGGAACTTTCATCATTTTGTTTTTGCCTACCCGGTTTACATGAAACGGCGGATCATTCAAAAGCTCGTACGTCGCTCTTCTCCCGATGCCTAATATTTGTTGAATATGAGCAGGTTCTAATACTTCTGGTAATTTGAAACGGTCTAGGGTTTCAGAATCCTGTTTAGGAAGCGAATTCGAGGATATAAATTGTGATTCCATTGCGGTTTCTTCATTCGATTCGTCCATTTGAGTAATAATTATTTTAATACCATACTTCTCCAGAACATCTTCTTGAATCCTACTTGTCAGCCAATCAAATAAATATCTTTCATCGATACTTATGTTAAATTTCATAATGTCACCAAAACTCAGAAGCACTTACGTTAGGATCATACTGACGGAGTGCTTTTATTATTTTCGAGCGTGTCCCGCTGCGAGGACTATTTACAGTACCATCACACAAATCCGATATAGAACTCCGGTTAAGCCCCGTTTCTTTTGCGAGCCATTCCTGCGTTACACCTTTACGATCCAGCCATTTACCTAATCTCGAACGATCTTTCATCCATGAAGGAAACATTATCATCACTCTCCCAATAATGTCTATCATGGACAAGTCTATCAAATTTTATTCGTAGTTTGTAAACAAAACACGTAATAACGGACAATCAGTACCCCATATGCTCTTAACAAGTCGCGAGGAATAGAGCGCGGAACATTCTAGCAAGGGAGTGAAACCGAATGGTGACAGTGGTTTGCATAGCAAGCGTTATTATAGGAACGGCAGCATTAGAAAAACGCTACGTAGCACATGGAGACGCAGCTGCAGCTCGAACGGTAAAACAATTTGGTAGATGGTTTCTGATCGGTTCGGGAGCGTACGTTGTTTGGGTGTGGGCCGTGGCTGTGCTTGCTTTAATCGCCTGACATTTACGAAAAGAAAAGGTCGAACAGTTGAACGGAGCACCCAAAGGATGACTGCGTGAAGCTATGATGGGTAGTCGATCCTTCCACGAATCATTCCTGTAAGCATTCCATCCAGGGCAGCGAACACGCTGTCTAATATATTCCATTCATCATTCCAGGCACCATTCCAATGTAGAACAAAAGCGCGGAAGCATTCGGAAATAAGCGCAATAAGGGTTTAGGCTTGTATCAACTCATTCCTTTGAACTGAAAGAACTATAGAGTTCTGGAGGGAAAGCTATGTTTCTTGTGACTGTGGGTGTGGGTTTGTTAGTTGGTTGTGTTGGTACTTCTATCTCTACTCTCTTCTCTTCTTCATCTTTAAATTTAACTCGGACGCTCATCGCTACATTCAAAAGCCTAAACCTGGGCGTACAGTTGGGTGACGCATTAGCGCTCCCCACCATCAATAAAGAGATTCCGTATGAATGGGGAACACGGCTGCTATGCKGGCTTCCTGCTGGTTTGAGCTCTCATAAGGTGATTGATCAAAAGCAGGCTATTTCGGAGGCGATACGCAACGAAATTGATATCTATTGGCAGAACGGTCTTATCATAGATATATACCGCGGCGCCATGCCTAAGAGCCTGCCGTATATTGCAACGGTTCGCAATGACTACAAGGTAGCAGTAGGCGCTAACCGTCGCTATGAAACGAAATACTACGATTTCGCCGGAAGCTTCCCGCATTTGCTCATTGGGGGAATATCGGGAGGTGGTAAATCGGTGCTGCTTCGCTTAATTCTTACGCAGCTCGCTCTTGGCCCGCAGCCGGATCTATTCCTTTGTGATCTTAAAGGCGGCGTAGAGTTGAATCTTTATAAAGACCTATCAATAACGAAAGGGTTCGCAACGACGCTAAATGACGTTTATAAATTAGGCAATATGGTAGAGGCCGAAATGAATCGGCGTTATGCGGTTATGGAACGAAACGGCTCACAGGAGTGGAGTGGGAAGCGCATTGTTTTTGTAATGGATGAATTAGCCGATCTGAAAGCAAGGCCCAAAGACCCCGACGCAATAATTAAGTCAGCGATTAAGTCTCGGCTTACAGCTATTTCAGCAAAAGGCCGTGCAGCTGGTGTAATACTTGTGCTATGTACGCAACGCCCCTCAGCAGATATTGTGGATGGACTTATTAAAACGAACATTGCTACCTCCATCTGCTTCCGCACTCGCGATTCTACTCAGAGCCGTATCATTCTAGACAATAACGATGCATCTGATCTACCGGACGTACCCGGACGCTGTATCTTCCAGCAAGCCAAGGACGAAACCTTGCAGACCTATTATCTTTCATACGAGGATGCGAAGGAGCTGCTTGAATCTGTTGAGCGCAAAACAATATCTCATGTAAAGGCGGTTGAAACGAATGAACCTAGCTCAAGCAAAGGTTACGCGATGGCTTCAAATATTGACGAGCTTGGATAGCCATGGATTCATGACCACCTCCCAGCTGCAGCGGCTGCACAATCTTGGGGGCAGGCGTAATACAAATCGGATTCTTAACGATATGAATGATCTGCTCAGCTCATTTCAGCTTGAGGAAAAGGTTTACTATCTCTCAGCCAAGGGCCGCAAGGAGATCGGCAGCACGACCACCCGGCGCCGGACGCTGCACACGCAGCACACTTTACTCAGAAACGAAGTGTATCTTCATTACCATCCTGAGTATTGGCGGGTTGAATTCCCAATCAAATGGGCAGATAAAGCAATCATTCCTGACGCGATATTTAAGCGTGATGGACAATTCGTTTTTCTTGAAGTAGATAACACGCAGGCCATGACCCAAAACGAAAAGAAAATCGCGCTTTACCGGGAACTGCGGGAAACTCAAATATTCCAGAAGAAACATGGCCTCTTTCCGACGATTCTCTACGTTACTATTTCGGAGTACCGTAAAAAGAACATTCGAGCACTACTGGACGGAATGAAAGCGGAAGTCATTACTTATAACGACCTAAAATAACCATGAGTCATTGCTTATATTTATAAAAATGCCGCTCAAATGAGCGACTTTAAGAATCCTAAATGCAATTGACTACTCTTCTATTTGTTTCATCACAACAAACTCAGGATGTAACTCCTCAGGCAAAACCACATCATACTTTAAATTATTGAGAAGTTGGTATTTAACAATTAGATCATAAAAATCTTTACCATCATCAGTGTAGCAATTAAAAAACAATAAGACTAATTCATTTCTCGACAATTGAGCCCTTATTATCCGTATATATTTCTTTCTTTTTTCAAAGGTAGTTTCAATAAGTATTTTTCCTTGTTTATCAAAAACAACTAAATCATCACTCTTATCAATAAAATCTATAATATGAAATAAGTTTCTGAAATAATGCCCTAAGTGATCATCATTTATCTCATATAGCTTAGCATATCGAGAATGATATGATTGGGCATTCTCTCCGTCTTTACTGTAAATTATTCCATATCGATTAATTATTCTATTTAAAAACTCCCTACCTCTATGTTCAACAGTTATAGTTTGGTCATCACCATTATAATTTCTACTACTAAACGTTTCGAACTCAGTAACAACAAATGAGTTTAAGATTTGATTATGTAGAGATATCATTTGGAAAAATGTATTCTCAAATCTTTGGATATTTAGAGTATGTGTTTGCCGATTATACTCTTCTCTAGTCAATCTCAATTCTTCTTTTTGACTTGTAAAAGTAAAGTATGCAACCAAGAATGCTCCAAAGGTTAAAAATGGTACCGAAGAACCTGCCAACCAATCGCCGACTCCTCCAGCGTTAACTAAATTCAATTTATCATTTGTACTCAGAATATAAGTAACGACTGGGCTTATAATTCCGATAAGTATAACTAGCCAAGCAATATAGCTATGATTATTTACTTTGTTATTATTTGATCTCGAATTAGATACCTTTTTTTCTACGTTATAAATAATAAAAACAATTAACAAACTAAGCAAACAAATTAAAAAACCAAAAATAAAGTCCATAGATGTTATTCCCTCCTCACATTCTTTTCGACAACAGGAAAGGATTTCCTCTTTTGGTGTCGAAAGTACTAGGAATAAAGGAGGGGTTATGTTATTTCACGAAGAAAACACTTTGGAGTTTGCCACATATGTGGAGAAGATACCGAGCTGACTTTTGAGCATCTTCCTCCACAAGCAGCGTTTAATAATCAAAGGATAATGAAACCAAAATTCAATGACTATTCTAATGAAGGCCCTGACTTTTATCCAAAACATGCACCCTTTCAGCAAAAAGGAGCCGGAGGACATACTCTATGTGGATATTGTAATAATAAAACGGGAAGTTGGTATGCTGATGAATATGTTAATTTTGCCCATCAAGCAGCTGTTTTATTAAATAAGTCAAAAGGCGAATTGACGTTACAATATCCATACTATATATTTCCTCTTCGACTAATCAAACAAGTCATAGCAATGATTTGCTCAGTAAATAAGCCGGGATTTGCAATAAGAAATAAAGAGCTTGTTCAATTTATATTGAATAAAGAACAAAAATATATAAACCCAAAATTTAAAATCTATGCTTATTTAACAACATCTAAGCTCTCAAGGCAAAGTGGAGAAAGTTATGTATTTAAAGGTAGCAGGATATCACATTTTAGTGAAATAGGATTTGCTCCACTTGGTTTTATCATGACATACAACACTTTACCTCCCAATAATAAACTTCTCGATATTAGCCACTTCTCACATTATGACTATGATGATTTTGATGTGGCTTTTCTCAAGCTCAATGTTCTACCAGTTAGTTATTACCTCCCAGGTGATTTCAGAACACGTGATGAAATCTTAATTGACTATGAAAAGAATATTCGTGATGCTAAGGAGTCTTTTAATGTTTAAATCAGGCTTCATCCTACTCACAGATTCTCACCTCTATGCTGCCATGTACAACAAAATGCCTGTTGTCGCATGGCAGGATAGCGGGATTATCAACTCTGACTCCTAATCCGTTGTTAGTTAAATAAGCGATATATTGGTTAGTAGCTTGGCGTAATTCGGCGACCAGCGCCCCATATGGGTGCGACTGCGTTTTCGACAAGTCTATCGAAGCACTGGGAATTACAATTCTTAGCGCAGATACTTACAAAAGTCTGAATCGAGACGGAGGCTTTACCTCTTCTCGTTGATTTATTGGATGGCCCAACGGTGGTATTGATTTCCATCTGTCTTCCTACCATTAATCTTTTATGTACTTTAACAAAACTTCATCGATATTATTAGAAACAGCACCATTTTTTGCAAGTATAGCCTCCAATGTCTCCTTCACAATACTTCTTACTATTTCACCTGATCGGTTACCCACACGTATTATTTTAATTTTATAATTTGAATTTCGTTTATTCTTGTGCACGCATCCGCCCCCTTATTTAGGCAATTGTGATACTAATAACTCTGAGCGGCTGCTCGGTGTCAACGAATTTAGAATCCGCTAAGCGGCTTTTCTAATTGAATGGGTAAAACTTAAAGAATCCCCACATCCCCACTAATACTCCAATCCCTACAAGCGGTCTTTGTAGCACTCGCGGAAGTTTGGTAGCTATTAGCCCAGCTAAAAAACCGCATATAAGCATAACAGCAATTGCCGACAAAAGTGGCCATAATATAAAATTGAAATTAACGTCCGTTGGAATAATGTTCATATTGCACCCCCTTAATTATTATCGTCAGAGGATTAATTTATTTTAATTTTCACACGTGCCCCACTCAAAAAAAATGCCCCGGCAATTTCTCGCCGGGCAATCCAATATTTATATATTCATTTTGTTAATAAATCACACAACCGCCTAACAGGACGCTTCTATCGTCAAACATGAATATAGATGATCTGAATAAATCCTGACTTTCCACGTTGGCATTAATATACCGTCACAATAGATCATTTCACAAGCCAGAGTAATATGATTATTATTAATAATGGTTGGGGCAATGTAATGCCTCGTAACTTGTACGTTCCCTAATATCTGCACAATCGCCTCGCCCTTATCATTATATTTAATAGTGTTGGACACTCCTGGTTTGTCCTTTACACCATCGTACAGCCCTGCGTGTTCCGGATGTATTATGTCCTGTACGTACTCGTGAAATGACACGCCATCGTAGTAACTCTTCTTGCTGTCCTCCCTGTACATTCCATATACCCGAGATTGATCAATACCTGATATTGTCTGCCAGTATGCATCCGTATCTTCGCTGAACAAATGTTTAAAGAACACTTCTACAGCAATTGCCTGTTCTCTTGTGATTTTATTCTTAATAATGCGTCACCCCTCCTACGTCGTTACTATCATTGAGCCGCCTATGCGCTTTGCTTCGCTTGCTGAATACGGTTGAACCGTTCTGGCAATTTCACGACCGTCAATCTGTATAATCGTGTCGCCTTTACCTTGACCTTGACCCATAGATACAGCGGTCATTACAGCCGTTCCGATAGCTGCTGCGATTTTATCCGTAAAGCTCGTATTCTCAAGTGGAACGATTAATTCAGCACCTGCTTCACCGCCGATAAAATTACCCATGTTAGTTTTTCGGTCAACAACACCGCCGCGAGCAAGCCTTGGAATCTTAGGTATTTTAATGCCTACTTGCTTACCCCCGATTTCAACGGTTGTGATTTTATTCATTCCGCTGATAACTTCGTTAATCATGTCGATTATCATGTTAAGCGGAGCCTTTGCAGCGTCGCCGATTGCTCCGAAGATGCGACCAAAAACAGCAGAAACAGCTTCCCATGAATTTTCCCAATCTCCTGTAAACGTCTTTGTTATGAAGTTAAGGAGATTGACGAAAATGTTTTGTGCCTTTCCGATTGCTTCGCCTATCTTCCCAAAAGCTTCTTCGAGGATCGGCGCAAACTTTTCGAACATGTAATCACCAACGGGCTTGACAACATCCCACAGGACTTTAAGTACAGCAACGATATTTTGCCAAACCTTTAAGAACTTGCCGCCCACGTATTCTGCCAGCGGTTGTATGGCGTACTTCCAAAGGAATGTAAAGACCGCGCTAATAGCTTCGATCAACGGCTTAAATGTCGCACTCAAGAAGTTTCCGAGCGGTACAAGTACGTTTTCCCAAAATATTTTAGCGACCTTTGAAACCTTGTCGAAAGCAAAGGCGAATACATCTGAAAGCAATGCTGCAAGCGGCTTGATCACGCTGCTGTAGAACTCTTTTAAGAAGTTGCCAAGCGGCACAAGTACGTTATTCCAAAACCATGTAGCCGCCTTAGTTACTCGCTCCCATCCGTCCACAAGCTGTTCACCGAGAAACTTACCGAGTGGGACAAGAACCTCTTGCCATAACCATTTTGCAACATCACCGATTTTTTGCAGGATGCCGTCCACTACTCCGCGAAACTTTTCATTCGTTCGGTAGAAGTAAACGAACGCCGCAACGAGAGCGGCGACCGCAGCAGCTATCAATAACACAGGCAGGCTTATGGTGCCAAATACTGCCAACAAAGCCACCCGCAACGCAGCGAGAGCCTTTTGGATAGCCGCAACCCACGAAGCCCAATTAATAGCGATAAAGAATGTCGCAATGCCAGCAGCAAGCCCTGAAAGAGCCGCTATGATTATTTCTTTATGTTCCGTGACAAAAGCAGAAGTTTCCCCAAAGGCCGTTTTGATTCCATCGCGCATCCAAGCAAAAGCTGCTCGGATTTTATCGGCAACAGCTTGTATTTTAGGAGATATGTCCATAGTCGTAGCGTCAAACTCGCCAATGTCACCCATGCCGCCGCCAGCAACACCGCCAACGGCACCCGCAGGATCGCTTGTTGCACTGTCACCAGCTGCGGCTTTCGGCTCTTGGATTTGGTGCAGCTCATCAAACCCTTGAATATTGCTGGCTGCTTCCTTCGCCGCCTTACCTGCTTTCTTAGCCGCTTTTCCTGCTGCGTCCTGTGCAGCTCCTAAACCTTCAACGGAACTCATTTGCTTGTCTATCATAGATGTTGTTGCTGCGCCAGATGCTATGTTCGACTTAGGAAAAAGCGCCCGCATGAGCATGGAGAACCGTTGAAAAGCCCATTCCGCAGCTCTAGCCATTCGTGTAAGGAGCGGCAAAGCGATATTCAAGATAGGCAGGAAGGCTTGACCGAGTGCTAGTTTGGTATCATTGAGCGCAGCAATAAACCCGCCTTTTAACAAAGCGGTGTTTTGCGCTATCTCCGTACCAAAGTTAGCGGTAGTCGATTCCAGGATATGTTGATAGAGGATCGTTTTCTTTAGTGACTCACTCATTGAATCCCACGGTGCATTGTTCGCAAGCATCTTATAGGCATTCGATTGTTGGATAGCTGATACCCGGACGTTAACGCCCAGCTCGTCCGCTCCGTCAGCTTCTTGGTTCATTGCCGAGCGCATACGGTCAGATATTTCAATCGAGCTCATACCCGTTTTGCTTCGAATGATTGCAGCTGCTTTAATGAGGTCAGTTGTCTTTTTAAGTAAGTCCTGCTCGTCCTTTGCGATAGACTTAAGCCGCAAGGAATAGTTGTTCGCCATCTCTGCTGTCTCGAGTTTCGAGAAGCCCATAGCATCGCCGACGGTCTGTTGCCATTTAACGAAGTCTTCCGCGCTTCTGCCGAGCGTTTTGCTAATCGTGCCCATCAACGCCTCAAACTTTATAGCGTCATTCATAGCGGAGCCTAGACCGATACCCGCGAGAATCGTTGCGATACCAGCAACCGCAGCTTTAAGACCTGATTTGAATTTATCTATGTCATTTTTGGCGGATTGCATTTCCCGACGCAATGCGGAAAAATCAGCACCCGCCCGTATTAATAGTTGTCTAATAACGGGGCCTGCCATATATTCACCTCTTCTTTTTGTGGTTTTAAGAAACGGGGCGAAATCTCCTCCATTGAGTAGCAAACTCGGCCCCGTTCCTAGGTTAATAAATTAGATTATTTGTTTGAAGATCGACACCGCATGCTCCAACCCTCGCGGTTTCTATTGTTGAACTAATACATTTTGATCCGAGTATCCTGTTGACTGTAGCTGTCGCTTCGATGTATGCAGGATTTGCAGTAAGAGAGATTTCGTAGAGCGCAAGACCCGTCACTGTGCGAGTGCGCATTCCATACCAGCCTTCCTCATCCCACCGTTCAGTAATTGGCCTGAATGCTATGCTGCATTTTCCGACTAAACCGGATTGAACCCCATTAATAACCTTAAGACCAACTTCATCTGAGGGGTCAATCACGATTTCGAAGTATAGACCGTCAGGTTTGTCGATAAGCCTTAAATTTGATTCGGTGCTTCCGATCGGCGAATTATCCCAGTCATGGTGCAAATAAAATCCGACTCCGCTCCCGTTTTCTAGAGAATCCTTCATGGCTCCGCGCTGGATGCGCTCAAGAAACCTGTCGCCGGATAGTGAATGAATTTCTGCCCAAGTTCCGTATGGAACGGCTAGTCCGCTGATGATTGCTGTGTCGCCTGTGAATTTACTAAGCCGGATGCTGCTTTTTTGGAGAAGGCGCAGTTCATGCGCCGTCATAACCTTATTGCTCATATTGTCACGCGTGGAGTTCCGCGTGTTTTGAAAAATACCTCCAATTTAGTGAATTCATAATGACTGAGCACTTTTTCTAAGATCCCCATGGTTAGATCGATCATTTGTTGGTCAATTGGATTTCGGCTCCCATAGAAAGAGCGGAAAGTAGGCAACTCTTCATAAGGGATTCCTAGTGCGTTTCGATCTGACTCACTTAAATCACCTCTGAATGCATTGATACTATCTTTGTGCTGAGTTATTGTTTCACGAACGACGCCAAGCTTTTCAAAAGCATCAATAATTGCCTTCTGTTGTTGCAACATCCCTTTATAAATTACTGCAGCCTTATCTTCAACGCTTTTTAATTCTTTTAAATGTTCACTGACTAACTCTGTTTTCAAGCGTTGAAGTTTGGAGCCGTTGCTTGTTGTTAGAATTCTGACAACTTCCTCGTTCTGCTCAACACGCTTGAACACTTCGTTTCGTTGCACTTCTAATCTTAAAACTTCATTTTCTCCAGCTTCATCTTGTACGGCACGTGCGAAACGCTCGGCGTAGGTATTCAAAACTTTTTGATCCTCGATTATAGTCTCACGCAATCCGGCAACCCGTGTTTCCAATGCTGATTGCTCATCAGTGATCTGCTTCTCCAATTTTTCAATAGTTGATTTCATTCTTCAACATCTCCCTATAATTTGTTTAGTTTGTTTAAAAATTTATAAGTCCCGAGAAAAACGACCTATTTTGCTCGATTTATGACCCCTCCCCCTCGCGCGCGGCCTGCGTATTTTCTGAATCTGGGAGCGCGGTCTTACACTTTGAGCCAACCTATTTCTGGGTGGGGGGGGGTATCACACATGAACGTTACACACGCCTTTGCAACATAACGTCTATTTCCCGAATGAACTGTTTTCGTTTATTCTCGAATTCTATGGCTTTATCTAGTTTTGCAAGAAGCTCCCTCTTTTGCTCATCTAGTGTCTTCTCAACACTGATAGAAGTGTCGTCATACGCCGGAATATCTACGGCTGACACATCGTATATCTTCTTGAACTTCGTAATTAAACGCGTCTTATCAGTGTCCCAATAGTCATGAGCAACGGTGAATCTAAAGCTCATACGATCAATGTAGCCGCCTTTGATTTCCTCGTAGAGCTTACGGCCTTCCTCGGTGCCGTCAAGCCTGGCACGAATCAATAAGCCTTTGCTGTCTACCTTAAGCTGCAGCGTATTGTTGCGAGTGCGAGCCATCACTTTACCGCCATGGTTATAGTTAAAGATCACATCTGTTATGTCGGCTCCCGTGAAAGCACCGTAACCAATGCGTTCTTTCACAGCGACCCCATCAACCTCATACAAAGTAGTCGTGCTATTAAAGAGTGCAGCATAACCTTCAACATACATTTCACCGTTAGCTGCACTTCGCGTCTGTAAAGAAAACGAGCGATGTTCTATATTCGGTATATTGTTTATTTTTATCACCTCCTTTCAGGTAATCTTTATAGTCCAAAGGAATAATTCACTTATGTATCATTACATTTGACTATAAAGAGTGCAGAGCGGTGCCTCTTAATTACTCCTTTATTACTTCAATCACATTCAATTCTCTGCTCATTCTCGGTCGCGGCTCCCACCTGCGCCCACCCTCCTCTGATGGTTGCAACGCACTGCTCTAGGCTAGAGGTGTCTACTCCATTAGCTTGTAACTCGGCAATCAATCTCCTCATATCAACAACCTTTTTTTCCATAAGTATCACTCCCGATTCTTAGTTATAGGTTGCCTGGCTCACAATATTTAAGCGTTCTTTCTTGAGCTCATCCTGACGATCAATCAGTGCAGAAAACTCTTTTATGCTGATTCCTCCCATAAATCTAGCTGCGTTTATCTTATTGGCTAGACTTCTTTGCTCCTGGTCTATCTGTATAATGCGGTCGCCTTTATCTGATCTACAAAGCGGACAGGTGCCACGCCTATTTTTGATTGTCATTAGCGGCCTTCAATCTGTTTATTGATGTCGTAATGCTCGTTGTGCCAATCGTAATGTCGAGTGAGCAAATCATATGCCGATATAGTATTAAGCTTGTGAAGCAGCTCTCCCAGTTCTGATTCATCGAGCTCGCTTTCAACTGTTGTGATGGTCTGAAAATTGTAAGAGTTAGCCTGCTTGTATTCGCCTGGCTTTTCGTCCGGAACAACACGAACCAGTGAAACCAATCCGTCTGCTACTATTGCCCTGTTTTCCTCAATGAGATAGGCCGCACGCGACTTTCCCAGCTTGTCCAGCGGATTAAGCGTTATTGGCTTCATTGTTATGATCCTCCCTTATCTGCTCCGCATCCTTTGAGAACATGTAAATCAGCTTATAAAAAGCTCTGTTTCTGATTGTTTGAAACGTTCCGCTGCTGATCTGCATAGCCTCACATACGTTATAGTTACGCTCGTACTCACTGCCACTCTGCAAGAATCGCAAGGTGATAAGCTTCCTTTCTATTTCAGGCAATCGTTCCATAGCTGACTCCACTTTTTCAATGAGCTCTTTTCGTTGACCCTTGACCTCCTCCAGGTATTTGCATAAGCGGTATTGCTGGAACATTTTCAACAACGCAGCTTTGTTTTGCCGATAGGAACTTTCCATGAGCTGCTCCCTTCGAATGTTATTTATGAGAACTCGAAATACGGAATCTCGAAATATCTTGCAGAAGCTTGTAAAAAGGCGAATATTTTCCCGTCGTTCCCTTTAGGCAATGTTTCAAAGTGCTCCTTAGTTGCTTTTATAAATTCCTCTTCTGTAACCTCGAAGCTTTTCAAATGATCGATTCTTAGTTGAATGTCTGCCATCTGATCCTCTGTCACTTTCGAATGATCTTTTCCGAATTTCTCTTTAAATCGATCATTATAAACTTTGAAAAAAGTATCTTCGATTTGGATTAAATCGATGTATCTTTTATTTTCTTTAATATTTTCTTTATTACTTTCTTTCTTAGTTGTCTGTTTGGACAATGTCGGTACCTGTCCATTTGGACGGGGTGTACCTGTCTGTTTGGACAGGGTTATATCTGACCCGTGCGTATTTTGAGGGTAAGGATCGTATACCTCAGACATATGATCGATATTAAATTCCAGTGTTCGGGTTCTCCCTTCTAACCCTTCTAAAAAAATTCCCATCTCAACTAGCTCAGTAACTTCACGCTGAATCAACCTTTCAGTGCAGCCTGTAGCTTTGGATAGAAATGAAAGCGACAATTTTGCTTTTTTTCGATGGAATCCAAATGTAAACCGACATACAACCAATGCAATTCTATATTGAGTAGGACTGAGCTTAGTTCTCGCCAGAAAGTCCAAGACATAATTCGGGATTTGCGTGTAATTCTCCAATCACTTCACCTACTTACCAGCGCTGTTTTGCGCTTCCTGCTGCTCAATCCACTGGTCAAGAGTAGTTTTACGAAACATGATTTTACTTCCGATACGATAAGCTGGCACCAACTTCTCCCTTACCATCTCTCGCAATTTGTACTCCGACGCTCCTATGTACGGAGCAGCATCTTTAACTGTCATTCGTTCCACTGTCTGTTCACCTCCCAATGGTATTTTCGCTTCTGCTTCTTATTTGCTGACGGTTGACACTTGTTTGTCATGCATAGCAAGCATCCGCTGCCTAGAAGCTTCTCTTCGCTCGTCACTCATTTTCGTGATGATCTCAGTAGCAAATCTGACTTGATTGCCTTTCATCTTCCACTTGGCTGCTACAACACGGTCCCCTTCTTTTTCTTCCCAGTACGGCATTGCTATCTTGCTTAGCTTGGTGATGTGTTTTTGAACACAAGTGTAAACATCCCAAACGTTATCGATTTTGTCATAAACACAAACCGTTTCTTGTTCCTCATTTGAATATGCCATTCGTTTAACATCCTTTCCTAGAAACGTGATGATCTCATAAGGATTTTCTACGTTCTCCTATTAAGGTGACTTACGACAGAGCTCAGTTACTTCCTCGATTGAATTCTATTCTCCCAAATCCGCTAACCATGCATAGCACTTTCTGCAAAAAAAATTTCTTTTGGTTGTTTCTTTAGGACTTCGCAAATTGAAATCATAAGAAGCCCATTTGGTACTTGCCCATACAACTCGATATTTGTAATAGTTTGCCGACTTGTCTTAGCTCGACGAGCAAGCTCTGAAATAGGCATGCCGACTTCTTTCCTAACTTCCCTCAATTTATTGCTAACCATGCATAGCACCTCCTTGATAGTTATAATACGACATGATATTATTAATGTCAACCATGCATAGCAATTTGATTTGGAGGTTGAATAAGATCGTAAGAATCGGAGAGGTATTAAAAGAATTAAGGGGCAAGAGAAGTCTGCGCGAGATCGAGAGGATTTCAGGTGTAAGCCATACTTACCTGAGCAGTATTGAAAAAGGTACTGATCCACGATCAGGAAATTCAATTACGCCTACCCCAGAAGTCATTAAAAAATTAGCAAAAGCTTATGATCGTCCTTATTTAGAGTTGGCAGAACAAGCAGGTTTCCTGAGCAGCGACGAAAAACAAAAGGCACTTAATGTGCAAAGAATTTTTGACCCTATTAGTTTTTGCGAACTAATCGTACAAGAATTGAAAATTCACCACAAACGTAAACATTTATTAATTCCTAAATTTGCAGAACTAAAATTAAAATACAAAGCCTTACTTGGGGAATCTTTTGAGTTTACAAAGGAAGCCATAAGAGAATTAGGTAGGGAGTTATCGGTTTCAGGAACATCAGAAGAAATGAATCAGTTTATTGCCTTTTATGATGATATATCTAAACTATTTCATGATAATAATCCACTTCCTTTTTCGCGTGATGATATTTACTACAAAATAAAAAACCCTTTAAGCACATATAAAGGCCATGACCTTAATGATAATCATCGAAAACTTATAATTGCTTATCTCGATGCGTTATTCCCCGACAAATAGTAACTTTACTAAAAGAGCCCAACATCATGGAAATCAAATACAACGAAAAAACGGGAACAGCCGATATAGAAGCCTGGCTGATCCCAACGCTTAGAGGGCTCGCTAAATTAAAATGCGACATTACGATTCACATCAAATATGAACCGGAGCCGGAGAGCGCGAAAGCCCCCATCCTCGCCGCTCCAATTATTATGGATCGCGATGACATAACAAAGAGTGAGGAATTGCTGCCACCAGTCCTAACCGTTAAAGAAATCAAAGAATTTTTGTGCTGCGGTATCAATCAAGTTTATAAATTGGTCAATTCTGGTGAGCTCCAGGTTACAAGAATAGGCAAGAAGATAGTGGTTTCACGTCCCTTATTCCTCAAGTGGCTGGAAGGTAAAAACATATGAAACAAACAAGCTGACAGAAACACCCTACTCAAGCAAAAAAACGCGCTCAAAGCCCTTTCCAAGCCTTGGGCGCACACATTGATTAACGGAGGTTCTTTCATGGCAATTACAAAAGACAAGAACGTTAAGGACAAGCCTTGGTATTTCACAATCGAGGTAACAAGAAACGATAAACGAGAACGCATTAAACGCCGGGGATTTAAAACGAAAAAGGAAGCCGAAACAGCTCAGCGCGCTCTATTGAATGAGCTAGGGCAAGGGCTTGACCTTAACGCTTCAAAGACGCTTTATCGAGATTTCATGAAAGATTGTATCCAGGATAAGAAGCCAAAAGTAAAGGCTGGCACGCTGGCAACATACACGAGCATGGTTAATAAGCACATCTTGCCTACCCTTGGTGATTTAGCTCTTGCTGACATAACGCCTCGGCACATTCAAAACCTCTACAATGCGCTACACGAATCAGAGCAGCTCTCAGGCGAGAACATTCAAAAGGTGCACACAATTATAAAGGAGTCGTTAAGCAAGGCAACTGCTTGGAACATGTTGACGAGAAACCCAGCATTGGCAGTAGATCGCCCTAAAGCCGAAGCAAAGGAAATGCTTTACTGGACTGATGAGGAGTCACATTTATTTTTGGACGCGTCTAAAGAAGATCGCTATTACAGCGCCTTTCTGCTGGCCCTAACGACCGGAATGCGACAAGGTGAGATATTGGGCTTACGCTGGCAAGATGTTGATTTGAAAAATCGAACATTATCGGTGCGCCAAATATTGAATCATGATGGAAAGAGTTTTGACGTAGGTGCAAAAACATTATCCGGCGTTCGATCCATTGGTATTGATAAAGTAACCGCCGCTAAATTGGACAAGCTTCGCCGTAGGACGAATGAAGAGAAAATGGAAAACAGAGACATATACGAGGACAACGACTTGGTGATATGTACTCAGCTAGGCACACCCCTGTCACCTCGTAACCTCAACAGATCATTCTATCGCCTAATTGATAAGGCAGAGGTAACGAAAATTCGTTTTCACGATATGCGGCATACCCACGTTGTAATGCTACTGAAAATGAGAGAAAACAATAAAAGGATCGCGGAGCGCATGGGCTGGTCTAGTGTGAAAATGCTTGATCGGTACTCGCATGTGACACCACATATGCAAAAGGAAACAGCGGATGCATTCGGAGAAATGTTTTTTAATGCTGGTGCCGCGAATGGCACCACAATCGCTTTAGTTGAATAAAGGGCACCATTTCGGCACCAGATACAGTTATAGGGGCAATTCTTTCATGCGCTTAAAAAAGGAAAAAGTCCGAAATCCCTTATATATCAAGGAGTTTCGGACTTTTAATTTTATGATCTGAACAGGGTTCGAACCTGTGACCCCTACCCTGTCAAGATAGTGCTCTCCCAGCTGAGCTACCAGATCATATTAGCGACAATTAATAATATATCAGGTGAAAGACGTCAAGTCAACATATTTCTTTACAGATTTTTCTGACTCTCCACTCTCATCACGATGTCTCCACAAAAGTAGAATCGGTCATAATGATTGTATAATAATTGCAACAATTTGTCTTTTAACGACGTCAAGTAAGTGCTGCAGCAAAAAAAAGAAGAGGTGACCGTATGAAAAGACGATTGATACTGACAATGACACTGGTTGCAATGATGCTCTTCACTCTTGGACAATCCGTATGGGCTTTCAAGGACGTTAAAAATGACGTAAACGAGCATAAAATTAACGAGCTTAAGAAGATGGGCATAATAAGCGGAGATAAACATGACAAGTTTAATCCTAAAGGCAAGCTCACTTATGCCGAAGGCGTTTCTTTGATCGTTAAAGGGTTAGATATTAATATTGACCATATCCGCTTCATTAAAGAACCTAAAGCAAGCGACTATTTTACAAACATAAAAGATAACGCTTGGTATTCGCAAGCTTTTATCATCGCGAGCATTAATGGTCTAGAAATTCCAAAAACGGTCAAAGCTAACGACATCATGACCCGCGAGCAATTTGCTCATCATTTGTTTAAAGCTATGATGACGAAAGGCGATTACGCTTTTATAGAAATTTTCATGCAGTTGGAAGATGCGGCTGATGTGAACAAAACCTACATGGACAGCATTCAAAAGCTTCTCATAAGCAAAATCGTCACATTGGATAATGCGAACAAGTTTTATCCTAAAAAAGCTATTTTGCGCGGTGAAGCAGCAGGCTGGCTATATGACGCCATTACATTTGTAAAGGAGACGGCTCCGATTCCAACTAAACCTGAGCAACCGAGCCTCGACCTGAAGCTTTCGATTGAGGCGGTAAACCCGCAGATCAATAAAGTAACCGTAAGCACTCAAGTAGGGCATCCCGGTTATGGTTTCCGTATTACCTCTATTGCTTTCGAAGGAGATCAAGCTTTCATCAATGTAGAATTGGTCATGCCTGATCCTGATAAAATGTATCCTCAAGTTATTACAGACGTATCCGCCTCCACTTATATTGATGCTAAGCTAAAGCCAGTACTCACCCAATCCTCGCAATCTACGGGATCAAGTGAATCGTCAACAGGCAAAGCGATCATCATCAATTAAACCAAAAAAGACTTCTCTACCTGTCTTATTAACCATCGGACAGTTGAGAAGTCTTTTTTTATTTGCTTTCAAGCTCATTCAGCATTGGAATCGACCAGTCAATCGGCTCGCTTCCAATCGATTCTAAGAAACGATTTGTCCTGGAAAATGGTTTGCTTCCAAAAAAACCTTTGCGCGCTGCAAATGGGCTCGGATGCGGTGAAATAATTAAATGATGCTTGTCACCATTAATATGCTTCGCTTTCGCTTCTGCATTCTTGCCCCAAAGTATAAATACCACGGGCTTCTCCCTATCGTTTAGAGTGGCAATAATCTGATCGGTAAATTGCTCCCACCCTATTCCTTGATGGGAATTAGGATTGCCATCCTCCACCGTAAGCACTGTATTTAGAAGCAGCACTCCTTGCTTAGCCCATGATAGCAAGCTTCCATGGTCAGGCACAGTGGCCCCTACATCCGACTCCAGCTCTTTGTAAATGTTTTTTAGTGAAGGAGGTACCTTTAATCCTGGCTGCACGGAGAAGCTAAGCCCATGCGCCTGCTTTGGTCCATGATAAGGGTCTTGTCCTAAAATGACCACTTTCGTCTGCTCATAGGATGTATGATGAAGTGCATTGTATATATTTTCTGCTTCCGGATAAACTGTGGTCGTTTTATATTTTTCTGCCAATATGGCAAAAAGCTCTTGCATATAAGGCGCTTCAAGCTCACTCTGCAATTTCTGCGCCCAATCATTTACTAACGTATTCATAATCATTAATATCCCCTTCAAACGCAATCGTTTTTGAATAAGCAGCCTTTATTAGCTCTGCTTATCAAACCAATTATAAAAAACTTGATTAATATATTGTCCAGTAAGCAAATATGGAACCGTCTCTTCTTCTACAAACGACTCTTTTCCTTGAATACTAAAATAAAGCCATAAAGCGATTCCTTCGGAAAATGAATCAGGCTCGTAATCAGCTTCATTTAATAGGCCTGAAATGACAGACATACAGTCCTCTATCGCCGCTTCCCCTTCAGAATGATACGTTTTAAGCTTTATTTTCAAATAGGAATAGACATAAGGAAACTCCTTGTTTCCGCCCAGAGAAGAGCTGTAGAGCGCTGTAGAGATCGCAACTGCCATTATGCCGGTTTTCCACTGCTCCGCTTTTTCCGTGAGTGATACATCATCCTTAAACCGATGTAGAAGATCATTGTAAAGTGTGTCCTTTAAAGAGAATATCTCCGCATAGAGTCGACGCGCGCTTAGCTTAAGTGAATTCTCCTCGTTCTTGTGCTGCATCAATCATCCACCAACTTCCCTTATTTCTCAGGTATTTCAATACAACTCTTAGTTTACTTCATTCAAAATAGAGAAAGCAAAAAAGTTTCCTCATTAAATGTCGTGGCAAATGCCAAAAGTATAATAAAAAAAGCCCGCTGCATGATATCGCAACGAGCTCATAAGACAGCTTAATCAGAATGCACCACTTCTGTTCCTGCTATAAAATCATGAATCGCTCTTTTGTCCTCGCGCAAACCGACCATAAAGGCGCTGACGATCACAGCAATACCTAATGTTAATCCATAAACGAGTCCACCAACAACATTACGCAATAACATGGTTCCTATACCTGGAGGTGAGCCATCCAACTTTCTAATCTGTACGCCGCATATCCTTTTCCCAATGGTATAGCCGCTCCAAAATACCGGAACCAGTAACGAGTAAAGGAATGAGACCGCATCTGTAAAATAATCTCTACCTTCATTTCCTCCTGTAAATATTAATGAAATAATGGCTAATGGAATGCCAATAATAATGCCATCCAGCAACGAAGCTCCTAATCGAATCCAAAAACCTGCGTTCATGCCGAGTCCCCTCCAGTATTACATCATTAATGTTACTCCCTTATTCAGACACATTCCTATTAAAACTTACGCAGATCAGCTCCGATGTATACCTTAATCCATTCGCCTATTCTTAAAGTAAAAAATATTTCGAAGCTATCCCATTTGAAGACTAACCCATCTCTTTTTTGACGATGATTAAAATAATGAAAGAAGGAATACGATCTGGAGGATAGATTTTGTGGATACTACAACAGAATTGCTAATAAAAAGAGCATATGCCAATCCTCGTTTAAGACAAAACATTGTGAACAAGAGTATGATTTGTTTGTATTGTGACTACTCCGGTTTCGTTGCGCAAAACAATCATGGAGCAGCTTGTTGCTTTGTCTTCAATAGAACGATACGCGTTACCGCCAAAAAAATACTGATGGAACATGTTGAAGGCTCCAATTACGGTGAATTGCTTGCTGTTCGTTACAGTCTTGAAATACTTGCAAGTGCGCTGACGGAGTATGAGCCGAAGTTCGCTATTATCTATACTGATTGCAGTCAAATCACAAACATTTTATCAAAAGATTATTTTTCTCATTCACATCATAAAGATGCTAGAGATGAAGTATTGGCAATTCTACATCATTTAAATAATATGTATCCCAACGTTTACATACAAATAAAATACATAAGCAAGCACAAGAAAAACAATACCCTCCATAGGTTAGCCCATAATGCTGCGAGACAAGCTGCTATAAATTAATTACTGCCAGCCTCTAATTTACTTAACGGCTTTAGAAATTAACATATTAAATTAAATTGCTAGATTAAGTACCTAACAATAAAAAAACCTCCTTTGCTTAGAACTGACAAGTCAGATTCTATAAAGGAGGTTCTTTTATCGTTCGTACATCTTATGTACTTCGTGAAAACCATTGACTCGTCAATGTCTTCGAGGTATGCCGAGGACGGGAATCGAACCCGTACGATGGTCACCCATCGCAGGATTTTAAGTCCTGTGCGTCTGCCAGTTCCGCCACCCCGGCATGTTGTAAAGGTTTTGCTTATGGTGGGCCCTGAGGGACTCGAACCCCCGACCAATCGGTTATGAGCCGACCGCTCTAACCAACTGAGCTAAGGGCCCTCGAAAAACGTATATTTCAACGTATTCATCGAAAGGTTGGTTGCGGGGGCAGGATTTGAACCTGCGGCCTTCGGGTTATGAGCCCGACGAGCTACCGGGCTGCTCCACCCCGCGACGTATATCCATTTGAGCAAAGCCAGTTGAATTGGCGACATAAAATAATATACTATATAGGTGTGTTTTAAGTCAAGCAAAATATTCTAATTTATTTTCTTTTTATTTTTTATGGTATAAACCTCACGCCGTATCGCCCTTTTCGGGATCGAAATACCTCTACCTCATGCGGAGTTTCATAGCCATACATCCAACCGTCATTCTCCATTCTCCTAACCAAACAACCCGCTTGAAATTTGGTTTCATATAGGCGAACCCAATATACCCATCTCATGTCATCCCTCCACTATCTTATTGGAGAAGCTGATGCTTATCACTCCAAAGGCTGTATACATTAGAATACCCCAAAATTGGGATCATACATGCAAATGGGGTATACTCAAAATAGGTCATTTCGAAGGAGCTGAAGACCATGTTATATGGAATTGTTGTTTTCCCCGAAAAGCATGTACAGGACTTCGCTAATAGCTGGCGAAGACGCCATGATCCGCATTACACAGCTGTACCTGCTCATTTGACAGTACGATACGCAGAAGATTGGTCAGACGATGAATTGCAGCTTGCAGTCGCTCATTTAGAGCAAACAACATCTAAGCTGCCTGCTTTCTCTATCCATTTGAACCGTGTATCTACTTTTTTCCCTGTAAGTCATGTGCTCTATTTAGCGCTTGAAGACACCGTTTCCATGCAGAAGCTCCAGGAGAGCATATGCAGCGGTCCGCTGGCCATTGTCGAGCCCAAATATGTTTACACGCCACATGTCACGATAGGGCAAGAAATCTCAGCTGATGAGCTGCATGATTTATTCGGAAATCTGCGCATGCAGTCCATTGATCTTACTTCGAGAATTGATCGCATACATCTGATGTATCAGACCGAGAACGGCTCTTGGACCGCTTACCAGTCCTTTCTATTACGAGGTTAGACAAATATTAAGGAAAAAGCCCGCAAACGACGCAGAGGTCGATTACGGGCTTCTTTCTTATTTCAAATTATCTAGGCATTGGCATAATTTCGACTCCGCCGCCGTTGCCTTCTCCAGTTGGATTGTTTTTAATTTTCTCCAAAACCGCATTTCCGCGTGTTTCCCACTCAGCTAGCGCCTCACGAGCAGATTTTTTCTTATCGATTACGGCTTGGAACAGTTCATAAGCAGGTTGCTGTGCTTCCCATACGCCTGGTTTCTCACGGAAGATTTTGTCCGTATCTAAAGCTGGCATTGGCTTAAGTGAAGTAAATGCGTCAATATTGTATTGCAAACCGCCGATTGGCGTCAAAAATTCCTTACGTGCAACCATTTCATAAAGACTTCTTGATTTCAGCTTAGCCCATTCCTTGCTATTGGAGAACTTGATGAAATCCCAAGCGTCTTTATCGTTTTGAGCTTTGTTGTTAATACCCATCAACTGGCTCAATGAAATACTGCTGCCCACTTCTGGATCGCTTGGAGAAACGGGAACTGTCACAACGTCCCAATCAACAGCTTCAAAATCTTTAATTTTCGATGCGTTGTCCGAAGCTCTCTTAAGCTCATTGATATAACCATAATCACCGATCGTCATCGCAATTTTGCCTTTGATGAACAAATCACCATAGAATGGGTCATTGCCGCCTTCCGCGTTTTGCTTCTCATACATTTTATTCATAAATTCTTGTGTTGGAATAACTTCTTCTTGATACAGCGATGCAACAGTGCTCCATACATTTTCCCACTGATCGCTATTGACGAGCATTTTCTCGCCTTTGTCATCCCACATTTTTAGCTGCAATGCTTGGCTATAAGACTGCGCATTGCTAAAGCCGTCATTGGACCAGCGATTGAAGGAGAATCCAAATTTACGGTCCACGCCTTCACCTTTTGCCACTTGACGTGCCAAGTTAAGAACTTCAGTCCACTCCATTTTGTTTGTCGGAGGAGTTACACCAGCATCAGTAAACATTTTTTTGTTGTAGTAAAGTGCAGAAGAGTTAAA
Source organism: Paenibacillus sp. MCAF9 (assembly GCF_052114265.1). Taxonomy (NCBI): domain Bacteria; kingdom Bacillati; phylum Bacillota; class Bacilli; order Caryophanales; family Paenibacillaceae; genus Paenibacillus; species Paenibacillus sp. MCAF9. The sequence goes on from NZ_JBFREL010000006.1 coordinate 84,774, forward strand.
AGTTGGCGTCAATGCATACAATCCGCCATCACCAGCAGCTTTAATGCCTTCAATAACAGTTGGAACATAATCCGACAAGTCGAATTTATCTTGTGCTACTAATGGATCCAGCGGTTGCAACAAGTTGTCTTGTGTCATCCGACGAAGCATATTGTAATCCAGAACAACAACATCGACTGGATTTGATCCAGTTAGCATTTCTTTCATTTTTTCATATGGATCTGGCTGCTTCGTTGGCTTTGCAGGATCTTGCTGTTCAAAGCGTTGATCATCATAGTTGATTGCGCCTACGATTTGGAACTCAATGTTAGGATGAGACATTTCATACATATCCGTGTATTGCTGACGGAAGTAAGGCTCATTATCCGAACCGCCATAAAGCACGCCAATGCGTAAAACCCGTTTTTCAGTAGAGCTGTCTGAGCCGCTGCTGCACGCTGCAAGCAGGCCAATAAGCAGGGTAAGTGTTAACGATACTAAAGTAAATTTGCGAATTCGCTTGCCTGACAATCTTTTATTATTCATTTGGTTTTAACCCCCTAGTGATTTAGGCGGAGTAATAATAATCCGCTCGCCGTCAAATTCCATCGTTGCTTTGTCTTTAATATTAAGAGCAGATAAATATTCCTTAGGCACTTGTAAACGTCCAACTCGATCTACCACGACATAGGCTTCATGCACAGACTGCAGTCCGCTGCTTGCAGCTGGAAGCTCTGCCTCACCTCCATCAAGATTAATATTCGGATTGCGTTTAATAAACTCGGTGCTCGTCAAGCCATCGCGAATGGCAACCACTCGGTCTACCTTGCCAGCAAGCGTCAAGTCATGCGTTACAATGACGATGGTAATACCGATCTCGCGATTCAACCTGCGGAAAATACCCATAATCAAATCGGAGGTAGCCGTATCAACCGAACCTGTCGGTTCATCCGCAAGCAGAAGCTTCGGGCGATTCGACAATGAAATCGCAATGGCAACCCTTTGCTGCTCACCGCCTGACAATTGATGGAGCTTGTTATGCATTCGCTCCTTCAAGCCAACCCATTCAAGCAGCTGCTTCGCATATGCGCGATCAACCTTTCCCGAGAGCATCATCGGCATTTCTACATTTTCGAGGGCAGTAAGATAAGGCAGCAAGTTTCTCGCATTATTTTGCCAAATAAATCCTACCGTCTCCCTCTTGTATTTCACTAGATCCTCTTCGGAAATCTTCAGAAGATCCCAAGGACCTACATGCACCTGGCCGGCTGAAGGGCGGTCAAGACCGCCCAGCGTATTCAGAAGCGTCGATTTCCCGCTGCCGCTGTTGCCGATGATAGCCATTAGCTCGCCTTCGTTTACTTTTAGGTTCAAGCCTTGCAGGGCAACGACCTCTAGATCGTCTGTCTTGTAAATTTTCACTAGACCTTCGCAATCGATCATCGCTGTTGTCATCGTTCTTCTCCCATCTTGACCGCTTGATGCACTCTAAGCCTGCGTATGTGCAGGAAGAGAAGCAATGCGCCGGTCAGCATCATAAATCCGACAACTATGAACAATTGGTTCGTATCGCTAGACTCGAATATGACTCGGAAAGGCGGTACTGTTTCTGCAACGTTTTCTGTCGTTTGCAAGAATGGAAGGAAGAGCAAGCTCACACCTTTACCAATTAACACGCCAAGTCCTATCGCAAGTCCTGCTGTAAATAGCTGCTCCAGAAGCAGCATCCCCGTAAGCTGTCTTCGCGATAATCCCATTGCCCGCAATACCCCGAATTGGACAACACGCCCTGAGAGATTGAAGAACCAGAATAGAACGTAGCCAGCTAGTGTGATGATGACCGAAACAAGGAAACCTAAGCTCAATATTCCGAATACGCCGCCCCTAGTTGGAAGCTTCGATTGAATGATTAGCTCGCTTCTTACATCTTTAATAGCTGCTATCTCCACCCCAGCCTTTTGCAGCGCTTCAACGATCGGAGCTACTTTAGCATCAGGCTTCATCTTCAGCCAAACCTCATAAGGAATAAGCGGAAGCTGGTCATAAATATAATCTAAATTCGTGATAATAAACGGTGATTTATCCGGATATTGGCTAGGCCAATAAGGCAAAATGCCAACGACCATAAAATCCACTTTACCTTCGGCGAATCCAACTGATACGGGATCTCCGATTTTTAATTGATATTTCTCTGCTACTTTCGAAGGAATAAGCGCCGCATGCTCATATTTACCCAAGTTATTTAAATAATAATTCGGATGAACAGGATACAAATCATTGCGGAACCAGCCGACCTTAGCAAAGTCGACATTATCAATACCCATTACAGTTCCTTGACCAATCGATTTGCCTGATATGACCACGCTGCCCTTCGTCTGTAATACACGAGCAGCCGCTTCTACGCCATCAAGAGAACGGAAAAGCTCAAATGGAGGTTCACTGAACAACATCTTTGAAGGTATGGTTTGACCGCCACCTCCTCCGCCGCCTGAACCACCGCCGTTGCCTCCTCCACCATTTCCGCCGCCGCCAGAACCGCCGCCATTGCCTCCACTGCCGCCGTTACCACCATTTCCGCCGTTGTTGCCAGGCGTCGTAGTAATTTCCGGAGAGCCTTCCCATACCGTTTGAATGGTTACGTCTGCTCCGTATTTATACAGCGTACGTTCTGTGGAGTTCAAATCAATCGTTCTAGCTGCCGATGCGTTATAAACACCAAGCCCAAGCGTCAGCACCAATAGAATCATCAACGGGTAATACCCTTTGGATGAACGTGAAAGCTGAGTCAACGTCAAATAAAGCGGAACCGGTAAAAATTTGCGTCCTAGCCATGTAAACACCTTCAACAGCCATGGGAATAATCTTAAGAAAAACAACCCAAATGCAAAGATTGATAAGGCAGGAACAAAAAATAAAAATGGCTGTACGTTTAATTGATCCGTTGTCATGCCTGTTTTGAAAGTCAACATTTGGCGCTCATTGAACATATACCAGCCATAACCAGCAGCGGCAATTAACAAGACATCAAGATACCAACGCTGCCAAACTGGCTTGCGATCAGAACGCGCCAGATCCTGCTTATAACTTACGATTGAAGATCTTGCATAAATAACAGCTGGAATAATGGTCGCCATAAGCGCTAGAAAGACTGCAGCTCCGCCCGCAATAATGGCCTCTGTAGAGAAACCAACCGGTATGGACTTCCGATTAACGAAAGAGAGGAAGCCATTGGCTGATCCGATACTCTTCGCCATGAACCAACCGATAAACGGACCGCTTCCAAGCGCGATACCGCCGAGCAGTAGTCCTTCGAGCAAATAAATCCAAATGATTTGCCGTGTGCCGGCACCCCTGCTTCGAAGCACTGCAATGTCGCTTCGCTGCTTATCCAGTGACTGCCTTGCATTCATGGCAATGAAGAAAAACACCATCGCAAGCATTGGAGCAGCTAGCGTAAACAGCAATGTTTGCAGCTGCAGGCTTTGTTTCTTAAACTCGGTAAGCGTAGATGCAAAAGAAATTTCTACTCTTGTGTCCTTAAGACGCTGATACAGCTCAATATTCAAGCGTTCTAGCGTCTTGCTTAAAGGTGTTAATTGACTCGTTTTTACTTCTGATAAATCAAATGCGTAGTACCAGCTTGCATTATGCAGCGGTATTTTTTTATTCGCTAACAGCGTCTTTTCGAATGCTGCTTTGCTTATTTGGAACGTGTTCAGCAAGCTTTCCATCCCTTGATACCAGTATGAACTCGTATCAGTAAGCGGTTTGACTGCTCCGACAATTTTCACTCGCAATGTCAGATCCAGTCCACCGTATATCGGATATTCAAAAACATCGCCGATATGTACATCATTTCTATACATTGCTTCCTCAAACATGACTGCTTCGAGTATGTCTCCATCCCCTTCGGTATTTGAAAACCATTTACCTTGGGTCAGCTCTGTATTTTTTTCAAGTTCTGACAGATTCATAATCGTCAGTTGACGGTTGCGTCCTGCGTCTACTTTGCTTGAATCCTCAGGAACGACCTCAGCACCGCGAATGGAATAGCTGTTTACATAAGTACCAAATGGAAATCCAATTTCTTTCGGTATTCCATCTTTAATATACTTTTCAAGCTCCGACAGCGCTGCTAAATCCGTTTTCCCGCCAGCAGGTGATTGATATCTCATGAGAAGCGAGCCCGCAGGTAATCCGGTACTCTTCTGCTGCAGTGATTCGGCTACTACTCTCTTGAGTGCGCCATCTGCATACATAGGGATACTCGTTGCAAATGCAACCGCCAGAGTTAGCCCAGCCAGCGTGCTTAAGGTTAGCCAGCGCGTGTTCCACATTTTGCGGAACAAAAAACGAAACAGCGGAATTCCCATTGGCTATCGACCTACAACTTTCTGCCCCGGTTTCAACCCTTTGAGGATCTCAATATTCGTCGAGGTTTGTTGGCCGACCTCTACGTCAACTTCGCGCTTAACTTCGCCTTCAATGACCTGCACGTACGTACGAGATCCAATAGAACGAAGCGTAGAAGGAGGAATAACAATAGCATTTTCAGTGCGCTTCGTAATGACTTTAATTGAAAGCGGCATTCCGCGGTTCAAGTTTTTAGGCAAATCCTTAAGATCAACGATTAAGAAGTCTTCGGGTTTCTCCGGTTTCTCTACTCCAGAACCACCGCCGCCGCCGTTGTTCTGTTCCTCCGTTTTGTATGGGAGCTGCTTGATCTTGCCTTTAAATTTACCAACGCTCGTAATATCAGCCGTTACTTCCATGCCAACGCCTAGTTTTTCTAGCTCTGACTTAGAAATTTTGGCTGCAGCTGTAATCTTGCTCGTATCGGCTACAATTGCAATTGGAGCATAGGCTTTAATCAAATCGCCCTTCTGCACGTTAAGCGATACAATCGTTCCGGCAAATGGAGCTTTTAATGTCGCTTTCCCGATTTCCTCTTCCATATCGACTAGCTTCTGCTTCTGTTCTTCAAAAGCAATCAGCTTACCTTCGAATTCAATCGGATCCATTTCATCACGCTGGCGAAGCGTGTCTTTCATCTCATTTTCGATTTTCCTAAATGAAAGCCGCTCTTGCCGCAAGCTTTTAACCAGTACATCAACGTCCAGCTGACCAATCACTTGACCGGCTTTTACAGCTGTTCCTACTTTCACATTCAGCTCTTTCAAATTCTTGCCGTCCAATGTGAAAAACATCGTCTCTTCTTCCAAAGAGATAAGCTTGCCGATCAGCGGTATCGACGTTTCTAATGTCGTCGTCGTTACCTCATACTCGGGCTTTTTGGATATTTGTGCAGGGGCAATCTCAGGTATAACCTCTTCTTCATCTTCTGCGGGAAGCAAGGAGCACCCGCTTGAAAGCACCAAAGAAGCACTTAATACAACAACCATTGAACGCTTAAATAAATTTTCCGTCCACCATTTCATAGACAATGTCAGCAACCTCCAAAATCGTAGGATCATGTGTAGTCATACAAATAGAAACTTGTTCAGTGCGAATAATATTTTGGAAAACCGCCATAATTTGAGCCGACATGCCAGTATCAAGCTCTGCCGTCGGTTCATCAGCAAGCAGCAGCATTGGCTTATGGGCGATCGCCTTAGCAATTGCGACCCGTTGCTGCTCACCGCCAGAAAGCTCGAAGGGACGATGATTCATTCGGCGCTCCAAACCAACCAGTTCAAGACATTGCGTAACTCTATCCTTCCATTCCGCTCGCGGTACACCAGCCATCCGAAGAGACAGCTCCACATTCTCACGCGCGGACAATAGCGGCATAAGTGCGAAGGCTTGAAATATAAAGCCCATGTGCTTTCGCCTAACTAAAGTGCGTTGGTCATCGCTCATGCTGTGAAACTTCAAACCGTTAAACAAAATCTCTCCTTTGCTTGGCGTATCGAGCCCGCCCAAGCAATTCAGCAGCGTCGTCTTGCCAGAGCCTGATCTGCCTCTGAGCATGACTAATTGACGCTCCTTAAGCTCCATATTGATGCCCTTCAGTACAGGCAGCGGAGTTCCTCCAACTTGGAAGGTTCGCTCTACATCAATAACTTTAAGCAGATCGCGTCTTTCCTCAGTCGTTTCAACCTGCTCTTCTACCTTCTGTTCTTCTTCCTGCGGAATGGCCATTAGCGCTTCCGATCCCTCCTCAACCAACTTTCATAATTCTCATCTTACATGATAGACGTAGGACATGCTCAAAAAGTTACGTCAAATTCAAACAACTTTTTAAAACCTTTTTCGAACAAAAAAAGCTGCTTTTAGCGAAGGCTTAAACTCCGCATAAAAAACAGCTTTTACATTATCTTACTTCACCTTGAAATGAGAAATAGCAAGGTCCAAATCGCGTACAATTTCCTCTAAATGAACAGCTGCTGAAGAAATGTTATCCATCAAAGCGAGCTGCTCTTCCGTTGCGGCAGCAACATTTTCTGTCTTCTCCAGATTAACGGCAGCTGTAGCAGCCGTTTGCTGCATTGAGGCGCTTACCTGCTCCGAGCTGGCTGACATTTGCTGAGTAATTGCAGAATTTTCATGAATCTGCTCACTCATCTGTGTAATAGAAGCAACGATGACATCCAAGTTCTGACGAACCTCGCCTACCCGCGCGCTGCCTCGCTCCATTTCTAGAACCGTTTGCGACATGTAAGCAGAAGCTCCTGCGATTTCACTTCTGGTAATGTCTACGAGTTGATGAATCCCGTCAGCAGATGCAAGGGATCCCGCTGCCAGTTTCCGAATCTCTCCTGCAACGACGGCAAAACCTCTGCCGTGTTCGCCTGCACGGGCTGCTTCAATTGATGCGTTCAGCGACAAAATATTCGTTTGATTTGAAAAGCTCGTTATATTCTCCGCAATTGCACCTATCTCTTTGGAACGATGCTCAAGCGTTTCAATTGTATTCGATAGTTTGCCAGTTACTGAGGTTACCTCGCTCATTTGATCAATTAACCGGAGCAGCGCTTCATGACCAAGTTCAGCCTGCTTAGAGGTTGAAGATGATTTATCGGCAATGGAGGCTGTGTTTTCTGCGATTCGTTGAATGCCTATCGTCATCTCTTCGATCGCTCTAGATGTTTCTTCCGCACCTCTTGCTTGTACTTCTGAGCCATTCGCTACTTCCTGAATATTTTGAGCGACATGCTCTGCTGCATCTGCAGATTCCTTAGATGCAGTCGTTAACTGATCAGTTGATTTGGTCACTTCAACTGCATTGCTAGCAATACCGCTAATCAGCTGCTTAGTAGCTTCAATCATATGATCCACCGATTGCGAAATACGGCCAAGCTCATCCTTGCTGTATTTCTGATCCGGAAGAATTGTTAAATCTCCTTCTGCTACTCGCTGTGTCTTAAATACAACACTCTTGATTGTCTTCATTATATGACGCACTGTAAAGTACATAGCAATTAATATAACTAATGTAACCACAATGATGCAGATTAAGAGAGTAAGCTGCGTTTTTCTAAGCTCATTTGTAATATCAGTAATTGTGGTTTGTGCATAAATTTTAATATTTTGACCGATTTCATCAATCCCTGTACGGCTTGTTAAGAAGCTATTATCAATCTGTTTATTTTGGAAATTGTTCTTTCCATCCGCTGCTGCTTTTATCGCTGCAGCTGACCAGAAATTAAAATTAGCCTTAAACTCAATTAAAATTTGGTTTATGCTGCGCTCAGAATCCCCTTCTGCTAAGTTCTGAAGGCCTTTCTCATATAAAATGGCTTGTGCTTCTCCTACCCGGTCTTCCACTTGTTTTATATTTTCGGCTAACTCCGCTCGAGCAGCGTCTGCATTTACTTGATCCAAAGTACCGGATTCCACTCTCAAGTAAGCTTGATAGGCCTGATACATATCCCTATCCGCGTTTAATACTAATGTGTCTACTTGATTAGAAGTTTCATAAATACGATCTGTCATGTCATTCAACACGCGCCACTGCTCATTGAGCAAATAAATCCCTGTAAATGCATAAAACATAAGTGGAACCAAAGACAACAAGACTAGCCTAACACGTAAAGACAATTTCATTAAAACCCCGCCCCTCAATTCATGACTATACTCTATAATTATTTATCGGAGACAAATAGCTATTAAGAAGAGACCCTTTCAAAAAAAATTAAATTTTAGTGTCGAATTATGAACAATTTTGTCACAAAAAAAGCGAGCTCTCATGGAAAAGAGCACGCTTTTTTTTATTTAAGCAATTATTTTCCAAACGATTGAGGATCTTGTCTCCAAGCTTGCAAAGCAGCTACATCTTCAGGAGCAACTTTTCCAAGCTCTACAGCCGTTTGAATAAGTGCGCTATAGCTAGATAATGTAACAAGAGGCATTTTCTCTGAAGCAAAGGCTTGAATCGCTGAATCGAATTCGTAAGTGAATATAGCAAGCACCGCCAATACTTCTGCGCCTGCTTCTCTAACTGCAAGACCAGCTTTAAGCGAGCTGCCGCCTGTCGATATCAAATCCTCGATCACAACGACCTTTTGACCAGGTAGAACACGGCCCTCGATTTGATTCTGCTTGCCATGACCCTTCGCTTTATCGCGAATATAAGCCATCGGCAGATTAAGCTTCTGTGCTACCCAAGCTGCATGTGGAATACCGGCAGTTGAAGTGCCCGCAATAACCTCAGCATCAGGATAACGCTCACGAATGATCGTTGCGAAACCTTCTGCAACAAGATCGCGAATCGTTGGGTATGTCATCGTAAGGCGGTTATCACAATAGATTGGTGATTTAATGCCTGATGTCCATGTGAATGGCTCATTAGGGCGAAGTGCTACGGCTTCGATTTCGAGCAGGCTTTTAGCAATTTGATTAGGCAATTCAGATAAAGTAATTTTACTCATAGGAAATCAGCTCCTCAATAATAGATTCTAATGCTGCACGCGGGCTTGGTGCCGCTGTAATCGGGCGACCGATTACCATATAATCCGTTCCTTTGCGAAGCGCCTCACTTGGCGTCATAATGCGTGATTGATCATTAACATCCGCTCCAATGGGACGAATGCCTGGCGTTATGGTTTTGAAAGAGCTGCCGCATAGCGACTTAATAGCCTCAACCTCGGAAGGTGATGCGACAACACCGTCCAAACCCGCTTTTTTGGTAAGCTCCGCATAACGAAGCACTGCCGCTTCTACAGTTCCGCTAATACCGATCTGCTCATTGAGCATGGACTGACTCGTACTTGTCAATTGAGTTACCGCGATAACCGTTGGCTTACGAAGGCTGCTTCCTGTTAATGCAATATCTACGCCTTCAAGCGCAGCCTCCATCATATCACTGCCCCCTGCTGCATGGACGTTAAACATGTCAACTCCCAATTTCGTTACGCTATTAGAGCCGCCTTTGACAGTGTTCGGAATATCATGCATTTTCACATCAAGAAATACGTAGTAACCGCGCTCTTTCAAGCTTTGCACGAAGGAAGGACCGGCAGCGTAAAACAACTGCATGCCCACCTTCATAAAACAGGGAATGCCTTGCAGTTCGGCAATTAAACGTTCAGCCGCTGCTGCATCTGGATAATCAAGGGCTACCATAATCCGTCCAGCTGCTTGCTCTTTAGTCAATTTCATCCGAAATCGCTCCATTTCTCTGTTCATTTGCAAAATAAACGGCCATACGTTTGCTTCAAGCTATCCACCTTAAGACTAACGTCTTAAGGTAGATAACGAAGCAATAAACGCTGGCCGTACTTTTAAGCTAAGTGAGCTTATTTGTTTTGTAGCGCTACTGGCATTGAACGGGAGGAGAAGTTCAACGTTTCGAGCATGACAAGCAATGCACGAACGGTATCAAGCGATGTCATACAAACGACGCCATTCTCAACCGCTTCACGACGAATTCTGAATCCATCACGTTCAGGAGCTTTGCCTTTAGTCAACGTATTGACTACAAATTGCGCTTGCCCTTCACGTACTAGATCAAGAATATTCGGCGAGCCTTCGCTAAGCTTATTAACAGTCGTAACGATAAGGCCTGCTTCTTCGAGTGCTTTCGCCGTTCCGCCTGTAGCAATAATTTTGTAGCCTAGGTTAAAGAATCCGCGAAGCAACTCTGTTGCTTCCTCTTTATCTTTATCCGCAACTGTAGCAATGATAGCGCCTGATGTTGGAATTTTCATACCTGCGCCAATGAGACCTTTATAGAGAGCTTTCGCATATTGAACGTCGCGGCCCATTACTTCACCTGTTGATTTCATTTCCGGCGTTAGCGTTGGGTCAACCCGGCGCAGCTTCGCGAAGGAGAAGACAGGAACTTTAACAGAAACATATTCATCTTCAGGCCACAAGCCTTCAACATAACCAAGATCAGCAAGCTTCGTACCGAGAATTGCTTTAGTAGCTAAGTTTGCCATCGGAATATTCGTAACTTTGCTTAGGAAAGGTACGGTACGCGATGAACGCGGATTAACTTCTATCACATATACTTTTTCTTGGTGAATAACGAACTGGATGTTAACCAGTCCAATTACGTTCAGTGCTTTAGTAATGCTAATCGTGATGTCAACAATTTGCTGTTTAATGTCTTCCGAAAGTGATTGTGGTGGATATACCGCAATGGAATCGCCTGAGTGAACGCCTGCGCGCTCAACATGCTCCATAATCCCTGGAATAACAACAGTATCGCCATCACAAATCGCGTCTACTTCAGCTTCTTTGCCTAGCATATAACGGTCGATTAGAACCGGGTGCTCAGGGTTAATTTTCACTGCAACTTCCATATAGTTAAGCAGTTCTTCGTCTGAGTACACAATTTCCATTGCGCGTCCGCCAAGTACATAGGAAGGGCGAACAAGTACCGGATAACCAAGACCTTGTGCCGTAACTACCGCTTCATCAACAGAGATAACCGTTTTGCCGTCTGGCTGTGCGATATTTAGGCTGCGAAGCAATGCTTCGAATTTCTTGCGATCCTCTGCTGCATCGATGCTCTCAAGGCTGGAGCCTAGAATGCGTACGCCAGCTTTGGAAAGCGGAGCTGCTAGATTGATTGCCGTTTGACCGCCGAATTGTACGATTACGCCAATCGGATTTTCTTGCTCAATAACATTCATTACATCTTCAAAGAACAATGGCTCAAAGTAGAGTCTGTCCGATGTGCTGAAGTCCGTTGAAACCGTTTCTGGGTTATTGTTGATAATAACCGCTTCATAACCTGCATTTTGAATTGCCCATACCGCATGAACCGTCGAGTAATCGAACTCGATGCCTTGACCAATACGAATTGGTCCAGAGCCAAGGACTAGAACCTTCTGTTTGTCCGTAACGGTTACTTCATTCTCTACTTCATAAGTGGAGTAATAATATGGTGTCGAAGCTTCGAATTCAGCTGCGCATGTATCAACCATTTTGTATACCGGCTTCAAGTTAAGCTGTTCGCGAAGTGCACGCACGTCAGCTTCCGTTGTGTGACTGCCATTCGGGAAACCTTCTTGACGAATTTCAGCAATAGAGCGATCTGAGAAGCCTTTGCGTTTAGCTTCATACAACGTTTGTTGATTCAACGTTGATTCGCTGCGCATGCGATCCTCGAATGCTACGATAGACTGAATTTTATCAAGGAACCACCAGTCGATGTTTGTAATGTCTTGGATTTCTTGAAGCTGATAGCCACGGCGGAACGCTTCTGCTACGAGGAACATACGCTCATCATCCGGCTTCTCTAGACGTGCGCGAAGCACTGCATCTTCCAAAGATGAAGCTTCTTTCAAGTGAATGCGGTGAGCGCCAATTTCCAGTGAACGAACCGCTTTATGAATGGATTCCTCAAACGTACGGCCGATAGCCATAACTTCGCCAGTTGCTTTCATTTGCGTACCAAGTTTACGGTTCGCGTTAACGAATTTATCAAACGGCCAGCGTGGAATTTTTGATACGATATAATCAAGTGTTGGCTCGAAGCAAGCATACGTTTGTCCTGTAACAGGGTTTACAAGCTCATCGAGTGTGTAGCCGACAGCGATTTTTGCTGCCATTTTGGCAATTGGGTATCCTGTTGCTTTCGACGCTAGTGCCGATGAACGGCTTACGCGCGGATTTACTTCAATGACATAATATTGATAGCTTTGTGGATCAAGTGCGAACTGTACGTTACAGCCGCCCTCGATGTTCAGCGCACGAATGATTTTTAGGGAAGCTGAACGAAGCATTTGATACTCGCGATCAGACAAGGTTTGGCTTGGCGCTACGACGATGCTATCGCCTGTATGTACGCCAACCGGGTCAAAGTTTTCCATGTTGCAGACAACGATACAGTTATCGTTCGCATCACGCATAACCTCATATTCGACTTCCTTCATGCCTGCAATCGATTTTTCAATCAAGCACTGGCTAATCGGGCTATAACGGATTCCAGAAGCAACCGTTTCCCGCAGTTCTTCTTCATTCGCACAAATACCGCCGCCTGTTCCGCCTAGTGTATAAGCAGGACGAACGATGATTGGGTAACCGATCGTGTTAGCGAAGTTAACTGCATCTTCTACTGTAGTCACGATGTCGCTGTCTGGTACTGGCTGTTCCAGCTCACGCATAAGGTCACGGAATAAGTCGCGATCCTCCGCTTTCTCAATAGCTGTCAGCTGTGTTCCAAGCAATTTTACATTTTCGCGTTCAAGAACGCCTGCGCGTGCAAGCTCAACCGCCATATTTAGGCCTGTCTGGCCGCCAAGCGTCGGAAGAAGTCCATCTGGACGTTCTTGACGAATGATTTGTGATACAAAATCTAAAGTAATTGGCTCGATGTATACTTTGTCAGCCATGTTCGTGTCTGTCATGATTGTTGCTGGGTTACTGTTTATAAGAACAACCTCATAGCCCTCTTCTTTGAGCGCTTGGCAGGCTTGAGTACCGGCATAGTCGAATTCCGCCGCTTGTCCGATGACAATTGGACCGGAACCGATCACGAGAATTTTTTTGAGTTCATTATTTTTGGGCATACTGAAGCTCTCCTTTCAACGTCTCCGACAACACAGCTTGACGAGGTTTTTGTGGGTTATTTTTCTTGTGCGTACGGATCATTTCTAGGAACTCATCAAACAAATAGCTGGAATCATACGGTCCAGGCGCAGCTTCTGGGTGATATTGAACCGAGAAAGCTGGGAATGTATTGTGTTTAAGTCCTTCGATCGTGCGGTCATTGTTATTGATATGTGTTACTACAAGCGGCGTGTTCGCTACTGATTCTTCAAGCACCGTGTAGCCATGGTTTTGTGAAGTAATGTAGCAGCGGTTAGTTGCCAATTCTTTAACCGGGTGGTTTCCGCCGCGATGTCCGAATTTAAGCTTCGTTGTTTCTGCTCCGCAAGCTAATGCGAACAGCTGATGGCCTAAGCAAATTCCGAAGATCGGGTATTCGCCGAGCAGCTCAGAAATCATTTTTACAGCATAAGGTGCATCCTGCGGGTCCCCAGGGCCATTGGACAATTGAATGCCGTCTGGAGCTAGGCGACGAATTTGGTCTGCTGTTGTATCGTGAGGAACAACGACTACATCGCAGCCGCGCTTAGTAAGCTCGCGCAAAATACCGCTTTTTGCACCGAAGTCAACAAGTACGATACGCTCGCCTTGACCCGGGCTTGAGAATACATGAGATGTAGAAGTGCGTGCAACTTGATCCGTCATTAGCTTCGAAATGTTCAGACGTTCAGCAAGTTCTTCTACACGCTCGTTGCCTGTTGTGATTAGGCCCTTCATTGTACCGTAGTTACGAAGCTTGCGAGTAAGCATACGTGTATCAATATCGCTGATGCCCGGGATGCCGTATTCTTTAAGAAGTTGTCCTAGTGAATATTGAGCGCGCCAGTTGCTTGGCACTTCTTCATGACGACGAACGACAAAGCCGTGAATAAATGGACGCATCGACTCAAAATCATCACGTGTAATACCGTAGTTGCCGATTAGCGGATAAGTCATCGTTACGATTTGTCCGCAGTAGGACGGATCGGATAAAACTTCTTGATAACCAGTAATTCCAGTATTAAATACAACCTCGCCCATCATTTGTGCTTCTGCACCGAACGAAAGTCCTGTGAACAATGTACCGTCTTCCAATAATAACCTTGCTTGCATCCGTATCACTCCTCAGGTGTTGATTGTCCCCATATATTGGCTTTAGTTAGTAAAAGTTATTTATTCTGACCAAACAACTGCGCCGTCAACGATCGTTGTCACAGGCCAGCCGCTAAGCTTCCAGCCGCCGAATGGCGTGTTGTTGCTTTTGGATGCGAATGTGCTCGGATCAACCGAACGCTCATTATCCAAATCAACGATTGTAATATCAGCGGGAGCGCCTTGCTCTAAACGCCCCGTTGGAAGCCGGAAAACACGTGCCGGATCCGCAGTCATGCGCTGAAGCAGGAAGCCAAGCGTCCACTTGCCGGTTTGAACAAATTTTGTGTACAAGAGCGGGAAAGCTGTCTCGAAGCCAACGATGCCAAAAGGTGCAAGTTGAACGCCGCGAGCTTTCTCTTCCGCGCTATGCGGTGCATGGTCCGTAACGACCATATCGATCGTTCCGTCTTCAATCGCTTCGATAACCGCTTGAACGTCACGCGGCGTACGAAGCGGAGGATTCATTTTCCAATTTGCATCATCAAGGCCCGGAATATCCTCATCAGACAGCAGCAAGTGATGCGGGCAAACCTCAGCAGTAACGCGAACTCCGATTTGCTTAGCTAGGCGAATTAACCGTACCGATTGTTCCGTGCTAACGTGACATACATGATAATGAACGCCCGTCGCTTCCGCCAATAGTACGTCTCTGCCTACATGAATCGCTTCGGATTCATTTGGGATAGCTTTCAAGCCGTGCTTGCGGGAAAACTCGCCTTCCGATGCCCAAGCGCCTTCAACCAATGAATCATCTTCGCAGTGAGCGATGATCGGCATATCCATGGAATGAGCAAGCGCCATCGCGTTTTTCATCATTTGCGCGTTCTGGACACCTACACCGTCATCCGTAAAGCCAATTGCACCCGCTTCTTTTAATGAAGCAAAATCCGTCAATTCGCGGCCAAGCTCGTTTTTAGTGATGGATGCGTATGGCAATACTTTGACAACGCCGACTTGAGCCGCCTTGTTCGTAATGTAGCGTACCGTTTCAGCAGTATCCGTTACAGGACGAGTGTTAGGCATACATGCAATCGTTGTGAATCCGCCTTTTGCCGCAGAGCGTGTGCCTGTTGCGATATCTTCTTTATATTCAAAGCCCGGATCGCGCAAATGAACGTGCATATCGATAAAGCCTGGCGATACCAGCTTGCCCTTTGCATCAACGACTTCTGCGCTTCCTGTATCTACTGACTCGGAACCGTCTATAATAGCTTCGATCTTGTTATTTTCAATCCGAATATGCTTACTTTCTAAGCTGCCCGAAGTTTCATTCCATACGTTACCGTTTATAATCCATAATGACATTGTCGTTTCACCCTCCGGATTTAGATCTATGTTGCTAAAGTTAGCTAAGCGCACGCTCTACTACCGCCATGCGGATAGGAACCCCGTTTTCCATTTGCGGGAAAATACGAGATTGTGGATGCTCAACCAGTTCATCGTCTATTTCTACGTTGCGGTTGATTGGAGCAGGATGCATAATGATCGCGTGATTAGCCAGCTTGCTGGCTCTCTCTACCGTCAAGCCGTAATGCTCGCGGTAACTTTCAGCAGAGTTCAGCATTCCGCTTTCATGGCGTTCCAACTGGACGCGCAGCATCATGACAACATCTGATTTTAATGCTTCATCTATAGAGACATAAGAGACGTCAAGTTCAGAGGCTTGCATATTGGGCGGTGAGCAAAAGTTCACATTAACTCCGAATTTTTGCAAAGCCCATAGATTCGATCTTGCAACGCGGCTATGCAGCACATCTCCAACAATCGAGACCGTTAAGCCTTTGAGTTGTCCAAAATGCTTGCGCATCGTGTACATATCCAGCAGCGCTTGTGTCGGGTGCTCGTTATTGCCATCACCGGCATTGATAAGCGGCACCTTGATCTTCGTTGCCAGTTCTGCAAGAACGCCGATCGGCTTTAAGCGAATGATGCCAACGTCAATTCCCATTGATTCAAGTGTGCGTACAGTATCGTAGATTGACTCGCCCTTTTGTACACTTGAAACCGCAGCGGAGAAATTCAGCACTTCTGTACCTAGTCGTTTCTCTGCTACTTCGAATGAAAAGCGAGTACGAGTGCTGTTCTCGAAAAACATATTGGCTGCAAATCTGCCTTGCATCGTCGTGTGCACTTTGTTTGAATGATTCTCCCAATAAGCAGCACGATCTAGTATCGATTCAATCTCTTCTTGGCTTAAATCTTTTAATCCGAGCAAACTCCGTTGTTTAAGCTGTGTGATGGTCATCCGGCTTGCCCCCTCTGATTAATAATGGTCACTTGGTCGATTTGATCGATTTCGGTAAGAGCCACATCGATTTGCTCTTGCTTAGAGCTTGGGACGTTCTTGCCTACAAAATCTGGTCGAATCGGCAGTTCGCGATGTCCTCTGTCTACAAGGACGGCGAGTTGAATGCTTTGCGGCCTTCCGCAATCCATAAGCGCGTCCATTGCAGCGCGAATCGTGCGGCCCGTGTACAATACGTCATCGAACAAAATAATGCGCTTGTCTTGAACCGTAAAGGGTATGCCGTCGGTATCGCCAATTGCTGCTGCTATTTCCATGTCTGCAGATATGATTGCTTTGCGATCATCACGGTATTGAGTAATATCAAGCTCGCTCACAGGAACAGGCTTTCCTTCAATTTCACCGATGCGCTCTGCAATGCGCCGAGCAAGGTAGATCCCTCTTGTGCGAATGCCTACAATCACACAGTTGTCGATTCCCTTGTTCTTCTCCACAATTTCATGAGCAATTCGCGTTAATGCGCGGCGAATCGCCGTTTCATCCATGATGACTAAATGCTCTTCTTCCGTCATTTCCGCTGACTCCTTCCATAACCGTCCAAAACTGCCAGGTTGCGACAAAAAGCTCCTTGCGAATTTCGCAAGGAGCTTGTGATAAGGCTTAAAGAGATAGGTGCAAGCAAGCAGAGCTCTCGTCACAGAAAGCAGTGCATAAAGCTGTCCTATTCCTCTCTTCTATAGACCTGTTATTCACGCTACCTTGCCAGCCTCTCTGGACTGAGTTAAAGGTACTGATGTATATCATAGGAATTATCCCACGTTCGACAAAAGATGTCAAGTAAAAACGATTATTTCCGCTTCAACTTAGTGTGGACCAATCCTGATAAACTATGCAAGGATAGCGATTATTTGTTACAGGCTTAATTTACGAATTCTTTCAACTGCTTTTTGAGTATTCTCAAGGCTTCCGAATGCTGTAAGGCGGAAATAGCCTTGACCGCTTTGGCCGAAGCCTACACCTGGCGTTCCAACGATGTTTGCTTCTGTAAGAAGCTTATCGAAGAATGACCATGAATCCATGCCGTTCGGTGTTTTCAGCCAAATATAAGGAGCGTTTACTCCGCCAAATACCTCAAGACCGATGGACGCAAGGCCGTCACGGATAATTGCTGCATTTTTCATGTAATAGTCAACCAATGATTTGATTTGCGCTTTGCCCTCTTCTGAATAGATAGCAGCTGCTCCACGTTGTGTAACGTATGATACGCCGTTAAACTTTGTCGTATGGCGGCGATTCCACAAATCATTGATCAACACTTCATTGCCTGAAGCGTCAAGACCTTTCAGCTCACGCGGCACAACTGTGTAGGCACAGCGAACACCAGTAAAACCTGCTGTTTTGGAGAAGCTGCGGAATTCGATGGCTACTTCACGCGCGCCTTCGATTTCGTAAATGCTGTGCGGAACATCTTCTTCCTGAATAAATGCTTCGTATGCGGAGTCATAAAGAATGATGCAGTTGTTTGCTTTCGCATAGTCAACCCATACTTTAAGCTCTTCTTTCGTAAGCGTCATGCCAGTTGGATTGTTCGGATAGCACAAGTAAATAATGTCTACTTTACGATCAGGAAGGCTAGGCTTGAAATCATTTTCAGCTGTACACTCCAAATACGCAATGTTCTCATAGCGCTTTGTATCTTGATTGTATTTGCCTGAGCGGCCAGCCATGACGTTCGTATCGACGTAGACTGGATAAACCGGATCTTGTACTGCAACGATACTATTCTCGCTGAAAATTTCTTGTATATTGCCGACATCGCATTTGGAACCATCACTTACAAACACTTCATTTGTTGCAATGTCAATGCCGCGTGCTTTATAGTCATTTTCGATAATTGCATTTATTAGAAAATCGTAGCCCTGCTCAGGTCCGTATCCACGGAATGAACCTGGAGCTGCAAGCTCGTCCACTGCACTGTGCATAGCATTCAGAACCGAATCCGGCAAACCCCGCGTAACATCACCAATTCCTAAGCTGATGATTTCAGCATTTGGATTTTCTTGAATGAATTTAGTACGGCGTTTTGCAATTTCAGAAAACAAGTAGCTGCCTTGCAGCTCCAAGTAATTTTGGTTAATGGAAGTCATTTCACGTCACCTATCCTTATATTCATTTACTTCAGTTGTTATTGATTAGAATAACGTACTTATGTGCTTGAAATAATGAATAATGTGGTGAAAAGTTTGCACTATTGCACTATTACCTTGAACGCAAGCTGCTTAATACATTTTCGAAGTCTGCCGGCAAAGGCATTTCGAACTCCAGCCGCTCGCCGCTGCGCGGATGTGTAAAGCCAAGCAGCGTAGCATGCAAAGCTTGTCCTTTTAAGGCTACAGTCTTGTTGCGGCCGTAAACCGGATCTCCCGCAAGCGGATGACCGATATATTTCATATGCACACGAATTTGATGGGTACGTCCCGTCTCTAGCTGAAGCTCTACAATCGTGTAATCGCCTAAGCGCTCCAATACGTGAAAATGTGTTACTGCATGTCTGCTATTGTGCTCGGTTACCGTAAACAGCTTCCTGTCATTCAGGTCACGTCCGATAGGCGCATCAATTGTACCTTGGTCATGCGGCAAATTGCCGTGCACAAGTGCGATATATTTCCGCGTTACCGTATGCTCCTTAAGCTGCTCAGCAAGCGAGATATGCGCCAGATCGTTTTTGGCAGCCATTAACAAACCTGTTGTGTCCTTATCTATGCGGTGAACAATGCCCGGACGGATCAAGCCGTTAATGCCGGACAAGTCCTTGCAGTGATACATCAGCGCATTAACAAGCGTGCCTGAAGAATGACCAGGTGCAGGATGAACGACCATTCCGCGCTTTTTATTAATAACAATCAAGTCTGAATCCTCATAGATAACTTCAAGCGGAATGTTCTCAGGGACAATGGCCGCCTCTTCAGGCTCTGGGATAATCAGAACGACACGATTGCCCTCTGCTACCTTCAGATTCGCTTTTGCCACTTTGTCATCGACCTGTACGGCCCCTGCTTTGATCCATTCCTGAACCTGGGTTCGGGATACGCCTTGATCGTCAATACTGTCTGTTACAAACTTATCTACTCGTTCGCCGGATTGCTCCGCCTCTACGATCCATTCCAACGGTTCTTCATTATACAGGTTGCTGCTCATGATTGTTTTGATCCTTGTCCTCTCCATTTTGCAAACGTTTCTTGTCATCTCTAGCCGATAACAAGGTGTCAATTAGAATTAATGCTACACCACAGACAATCGCTGAATCCGCTACGTTGAATATTGGGAAGCCATAGCTGCCGAAGTTAAACTGCAGAAAGTCGACAACCTCACCATAACGCGCGCGATCGAGAAAGTTGCCAATTGCGCCGCCAAGAACTAGTCCGAGTCCTACTAGCAGCCAAGGCTTAGCTGATTTTCTCGATGCCTGTATGTACCAAATGATACCCAAAACAATGATAACGGTAATAATGATAAAAAACAGTCTTTGCTCTTGCAAGATGCCAAATGCAGCACCGCGATTTCGATGCGAAGTGATGAGAAAAAAATTACCGATAATGCTAATTTGATCCCCGATCTCCAATTTTGTCTCAATTAATTTCTTTGTTACAAAATCAAGGACTAACACTAATACCGCTACCCAGTAATAATAAAAACGCATCGAATCACTCCTAATTTTTTGTAAAGCAGCGTTTCCATTCAAAAGCACTTCAGGCTAGATGTGAAAAGCCAGCGCATTTCTGAAAGTTTGCTAATCAATTGTAGCATACGGAGCTAAATAAGAGCCAGCACCCGCCTGCTGTTCTTCCATTGAAGACCATACTGAAAAACCGTATTTCAGCAAAAGCTAATACTGCAATTATGTTCCCTGCTAAGGAGGGTGCTCAAAATGACAAAGCCAAACACTGCTCATATTCAGCTGCTGCAAGCCAGATTATTGGACGAGCAGCGCGAAATTGAAAAACGTTTCTCAGAAAACGATCATTATGGCTTAGCGAATTCGTTGCGTGACAATACCGGAGAACTATCTACAATCGATAATCATCCAGGTGATGTCGCTACTGAGCTTTATGAACGCGAGAAAGATGTAGCCCTTCATGAACAAGAGGAATTGCATCTGAATCGCATTGAGGCTGCGCTAACCGCGATTGCTGATGGAACATACGGCATTTGTAAAACATGCAATGAACCTATCCCGCTTGAGCGTTTGGATGCCGTGCCTGATACGCTTTACTGCATTGAACATGCACCAAGACAGCATTTATCCCTGCGCAGGCCAGTTGAAGAATTATTTCTCGATCCGCCATTTGGTCGAACCAGCATGGATGAGCATGATTCCTACAACGGTTTTGATGGCGAGGATGCTTGGCAAATTGTTGAGCAATGGGGCAACGCTGATTCACCTGCCACATCTGAGAATCGAGATGTGGCCGATTATGAGCATGTAGGCATTGAAGCTTTCGAGAATGACGGTTTCGTTGAATCCATTGAAAGCTTTCTTGCGACCGACATTACAGGGCGTCATGTGTCCGTCATCCGCAACCGAGAATATAAAAATTACTTGGAGTCGGATGAAGGCGATCATGGATTAGAAGCTGATCTTGAGGATCAACACTTATAATCAATAAACTTTTCCTTCGAGCTGAATTTGGACAATTCGGACAATATCTGCGATATAGTCGCCGATTATCGGTAAGTTTAACGCTCCTAATATACGCAGAACATAAAGAATGGTCGCAGCAAAAAAGGTAAAGCCAATTGCGATTCCTACACCTCTGGCAGTACCAGCCAGGAGATTTTTCCAAATCATTGTCCATGGTCGGTTTAACAGATCAATGTAGTCCGCTATTTGGGTATGTTCCATTTCGGTAGCAATAGTTTGCAGTCGTTTATCAAGCTTGCTTAACGAAGTTTGTAACTCGTTCAAATTTTTCGGCTGTTCCGGGTTATTTGTATTCATACGAGGCATCCCCTTTGTCAAACAATAAAACGAGGCCTGACCTGCCGGACATTGCAAGCATCGCGACCATTCAGTCGTTTGCTGCAGCTGTCGGAAGGCGACGGCCTCGTTTTTTTCGCTTGTTAATTTCCTTTATACTATAACCTTATCCGCGGATGAAAATCCCTATTTCTTTTTCGCCAAGCACAACTTTCTCCATCCCCGGCTCATCACCATAAGTAACGGTTTGAACAAGCACGTTGTCTTGAAGCACTTGTGCGAACGCATCCAGCGCCGCTTTGAGCTCAGCATCAACATCAAGTACTAAATCGATGCGCTTCTCAATTGGCAGATCGAGCTTTTTGCGTGTATCCTGAACGGCGCGAATCACTTCACGAACCCAGCCCTCTTGCTCAAGCTCAGCTGTAATATCCGTATTCAGCGCTACAGTAACACCGTTGCCTGATGCAGATGCGAAACCTGACTTCGCTTGCTTCTCAACTAACAGCTCATCAACAGTGATCGACAGCTGTTCGCCTTCTGCACTTGTGAAGTCGAAGCTTCCGCCATTTACGATGTTTCGAGTTTGTTCTGCTGATAGTCCTTTTAGCTGACCTTGAATAGGTCCAACGTTTTTACCGTATTTTTTACCGGCAATTTTAAGATTCAGCTTAAGGGTGAAGTCAACAAATCCACTGTCTGAATTTTGTACGGTAATAGCTTTTACATTTATTTCATCCTTCACGATATCCTCGTAGTCTGCTACGTTGAAATCACGATCAAGCGATACGATTAGCTCCGACAAAGGCTGGCGCGTTTTGATTCCCGTTTCGTTCCGAACGTTGCGAGCAAGCTCAACGATTTGTTTTGCACTTTCCATATCGCGCTCCAACGTCTCATCAATAAGCGTTTCATCCGCTTTCGGATAATCAGCCAAATGAACGCTGCCTGCTCCGCCAAGGTTTCCGAATACATCCTCTGCAAGCAAAGGTGCATAAGGAGCGATCAGACGCGAGAGGGTAAGCAATACGCTGCGCAAAGTTTGATAAGCGGCTAATTTATCATCTGTAAGCCCGCTTCCCCAGAAACGATCACGTGAACGGCGGATATACCAGTTGCTCAGTTCGTCAACGAAAACCTCAATCGATTTAGCTGGATTCAGGAAATCATTTACTTCAAGACCCTTGTTCACTGTATTAATCAAGCTGTTCAGACGTGAAATGATCCAGCGATCCAGCTTGTTGTCTGATTTGATCTCTTCATGCGCTGTGTAGTCAAAGCCATCGATTGAAGCATATAACGCAAAAAACGCATGTGTATTTACGATGGTATCAATGACTTTCGATTTCGCTTCGCCAACAATGCCGCGTGAGAAGCGTTTGCTGTTCCATGGCGCGCTGTCTGCAAGCAATGCCCAGCGGAATGCGTCCGTTCCATATTCGTTGATGATTTCCCAAGGGTCGATTACATTGCCCTTAGATTTGGACATCTTTTGACCGTTCTCATCCAAAATATGGCCAGTCGAGATAACCGCTTTATATGGCGCTTTGCCATTATACAGCGTAGAAACTGCAAGCAAGCTGTAGAACCAGCCGCGCGTTTGGTCAATACCCTCACAGATAATGTCTGCTGGATATTGCTCAGCGAATTGCTGCTCGTTCTCAAACGGATGATGATGCTGAGCGAACGGCATCGAACCGCTGTCGAACCATACATCGATAACTTCAGGTGTTCGCGTCATTTCAGCACCCTCAGCGAAAGGTGATTTCAGCTTAATATCATCCACATACGGTTTATGAAGCTCAATGTTTTCTGGCACATCGCAGGTAGCCATCGCACGCAGATCAGCAATACTGCTTGGTGAATACTCCTTGCCTGTTACATCGCAGACCCAAACATTAAGCGGCGTGCCCCAGTAACGGTTGCGGCTGATGTTCCAATCCACCAAATCCTCCAAAAACTTACCAAAGCGTCCTTCACGGATGTGGCCAGGATACCAATCAACGCTGTTGTTGTTGGCGATCAACTGATCCTTAACCGCTGTTGTTTTAATAAACCAGCTTTCCATCGCATAGTAGATGAGCGGCGTTTTGCAGCGCCAGCAGAATGGATAGCTATGCTCGTAGCGCTCCTTCGAGTAAAGAAGACCGCGTTCACTAAGGTTTTTGACGATGTCAATATCAAGCTCAGCGTCTTTCACGAAACGTCCTGCAAAGTCAGTAACCTCTGACGTATAGCGACCAGCCAAATCAACAACACTCAGCATGCTGATTCCGTTGTCGCGTGAAACTCGGTAGTCATCCTCACCATGTGCTGGTGCGATATGAACGATACCCGTACCGCTAGTGTCGCTAACGAAATCGCCTGCAATAACGATGTGGCCTTTTTCTAGGGTAACGTATTGGAATGGCGGCTCGTAGCTAAGACCAATAAGTTCAGCGCCTTTCAATACGGATAGAACTTCGTAATCTTCTTTAAGAACGCTCTCCGCTAGATTTTGAGCAACGATATACACTTCACCGTTTTTGGAAGCACGGATATAATCAAGCTCTGGATTTACGGCTAACGCCACATTTGCAGGAAGCGTCCACGGCGTAGTTGTCCAAGCGAGAACGAATTCTCCCGATTCTACTAGCTTAAACTTCGCTGTTGCGCTTAGATCCTTAACATCTTCATAACCTTGAGCAACCTCGTGTGAGCTAAGCGTCGTTTGACAATCCGGGCAATAAGGACTTACGCGATGACCGCGGTACAGCAGACCTTTTCCGTGGATTGACGATAAAATATGCCATACACTCTCGATGTACTCGTTTTTAAGCGTGATATATGGATTGTCTAAATCCGTCCAATACGCGATGCCTTCTGTCAGCTCACGCCACTGCTTCTCGTATTCAAAAACGCTGTCTTTGCATTTTTTCACAAACTTCTCTACACCGTATTCTTCGATTTCCTGCTTGCCGGAGATGCCTAGCTGCTTCTCAACTCCAAGCTCAACCGGTAGACCATGCGTATCCCATCCTGCTTTACGGATAACACGGTATCCTGCCATTGTCTTGTAGCGGCAAATAAAATCTTTAATTACGCGGCCAAGTACATGACCGATATGGGGTGCTCCATTAGCGGTAGGCGGCCCTTCATAAAACACAAAATTCGGCTTGCCTTCCCGGTTTGCTATTGATTTTTTAAACGTTTCATCTGTTTTCCATTGCTCCAGCACTCGCAGCTCACGGGTGCGGGCACGTTCCTTAACGTCTACGCGTTGCATCGCTTCAGCCTCCTAATTTAAACAAAAATAAAGCCTCATCCCTATGAGAAGGGACGAGGCTTAGTCGCGTTACCACCCTTGTTCCGCACTGCTGCTGAAATCCAGCAACAAGTTAATGAGAGCAGACAGCTACGTTCAGCTGTGCTTCATGCGGCACCTTAGTCGCGAACATAATATTCGCGTTCCCTGTAACGGGGGACAGCCGTCAGCACTTACTGCTGCTTACGCAGGTTCAGCACCGCTTCTCAGAGAGGATATTCCGCAATAGCTCACACACCGGGCTTTCAGCTGCCGCCGGCTCTCTGAGGAGTGAACTCAAAACGTACTTGTTCTCATCAACGAAGTTTAGATCATCAATTATTTACTATTAGTTATAGCTTAACAACAGGCTAAATGTCAAATGGCATTTCGCCTGTTGTTAAAAAAACTAGCCGCGAGTCAATTCATGCTCGGTTTGTCTAACATGTGGCTCCAGCGTATCCCAACCATCTACGGAAAGCAGTTCAAGCTGAGCTTCTACAAGTGTACGGAAACGAGCACGATAAACGGAAGCTTGTTTTTTAAGCTCTTCCACCTCAAGAGAAACCTTTCGAGACTTGGCAAGTGAATCATTAATAATTCGATCAGCGTTTTTCTCTGATTCCTTAATGATCAACTGTGCTTCCTTCTTCGCATTGTTTCTTACTTCATCGGCTGCTTCTTGTGCAACTATAATCGTTTTGCTAAGCGTTTCTTCGATATTCGTAAAATGATTCAATCTCTCCTGCAAGCCTAATACTTGGTTTTGCATTTCTTTATTTTCACGAATGAGCGATTCATAGTCTTTGATGACCTGATCTAGAAATTCATTAACTTCATCCTCATCGTAGCCACGCAATCTCCGACCAAACTCTTTGTTATGTATGTCCAATGGCGATAACGGCATTGGGGCACCTCCTTATGGTATTTGGAACATTCGTAACCGAAAATACACGATTTGATGAGAATAATTCGACAACTACAGGAAAATTCCTGCAATCATTCAAATAAATTTGCCGATCTTTACTCGAATTCTGCCTTTTTTTGTCACGCCATCCACCTCTAGTACTTTAAATCGGCCAAGTCCTTTGAATGACACAACGTCACCTGCTCGAAGCTGCTCGGATGGGTCTTCTTCCGATTTCCAATTCACCCTGCATCTTCCTGCTCGAATCGGATCAACGATTTTGGATCTGCTTATGCGATAAACATCGCTCGCAATCCCGTCCAATCGCATAGAAGCAACTGACAAACTCATTTCCTCCAGCTTAACCAAAGCCGTCTGAAGCTCAGATAGTGGAAGTACGTCTGTCAGCACATTAATCCGATGAACCTGTCTTAGATGGATATTCAAGTAATCCGCAATTTCATCCATAACAATGATATGACAAAAATGATCATGCACATGTATGTCACCAATTCGGTCACGTTTTATACCAAGTCCAAGCAGTGCTCCTAAAAAATCACCATGATCTAATTCCATTTGGGCTTGTCCCGGTCCATTAACTACAAGAACAGATATGCCAGCATTTTCGTCATCCAAATTTCGATAATCTGGACCTATAATGGCTCGTCTACGCTCAGCTTGATCATAACCGCCGTCAAACCGGACATTAACATCAGGGTTGCGATTTGCCAAAATAGTCAATATTTGTGCTTGTCTTGGGTCTAAAAAATCGGTCCGCTTCAGCTCATGCTGCTGTGCGGACCGCTCTATCCATTCCTCCGCCCGATCTACGAAAGGTTTCTCATCGGGATGGAAATGATCGTATATTCCTTGTTTCATATAAACTCATTCCTTTAATCAAATAAAAAATCCGATTACTGCAATCAGGCCATACGCTACAAATTGCAAAGCGAACACGGCAAGGATTGGCGAAAGATCCAGCATGCCTCCGATTGGCGGAATAAACTTTCTGAAAATACCTAAGTATGGCTCAACCAGCTTACCTAGAAATACGCCGATAAAGCTTTCACGAGCGTTAGGCAACCAAGATAGCAGCACATAACCAATGATCATAAACGTGTAAATTTTTTGTACCAGCATCACAATACTATAAACTTCATCCATTAACTCAAGGTCACCTCATTTTGTTGTAGTCGTTCTCCTCCGCCAGCATTTCCGTTATAGCACCTTGAATTTCGACTGAATCCGGCGTACAAAGAAAAATATTGGGTCCTAGCTTAGAGATGCTTCCGCCTAAAGCGTACACGGTACCGCTTAGAAAATCAACAATTCGAACAGCAAGATCGTTGCGAACACGTTGAAGATTCACGATTACTGCACGTCGTGAACGTAGATGATCAGCAATTTCTTGCGCTTCATCATAAGACCTTGGCTCACTAAGCACTACCCGGACATTCTTCTGTGAATGAATGCTGACGACATTATTGCTCTTCGTGTTTTTACGTGCCTCGAAGGGAGAAGTTTCAGCTTCTTGTTCTTCCTGCTGTACAACACGTTCTCTCTCTACAACTTCTTCTTCATCTTGCAAGCCAAGAAAACTCATAAAGCGGTTCATGACGCTCATCCCTATTCCTCCTCTTTCCCTACTAATATCGTACCAAGGCGAATCCATGTCGCTCCTTCTTCGATGGCAACCTCAAAATCATTCGACATGCCCATTGATAACTGGGTGATGGTGTTTGGATGTTCCGAGCGCCGCTCTAATTCATCCCTCAGCTCTCGCAATGCTCTAAAGACGGGTCTCGTTTGCTCTGGTTCGGCTTCATAAGGAGCCATCGTCATCAAACCAATTGGCTTGATCGAATTAAACTTAGCAAGCTGCTCCACAAAGGGAAAGAGCTCGTTTGGATTAATGCCTTGCTTGGAATCTTCCCCAGATACATTTACTTGAATAAAGCAAGGAACGATAATCCCAAGCTGGGAAGCACGCTTATTTATGGCTTCAGCAAGCGATAGCCTGTCCAACGAATGCATGTATGTAAACTTCCCAATGACGTCCTTCACCTTATTCGTTTGCAATGAACCGATAAAATGCCAGATAGGCTGATCCTCTGCTGCTAGATCGTCACTGCCGCTTATCGCTTCCCACTTCGCCTGCGCGTCCTGCCAACGATTTTCACCCAAATGAAGCAAGCCTTGCCCTAGGGCAGCCTTCGTAGTATCTAAAGAAACATATTTCGTAACAGCAATAATTTGAACTTCATCTCTGCTGCGCCCGGCACGCTCGCAGGCTTTCTTAATTCGCTCTTCCACAAGCTCAATTCTATTCTCTAATGTGAATGACATGTTTCACCTCTCCCGAATGCCGATCCAACTGGCCATTCGGCCGGTTAAGCCACCTTCTTTGCGATGAGAAAAAAATAAATCCCGTCTGCATCCAGTGCACCACTCTGTTAATTCGATACGTATCGGCAAAATTCCTGCTTTTATCATAATCTGTCGGTTTATTTCTTTCAAGTCTAAGTTCGCTTTGCCATCCTCGGTTTGCTTAAGCATTGATTCCGCTTCTTCTGGCGTCAAGCTCAGATCAGTCAAAAGCGCCTGTACTTGCTCTATGACTGGACCATCCACCTCATAGCAGCAGCCTCCTATAGAAGGCCCTATCGCTGCCACAAGCGCTTTAGGGTCGGTTCCATATGCTTGCTCCATTGCTCGTACCGTTTCAATAGCGATCTGCTGGACGGTTCCCTTCCAACCGGCATGGGCAAGCGCCACCGCATCATGCTCTGGATCATAGAAATACAATGGGACACAATCTGCGTAAAAAGAAGTCAGCAGCACCCCAGGGACGTTAGTCATGATAGCATCACAATCCCTGAGCACATCGTCCAGACTATTTCTACCCTTGCCTTTATCTGCTTCAGTCACTTGCCATATCCGGTTCCCATGCACCTGTTCAGCACAAGTCCATGCTTCAAAAGGCCAGCCGATAGCATCGGTCAGCAATCGCCTGTTCGATATAACCGCGGCATCTTTATCCTTGACGTGCAAGCCCATGTTTAACGATGAAAAGTGGCCTTCGCTAACCCCGCCTTGACGTCCTGTAAACCCCGCGTTCAAACGATCATAATGTAATTCCCATTCAGACAATAAAAAAAGCGAAGGTCCCTTCGCTGATTGATTATGTTTAAAAGCTTCCATTTGTTCACCTCTTAAAGGTTTGCAGAGCAAACCTACTTCGTAAGCATAAGCTTTGGTTTGCAGAGCAAACCTACTTCGTAAGCATAAGCTTTGGTTTGCAGAGCAAATCTGCTTTGCTGGTATAGTCACAGTTTAGCGTTTTATGAGCGAGCGTGCAAATCTTCTTCCTCGGAACGAAGCTGTTTCGTGTCATCCATTCGAACGAGCACAACATCTGCCCCAATTTTCACAATATTGCGCCATGGAATAACGACTTCCGTGCCGCCACCGCCAAACATCCCCAAAAACTTAGTATACTGCGGCACCACAATAGAATCGATCCGACCTTGCCGCAGATCAAGCTCCAAATCCGTTATTTGACCTAGCTTTTTTCCGTCCACAATATTAATAACGTCCTTTGTTTGAAAATCAGATATTTTCATTTCCGCTCACCACTTTTCAAGTAGAGTGATCACCCGTTTGTCTCTCCTATAACTATATGTGGAAATCGCCCAAAATGTCCTTCTTATCATGAAAAGGAGCCTCTTATTTCAAAATTTGATTTTTATGTACGATAGCGTACAATAAAAGAATATCAGAGGATCGAATAAGGAGCATATCATGCCAAAAATCGTCGCAACGGAACTCGATTGGATCAAGCTTGGATTGCAAAAATTTGCTGAAGGGGGTGTCGAAGCTCTCGTTATCGAACAGCTCGCTAAGCAGTTAAACAGCAGTAAAACCAGCTTTTATTGGTATTTTAAAAATCGTATTTTGTATATTGATCGTATTATTCATTACTGGCATGAACAAACAACCACATCAATCATCGCTCATATTCAGCAGCATGATTCATTAGAACCGAAGCAAAAGGTACACCAGCTGCTCAGCGTCATGTTCAGCACGATAGCAGGAAAAGATTTTATTTATCATTTCCGAAAATTAGGAAAGGCATCGCCTGCGTATGCTGAGCTGCTTCAGCAAATTGAGCAGCAGCGCTTGGATTATATGAGCGGCTTGCTCATAGCGTGTGAATTATTAGAACATGAGGCAAAGAATAGATCTGAACTCTTATACAGTTATTACTTGGGATGGTACGAACGAAATAAACATCGTACTCTCAATCCGGAAGAAACCCAGAAGCAGATTGACCTGCTCATGCCGTTTATTGAAAAAAAACATACATGACACGGAGGGATATGTGATGCAATTGTTATTAGCAGCGCTCATTAGTACGGTGTTGTTCGTCATCGGCGCGATACATATATATTGGGTGTTAGGCGGTCGGCATGGAATCTCCATTGCTGTCCCGACAAAGAATTACACATCTCAGCCTCTTTTTAAACCTCGTCCTGTCGGAACGGCAGCTGTTGCAATACTTTTCTTTGCGGGCGCCGCATTCATTCTTATGTTTGCTGATATTATCCCTGTCATCGGATCAACATCGCTGCCCTCCATTGCAGGCTGGGCACTTGCTATTGTTTTTTTGGCTAGAGCAGTTGGTGAATTTCGTGCTGTCGGGTTATTCAAAACGATTCGAAACACACATTTTGCACGGATGGATACGTATGTTTACTCTCCGCTTTGTCTGATCATCAGTGTCTTATCTTTTTGGTTGATGATTATTGGTTAGTCCTCTTCAATAAATCACATAAACATAAAAAACGGTGCCTCTCGGCACCGTTTTTTATGTTTTTACATGCTTTTGCATTTGCTGAATAGCCGACTTTTCCAAACGAGATACCTGTGCCTGTGAGATGCCGATTTCATCGGCTACCTCCATTTGCGTCTTGCCTTCGAAAAAGCGCATCGACAAAATCATTTTTTCACGGTCGTTCAGCTTATGCATAGCTTCCCGAAGCGCGATTTCCTCGATCCACGATACGTCTTTGTTTCGTTCGTCACTAATTTGGTCCATAACATAAATAGGATCGCCGCCGTCATGGTAGATCGGTTCAAACAATGAAACAGGATCTTGAATGGCGTCCAGAGCGAATACGACATCTTCCTTCGGAACGTTTAATGCTTCCGATATTTCAAAAATCGTCGGTTCGCGTGAATTTTTGTTCGTCAAGCTATCCCTAACTTGAAGCGCCTTGTAGGCAATGTCTCTCAAGCTGCGTGATACGCGTATAGGGTTGTTGTCACGCAAGTAACGGCGTATTTCCCCGATAATCATCGGTACGGCATAGGTGGAAAATTTGACATTTTGGCTAAGGTCGAAATTATCTATCGCCTTCATAAGTCCAATGCATCCAACCTGGAATAAGTCGTCTACAAACTCTCCCCTATTGTTAAACCGTTGTATAACGCTAAGCACTAGCCGCAGATTACCGTTAACTAATTTCTCTCTTGCTGCCCACTCATTACGGGTTTGCAATGCCGTAAACAATTCTCTCATTTCGACATTATTAAGGACAGGCAGTTTCGCGGTATCCACTCCACAGATCTCGACTTTATTTCGGGTCAACGTGATTACCTCCCAAGGAGAAACATTAATGTACATTATCTCCTCAGGAGTCCTTTTTATTCCTCTTGCGACATCGTTCGACAACTGCAAGCAGGATGCGGGATCTAAACCAT
Organism: Paenibacillus sp. MCAF9; assembly: GCF_052114265.1. Lineage (NCBI taxonomy): Bacteria > Bacillati > Bacillota > Bacilli > Caryophanales > Paenibacillaceae > Paenibacillus > Paenibacillus sp. MCAF9. Next base: position 116,065 of record NZ_JBFREL010000006.1, read on the forward strand.
TTTGTTAAACTCTTTGCGAAGCCTTTTAATAATTCGCTTCTCAAGGCGTGAAATATAGGACTGTGAAATGCCAAGAAGATCAGCAACATCCTTTTGTGTTTTTTCCTCGCCGTCGGCAAGACCGAAGCGAAGCTCCATAATAATTCGTTCACGCTCTGACAACTTATCAAGCGCTTTGTGAAGCAGCTTGCGATCTACCTGCTCTTCAATGTTACGGTAAATCGTGTCATTCTCCGTTCCGAGCACATCCGATAGAAGAAGTTCATTGCCGTCCCAGTCGATGTTAAGCGGTTCATCAAAGGACACTTCGGTGCGCGTCTTACTATTGCGGCGCAGGTACATCAATATTTCATTTTCAATACAACGCGAGGCGTAGGTGGCCAGCTTAATCTTTTTCTCAGGATCAAACGTGTTAACCGCCTTAATTAGACCGATCGCGCCGATTGATACGAGATCTTCAATATGAATGCCGGTATTCTCAAACTTACGAGCGATGTATACGACTAGCCTTAAATTACGTTCGATTAGCATTGCGCGAATAGCCGTATCGCCGGTAGGCAGTTTTTCCAGCAAATATTCTTCCTCTTCACGTGTTAGGGGAGGCGGTAATGCCTCACTGCCACCAATATAATAAATTTCTTCACTTTTTAATCCGAATAAAAACATGACACGATAATAATATAACTGAAGGATCAGTTTGTACTTGACGAGCATTTGGCCCATCCCTCCTCGTTTGTATGAGCATACGTTCGTTACTGTTGTACCATAGACGGATGGATAATGGCTCGATATGCCCCATCAGACGTTAACTTACCGCCGTCAAGCCCGATAAGCACCTTCCGCGTTTCAAAAACTTGTCCTTCCCTAGTAATTTCAACCGCATCCGGCTTTATCGCTAGCATGAACTGTGACCCTCGATTGACACCTCTGAATGGTACAAGACGAAGTCGATCTTGCCAAACAAAGGTGTGCTCATCCATTCCCGCTACAAGACGATCCACTTGTGCATCTCGTATGCTATTCAACCACGATTCAGGTAAATCATCTTGCCACAAGGATGCCTCCATTACCATGACCGGTGTCCGTGTAAGTGGATCATAAAGCTGATTGCCGGTGTCGATCAGGCCTATGCAGGTTTGTATACGTTCTCCAATCATAATTTTCACTTCTGCCAAATGAGTTTGCACCAGCTCCCTTTCTCTTTTTTGCGTCAATACGGCACGGTATATATACAATCCGATACATAACGCAGCAATCAAATAAAACAATCCCATCTTAAGCTCCACACGCATGTTTCCGTTTACGAACATCATCGTTTTCCAAACCTCACGGGACCCTTGCATGAACAAATAATAAAGTCCAAGCACAGCTCCAGCAGCCACAAAGTTAACCGCATAAAACGCTGCAACATTCCTCATATAGTGCTGAATCGAGGCAAAGCCAAAAGCAATCCATAAAATCAATAACGACGTAGCAACCTTAACTGCAAATGTGAATAAAAAAGATAATTGTGGAAAAAGCATTAAAACGACATAACAAGCTCCGACAGCAGAAGCCAATAATACTCGCCAAGGCTTCGGTTTAAGATGACGTGCCCAAGCAGTAGTTAATAGAATAGCACCGTCAACGAGCAGCTCTCGCAAAAACATAACATCAACATAAACAGCCACTTCGGTCACCTTCCTGCAACTGGCGGTAAACGGCCTGCAGCCGGCACCCGGGAGAACGATTGACACTAGTATATTAAAATCCTATTTCAAAGTCTGTCTATTCATGACGGCATGACGTATCTTTTTTTGTCGAGTAGGGGTATAAAAAACGGCAAGTCTTTTACGTTTAATTTTGCAGAGGCTTGTATCTTTAGCTCGTCCTATTTTGCTAACAGTTCATTAACCTAGGACTGCTCCTGTGAGGGATCACTCCTATGTCAGGCTGAATCTACCTTTTTGTTTCTTTTTGAGGTTCCCGCCATTACTTGTCATTGCTAAAATAATTTTCGACTAATTAATCTGGCCGCTTTTTTTAAAAATACAAAAAAAATTGGAATGGATACTTGTTCCACATTGTCAATTAGATTATCATTCTAATTAGATAGAAGCAGTGAAGCACACCGCTTACTCGGGAGATCTCTCTCCCGCAGTATGCGGTTTTTTTTATTTCCCGGAGGAGGATGATAAATTTGTCGTTTCAATCGGTATATGAATGTTGGCTGGAACTTCATCTAAAAAAGAGTAGTGGAGAAAATAGACGGAGGCTGGAGCAAGGACATGGACATGCTGAAAAATTATTTTTAGAAAAGGTATGGTATCCTGCCTTCCATCAACTTGAGGGACTTATTCCAGAGTTTGAGATTGCTGATTTTCGAGACGGCACTCGTTTTTTAGACTTTGCATATTTAAAATCAGGCTTGCGGCTAGCGATCGAAATTGATGGATTTCGCACTCATTCCTCAGAAACCACTCGCTGGCAGTTTTCAGATTCATTAATGCGTCAAAACCACCTAGTGCTCGACGGTTGGAAAATATTGCGTTTTTCCTATGATGACCTAAAAGAAAAACCGCGAATGTGTAAGCAGCTTCTCCAACAATTTATGGGTAGGAGCTTAATTGGCAATAAACAAGATACAAGCGCTGATGCATTCTTGCAGTTGGAAGTATTACGTTATGCTTCTCAACTACAGCATCCTATCCGGCCCACTGACGTAATCGATCTTCTAAAAATCAAAAAACGCGAAGCTCAAAAACTGCTTCACCGTATGGTTCTCAATCAAGCCTTGTTGCCCGCAGGAAATGGCACCCAGAGAATTCGATGCTACAAAGTAAACCAAGAGCAGCTGCATACTCTTTTATTTACCTCACTTTAACAGGTACATTAGAGGGTTGTTAGCATTTACGATATGCAGCTTCTCACCCTTGCTCATTCACCAAGCATTGGCTGTAAGAACGTATAGGTGCTTATTCGCAGCAAACTAAGGCTTCATTCATGCTGTAAGAACCTATACGTGCTTACAGCGCCTTATCTACCTTGCTCATTCGCAAATAGTAGGCAATAAGAACATATAGGCGCTTATTGGCAGCAAACTAAGGCTTCTTTCATGCTGTAAGAACCTATGTGTTCTTACAGCGGCTTATCTACCTTGCTCATTCGCAAATAGTAGGCTGTAAGAACGTATAGGCGCTTATTGGCAGCTAGCCATGGTTTCTTTCATGCTGTAAGAACCTATACGTGCTTACAGAGGCTTCTCTACCTTGCTCATTCACCAAGCATTGGTTATAAGAACATATAGGTGCTTATTGGCAGCTAACCATGGTTTCTTTCATGCTGTAAGAACCTATACGTGCTTACAGCGGCTTATCTACCTTGCTCATTCGCTAATAGTAAACTATAAGAACGTATAGGTGCTTATTCGCAGCAAACTAAGGCTTCTTTCATGCTGTAAGAACCTATGTGTTCTTACAGCGGCTTATCTACCTTGCTCATTCGCAAATAGTAGACTGTAAGAACGTATAGGCGCTTATAGGCAGCTAACCATGGYTTCTTTCATGCTGTAAGAACCTATACGTGCTTACAAAGGCTTCTCTACCTTGCTCATTCCCAAATAGTAAACTATAAGAACGTATAGGTGCTTATTCGCAGCAAACTAAGGCTTCTTTCATGCTGTAAGAACCTATGTGTTCTTACAGCGGATTCTCTAGCTTGCTCATTCGCAAATAGTAGACTGTAAGAACGTATAGGCGCTTATTGGCAGCTAAACATGGTTTCTTTCATGCTGTAAGAACCTATACGTGCTTACAGAGGCTTCTCTACCTTGCTCATTCCCAAATAGTAAACTATAAGAACGTATAGGTGCTTATTGGCAGCTAAACATGGTTTCTTTCATGCTGTAAGAACCTATACGTGCTTACAGAGGCTTCTCTACCTTGCTCATTCCCAAATAGTAAACTATAAGAACGTATAGGTGCTTATTCGCAGCAAACTAAGGCTTCTTTCATGCTGTAAGAACCTATGTGTTCTTACAGCGGCTTCTCTAGCTTGCTCATTCGCCAAGCATTGGTTGTAAGAACATATAGGTGCTTATTGGCAGCTAACCATGGTTACTTTCATGCTGTAAGTGCATATGCGTGCTAACAGCTGCTTCTCCCCTTTTCTCAATCAACTTACAATCAAAAAAATAAAAAAAACCTCACCATAATGGCGAGGCTTAGTACAAAAAGTTTTAGCGATCGTTGCGAGGGCGATTGCGCAAAAATGCTGGAATTTCAAGCTGGTCGCTTGAAGTGTTGTTAGCTCCAAAAGGCTTAACTGCATTGGAGCTGCCCTGTTGCCTTGTATCAACCGCTTCTGGCTGCTGTTGTGGAACACGACGCGCAGCTGGTGACTTGTGCTCGAAGCCCGTTGCTATAACGGTTACTTTAATTTCGTCCTTCAGATCTTCATCGATGATCGCACCAAAGATCATGTTCACATCTGGATCAGATGCTGAAATGACAATTTCAGCTGCCTCATTCACTTCATAGAGTGAAAGATTGCTGCCGCCAGTAATGTTCATAATAACGCCGCGAGCGCCGTCAATTGACGTTTCAAGCAGCGGGCTCATAATCGCTTTTCTCGCTGCTTCAGCAGCACGGTTCTCGCCCGTAGCAATACCGATACCCATCAATGCGGAGCCGCGTTCTGTCATAATCGTTTTTACGTCTGCAAAGTCAAGGTTGATTAGGCCTGGTACTTGAATAAGGTCTGAGATGCCTTGAACGGCTTGACGGAGCACGTTATCCGCTTCACGGAAAGCTTCCAGCATTGGTGTCTTTTTGTCTACAATCTCAAGCAAACGGTCATTAGGAATGACGATAAGCGTATCTACTTTTTCTTTAAGTGCTTCAATCCCAAGCTCAGCTTGTCCAGCACGCTTGCGTCCTTCAAAGGTAAAAGGCCGAGTAACAACCCCTACAGTGAGTGCGCCGCATTCGCGAGCGATTTCGGCAATAACCGGAGCTGCTCCCGTTCCCGTACCGCCGCCCATTCCTGCTGTCACGAATACCATGTCCGAGCCTTTAAGCTGGTTCATAATAATTTCGCGAGATTCCTCTGCAGCCTTGCTGCCTACATCAGGATTGGCACCCGCACCAAGTCCACGCGTCAGCTTATCGCCGATTTGCAGCTTATGCTCGGATTTAGCCAAATGCAGCGCCTGAGCGTCGGTGTTTACCGTAATAAACTCCACGCCTTTAACACCATTTTCTATCATTCGGTTAACGGCATTGCTACCGCCACCGCCAACACCTATTACTTTTATTTGAGCAAGCTGCTCAAGCTCAAAGTCGAATTCCAACATCTTTCATTTTCCCCCAGTCAAGCGTAAACTGCTGATAACATCTATGAGACGGCACAGCAACGTTTCGCAGTAAAATATAAGTATCGTATATAAGGTGAAACTTATATTATCTTAAATCCTCAAATAAATTCATTAAACATACTTTTAATCCGCTCGAACATACCGGGTTTAGTAGAAGGTGTTGGACTTGCTTTGCGGCTTGCCGTTTTCTTCACTGCTCCAGTTCCGCGAGCTCCCATATATTTTGACACATATTGAATCATGCCAACGCCGCTGCTATACGCCGGGTCTCTTACACCAATATAATCAGGGAGTGCAATTCGGACGGAAGACTCAAGCTCTGCCTGGGCCAAAGCGAGTGTTCCTGGCATCGATACAGTGCCACCGGTCAACACATAACCGTTAACCTTGTCTCCATAACCAAGTCGACGTACCTCTTGTCGAACTAAATGGAAAATCTCTTGCATGCGAGGCTCAATAATACTAGCAAGATCAACCTGTGAAAACTCTTTTTCCACATTGCTGCCCATTCGTGCTACTTTAAACTTCACATCTTCAGCTGCATCCAATACATTAGAACAGCCATATTTAAGTTTGATTTTCTCAGCTTGCTCACTTTGCGTGCGCAAACCATAAGCTATATCATTTGTTACATATTCGCCACCAATTGGAAGCGTTGACGTAGCAGCTAGGCCGCCTTGATCATAAATGGCAATCGTACATGATCCTGCTCCTATGTCTGTAAGAACAGTCCCTATCGATTTCTCATCTTTGGTGAGCGAAACCACGCCTGAAGCGAGTGATAACAAAATGACACCAGAAATACGAAGGCCTGCTTTCTCTACACAACGCATAAGGTTATGTATAGCAGTCTTCGTCCCCGTGACGATCGTCGCCTCAACCTCAAGGCGAACGCCAATCATACCGCGCGGATCGGAAATACCTTCCAAGCCGTCTACTAGATACTGCTTTGGAACCAAGTTAATGATTTCACGCTCTGGAGGGAGCGCCACTACTTTAGCAGCTTGTAATACTCGTTCAATATCTTCTTCACCAATTTCACGGTCCTCATTGGATACTGCAACGACGCCTCTATTGGTTTGCAAAGCAATATGATTGCCTTGAATACCAACATATACGTCTGATATTTGAATGCCTACCATGCGCTCCGCATGCTCTACGGCATTACGGATCGATTGCACAGTCTGGTCAATATCTACTATTGCTCCTTTGCGAATACCCTCTGAGTCGGCAGATCCAACTCCAATAATATTAATGGCTCCATTATTCACTTCACCAATAATAGCACGAACTTTGGATGTACCGATGTCCAAACTGACGATGATGTCGTTGCTGCTCATCTTGCGGCACCTCCGTTTCAAATAATTAATTATTTTACCACATGTTAAGGTCTTCCTACATATTCAACGCTTTTATTATTTTCCCTCTTTTTTCAACAAATTTTTCGATGTTTCTCGCTTTGTGTCGAGCACCGCCCCTTGCGATTCTCTATATTTCCTATGTTTATCCAGCTTAATCGAGTATTAATGCATAAATAAAATTCTACCATTCTTTCAGACTATTGAGTAGTATAATTTTACTCAGAATCTATATTTTCTGGACTTTCACTTACGAAAGGCACATATGTATCCGCCAGAAGCATCGTGATCTTACCTGGCTCTTGGGTCTCGATTACTGCATTCAACGCTTCAATCTTCTCTGGAAGAACCGACACCGCTGTTACCACTTCAAATTTTGTGCGAGTGTACATCAGAATCCGATCGGGATAAGCGGTTGACGGAAATGGTAAAATCTCAGACAGGTCGGAGAGCTGCTTCGTCGATATTTTTGCAAGCTGCTTCGTGAGCTGTGCTTTTACGGGATCTCCATCTGTCCAGCCTGACAATACAGGCTTGTCCACAAGCTGCATTTCATCGCTGTCAGCCTCAACTGTCGTTCCATTTGTCAATAACGCTGTCATTTCCCCTTGCTTGGATAGCTCGAATGCAACAACTGGAAACTCCTCTACATGAATCTTCACCACACCTGGAAATACCTTCGTAACCTTAGCCCCTTTAATTTGTGGCAATGTGACAATTCTATCTTCTATAGTAGAAGACGAAGTTCGAAAAAAAGCATCGCCAACCAAAATAGCAGCTGCCTTGCCTATTTCTTCTCTCGTTACGAATCTAGTTCCTTCAATTTGGATTTCTGATATTTTGCTAATAGAGGAATTAAAAAATAATACAGCCAAAAGCGCCACAAACAATAATATAAGTATGGTCAACAGCTTCCGATTGCCCATTCTTTTTTTCGGTGGTTCCTTAAGTACTGGCATCTGTGCACTCATAACTTGTCCCTTCTTTCCCCAAAAAACATCCGGTTAACCTCTCCGCGTCAGCCTTCGCTTAGCATCAAAAGGGTACCGGCTGTTTCTATCTTGCAGCTCATGCGCATAGTATTAGTTATTAGGCACTGGCGAATAACGCGAAATCCGCGCACCCAGCCTAGACAGCATCGTTTCGATTTTTTCGTAGCCTCGATCGATGTGATGAATTTGCTCAACGACCGTCCTTCCTTGCGCTGCTAAACCAGCTATGACAAGGGCGGCACCCGCTCTCAAATCCGTTGCTTCCACCGTCGCTCCATAAAGCCTTGGCACGCCGCGAATGAATGCCGCATTCATGTCTACGCGAATGTCTGCACCCATACGTGACAGTTCATCCACATGCTTTAATCTGCCTTCAAAAATCGTTTCTTTCAATATGCTCACACCATCTGCAAGCGTAAGCAGCACCATAACCTGAGACTGCAAATCGGTAGGAAAAGCCGGGTATGGAGAGGTTACGATTCTTTCAACCGCTCTAGGCCTTGTTGCACTGCCAACTTTAATTATATCATCGTCGACAACAATTTGAACACCTGCCCGGCGCAGAACATGAATCAAGGAAGATAAATGGGCTGGCTGCGTATTTTGGAGCGTGACTTGACCGCGTGTTGCAGCGGCGGCTACCATGATGGTCCCTGCTACAATACGATCCGGAATCACTTTATAACGACAAGGTGTTAGCGACTGTACCCCATCTATCGTTATCGTGTCGGTTCCGGCTCCCATTATTTTAGCGCCCATTGCATTTAAAAAGCCTTGCAAGTCTTGAATTTCCGGTTCCCTTGCAGCATTGCTTATTGTGGTTCGGCCTTCTGCCAAAGCAGCGGCCATCATAATATTTTCTGTTGCGCCGACACTTGGAAAGCTTAAGTGAATATCCGCTCCCCTTAGTTTCTCGGCACGGCATATGATCCGGTTACCCAATTCTTCTATTTCTGCACCCAGAGCCTGAAGACCTTCTAAATGAAGATCAATTTTCCGCTCACCGATTGCACATCCACCTGGTTGATAAACCTGAGTTTCCCCAAATCTAGCAAGCAAAGGCCCCATTAAAAAAATAGAAGATCGCATCTGTCTCATTAACGATTCCGGCACGTGGGATGTATGTGCAGTCTCAGTGTCCAGCACCACAGTTCCTCCCGCATGCTCGGCGCGGCATCCTAATTCGCGCAAAATGTTCAGCATGACATCGATATCTAGCAAATCAGGCACATGATCTATCGTTGTTGTGCCTTCGGCCAATAGACTGGCAGCCAGAATCGGCAAAGCGGCATTTTTCGCTCCTTGGATAACTATGGTTCCTGAGAGAGGTTTCCCACCTTCAATCACCAATTTGTCCAATGTATCACCTCCGAATTACCGCTCACCCACCACCAATACTTCCGGCACCAACAGGATGCCATAGCGGTCCTGAACAGTGCTTTTTATATGAGTCATGAGGGCGAGAACGTCTTCAGCTGTTGCTTGACCGGTATTCACAATAAAATTGGCGTGCTGCTTCGATACTTGCGCTCCTCCGAGGCTTTCACCCTTTAATCCAGCCTCTTGAATGAGTCTAGCGGCATAATCATTAGGCGGATTGCGAAATACGCTGCCTGCACAGGCAAGCTGCAAAGGCTGCGTTCTCAATCGTCTCTCTTTGTAGGAGGCCATCCTAGCGAGTACTTCCTGCCTATCCCCTTCTGCCAGCTCAAAGGCGGCTTCAATGACAATGCCTTTTTGCTCGTGAAGTATGGAATGTCGGTAAGCGAAGTTCATAGCCTCACGATCGTAGCGAACCAATTCTCCTGTTTCCAGTACAATATCAGCTGACTTAAAAATACGTGACACATCTGATCCATGCGCGCCAGCATTCATATAAACGGCTCCGCCTACCGTACCTGGGATTCCCCCCGCGAATTCAAGTCCGGTCAGACCTTGTTTCCCAGCCATGACTGATAGCTTAATTAAAGAATATGAAGCACCGGCTATTGCTGTCGATCCTTCAAAACGCAAGTAATCGAACCCTCTGTGCGGTTTTATTACAACGCCGCGAATCCCTTTATCACTTACCAGCATGTTCGAGCCTCTGCCTAAATTAGTCCAGGGTATTTGATGTTTTTGCACCAAACGTACCGCCGATACCAATTCATCTTTGCTGCTAGGGAGGATTAAAATATCAGCGAGACCGCCGATCTTCCAGGTTGTATAGTTCGATAGCGGTTCGTTGTACAAAACTTCGCCAAGATTAGCTTGTTCCAATTCCGCTTTAAAAGCTTCCATTTGTTGAACCTCCCAAAGGTTTTACGCAGCAAAACCTACTCCGCAAGCACATGCCGGGCTGTGTAAGAAGAAAAAGAAATTCCCCTTCAGCAGCCTGAATCGCTGCTGCCGGTTTTTCTGTTGTAATCACCGCTCCTTTCGGGTGACGGTCACGAATATAGTGTATCTTATGCCCATATAGGCTCTTGTGTGACAATGGCCTATATCGAGCCAACTGGCTCACTGATTGGTATGTGCAGCAGAGCAGTACTCAAAGCTGGTTGCCGCTTTAGCGAATTGACTGTTTCTTTCAAAAAAAAGTGTATTCAATATCTCATCATATTAAAGGTGCAAATTTTCCTGTAAACAACAATATCCGGCTTGGATAGTTGCAGCTGCTGTTAATGCAACCTGCAGCTATCCAAGCCGGACGTTTATTGTTTTTTTCTACTAAGCATCTGCTGGTTATTGCCCTAGGCATGAAGCCTCACCTCGAATAACGAGATATGTTCAACAAAATCCCCAGTGCAGTTAAGAGAAGCGTTAGGGATGAACCCCCATAGCTAACAAGCGGAAGCGTAATTCCCGTAACGGGCATCATGCCAATGACGACACCAATATTAATCAATACTTGTACACCGATAATGCCTGTGATGCCAACTGCCAGCAAGCTCCCGAATGTATCCGTAGCTGCAATAGCAGCGCGTATCCCCCGCCAGATAACAACTAGAAATAATAGTATAAGAGTAACTCCGCCGATGAAGCCAAGCTCTTCCGCTAAAATCGAGAATATAAAATCGGTTTGAGGCTCTGGCAAATAACTGAACTTCTGTCGGCTCATACCTAGACCGAGCCCAACGAGTCCACCTGGTCCGATCGCATATAAGGATTGAATAATTTGATAGCCGCCTCCGAGCGGGTCTGCCCATGGATCAAGAAAATTCGTTATTCGCTTTAATCGATATGGCGCAGCGATGATAAGGCCAACAAAACCTGCGACACCGATGAGCGCCAAGCCGCCTAAATGAGATAATCTAGCGCCAGCTGTAAAAATCAGAATTAAAGAAGCGCCAACCATCACCGCTCCTGTACCTAGATCAGGCTGCAGCATTATAAGTCCGAAGGCTAGTCCAACAAGCCCTAGCGGCGGCATAAGCCCTTTTGTGAACTGCGTAATCGTTTGCTGCTTCTCAGAGAGCCATTTTGCTAAAAATAATATCATCGCCAGCTTCATAAATTCAGAAGGCTGAATACCGAAGGAGCTAATGCCAAGCCAGCTGCGTGCGCCGCCGCGAACGACGCCGACACCAGGGATCAGCACGAGCAGAAGAAGGCCGAAGCAAACCAATAAAGCCATTGGCGCCCACTTTTTCCAAACCGTATAATGCGTATTCATCGTAAACAACAACGCGCCTATACCGAGTCCAGCAAATAGCACCTGACGCTTTACATAGTAAAAACGATCACCGAATTCATGAAAAGCAAGCACTGCGCTAGCGCTGTACACCATAATCAACCCGATAGCGAGAATGAGCCCAATTGCAGTCAGCATCCAAATATCCGGGGCAGAACGCGCTTTGGCCATAGCGAACACACCTCTTAGCATGGGAAAGTAGGGACATGCCCCCTACTTACAAGGTATGCGCCGAATCTTTAAAAATGCGCCCTCTTTGCTCATACGATGTAAACATATCCCAGCTTGCGCATGCAGGCGACAACAAAACGATATCACCAGGCTCTGCGATAGCTGCAGCTTGTTTCACCGCTTGCTGAAGGACGGACTCGGCGTCCTCACTAGGTTCGACGATTTCCACCTTAGCTAAACCTGCCAGCTCTGCTACACGGGAGAGCTTTTCTCTCGTTTCGCCTAAAGCAACAAGCCCCTTTAAGCGGTCGCGGAATAAAGGTACAAGCTCCATATAGTCAGAGCCGCGGTCAAGTCCTCCAGCCACTAGAACGATCGGTGCGGATAACGAGCGAACGGACATCATCGTTGCAACCGGGTTTGTCGCTTTCGAATCATTATAATATTTGACACCATTCACTTCACGGACGAACTCCAGGCGGTGCTCCACGCCTCTAAACAACTGCAGCGGTTCTACAAGACGCTCTGGTGCAACTCCAGCAGCCAAACACGCCGCAATGGCAGCAAGCGCGTTAGCGGCGTTGTGGCGGCCTGGTATGCCTAGCTCTGAAACGGGCAAAATGTTAATTTCCGAGTCCTCAGACTGGCGGAATACAATTTGTCTATCCACAGCGGCTTCATCATTTTGTGCGTCTCCGTTGTCCCGCTCATATGGCGGATCAATGTAAATGCCCGCATCCAGTCGCTCATATATAGAGAAAGGCAGCAGCTGTGCGATAAGAAACTCCGAAAGCGCGCGGCATTCCGGGTCATCCCAGTTGACGACAGCAACATCATCTTCCGTTTGGTTATCAAAAAGTTTTGCTTTTGAATTGACGTAGTCATCCATATCGCCGTGATAATCCAAATGCGTCTCTGCAATGTTAAGCAAGAGAGCAATATGCGGACGGAACTCGCTTGTTCCTTTCAATTGAAAGCTGCTTAGCTCAGCAACGATCCATTGATCGGGCGTCGCTTCCAAGGCTGCTTCGCATAGAGGGCGACCGATATTGCCTGCCACGATGGGATTCAAGCCAGCTGCGCTTAATATTTCGCCGATCCAAGTCGTCGTTGTTGTTTTGCCGTTTGAGCCTGTAATGCCTATTATCGGTGCAGGAGAAAGCCAATAAGCAGCTTCTACCTCCGTAATGACCTCAACGCCAAGCTCCTCTGCCCTCTGCACTGGAGTAGACGTATATGGGATACCAGGGTTTTTGATAAGGAGCGCTGTTTCTTCTGTAATTAGGTCATCTGGATGATAACCGCATAGCACAGAAATGCCCAAAGCAGTCAATTCGTCCGCTTCGGGGCATAATTCACGTTCCTTCATGTCGTTCACTACAACTTCTGCGCCTAATTGATGAAATACTTTTGCGACGCTTACCCCGCTTCTAGCCAAGCCTAAGACGACAACTCGGCGGCCTTCATAAGATGCCGGATGATTCATAACTGACAGTCCCTTCTATGTATGCATAAAGCGGCTCTTAATCAAATAAAAGCCGCTTTTTCGTAAGCTTTATTTCTATAGTATAACAAATAGTAAACCAATTGCTGCAAACACGATGCCTACAAACCAAAACACAGTAACAACCTTCCATTCGGACCAACCAACGAGCTCAAAATGATGGTGAATGGGACTCATTTTGAAAATACGCTTCCCTCTAAGCTTGAAGGAGCCTACCTGTAATATAACAGAAAGCATCTCAAGTACAAAAACACCGCCGATTACGATAAGGAGCAGCTCCGTTTTGGTCAAAATAGCGACTGCTGCAATACCGCCTCCTATTCCTAGCGAGCCCATATCTCCCATAAACACTTTTGCTGGATGTGCGTTGAATACTAGAAAACCTAAAACAGCGCCTACCATAGCTGCAGAGAATACTGCTGATTCATGAGCTGACGTTTGTAAAGCAACTACAGTAAAGGCACCAAATGCGATGGCACTCGTCCCAGCCAGCAAACCGTCAAGACCATCGGTGAAATTAACTGAATTGCTTGCTGCAAAAAGAATGATGACGACAAGCGGATAGTAAAACCAGCCTAAATCAATTCCCCAGCCTGTACCAGGCACTGATATTTCGGTGCTGTGCCCCATATTATAGAGCATTGCACACACGATTATAGAAAATAGAAGTTGACCAAAAAGCTTTTGTCTTGCCGTTAGCCCCAAAGAACGTTTAAATACAATTTTGATGTAATCATCCAAAAAGCCGACAAGACCAAATCCAAGTGATGCGGTCAGCAGCACCCAAAATTCAGCCGTTTTATCAGAAAACTTCAGGAACGCGATCATTAGAGCAACCATAATGATAATGCCGCCCATCGTTGGCGTACCGCTTTTTTTCAAATGGCTTTGCGGACCTTCCATACGAATCTGCTGCCCAAACTTTAAGCGGCGGAGCACTGGAATGAACAATGGTCCGAGTAGAACCGCTAGCAGGAATGAAGCGCCAATCGAAAATAAAATGACCATCATATCCATTTCCTCACCCCACTTCCAATGCTTGGACAATCTGTTCCATCTGCATGCCGCGTGAACCTTTTATGAGCACGATGTCCGTTGGCTGCATTTGCTCCCTCAGCCATTGCGTCAGCTCATTTTTATCTTCGAAATGTTTAATCACATCATTCGCGCCTGCGTTAGGGAATTGCGACTTCACGCCCTCAGCAATATGTTTTGCCAAAGGTCCGAAGGTAAGAACCGCATCCGCCTTGCTTGGCGTTATATATGCACCTACTTCAAAATGAAGCGTCTGCTCCTCTGGCCCGAGCTCTAACATATCGCCTAGCACGATCCATTTGCGGCTATAGCCGTCTAGTTGCTCTACCAGATCAATCGCCGCGCGAACGGCAGTCGGATTGGCATTATAAGCATCGTTCAATAACATAGTGCCATTAAACGCGCGAACTGGCTGAATGCGCATGCCTGTCAGCTTAAGATGGCTTAGACCTTCAACAATTTTTGCAGCTGGAACTCCGAAGAAGCGGCCAATCGCTATTGCAGCGAGCGCATTGCTGACATTATGCTGCCCTGGGACAGGAATTCGAACAGTTCCGAGGCCACTGGCAGTTCCATTATAAATAGCAGTAAAGGTCGTCGCTTCCGATTCAATGCTGATGCCAGATGCTGACCATTCATTTTGCATCGATAACCCAAATGTACGGCGTACGATGCCTGCTGGAAGTATTGAACGCTCAAGCTCTGCTTCCAGAAGTGGTTCATCGCCATTGTATAGCAGTAAACCATCCTCGCTGAGCCCGAGCGCTATTTCAAGCTTCGCCTTCGCAATACCGGCTCTTGAGCCAAGCTGGAGCATATGCGCGTCGCCGATATTTGTAATAATAGCGGCATCAGGCTGTGCGATCTTCGTCAGCAGCTCGATCTCGCCGAAGCCGCTCATTCCCATCTCGAGCACGGCTACTTCCGTGTCCTCTTCAAGCCTCAGCACCGTCAGAGGCAAGCCGATGTGATTGTTCAAATTGCCTTCAGTCTTATGCACTTTATAAGTTGTGCCGAGAATAGCAGCTGCCATATCCTTTGTCGTTGTTTTGCCATTGCTGCCTGTAATGCCAACAACACGAGTGACAAGTTCACTGCGATAAGCTGTTGCAAGGCGCTGCAATGCAACCAGCGTATCCCCAACAATAAGAAGCGGCACTCCCTCAAGAGATGCTGGAACCTCGCGGCCTTTCTGCCAAAGCGCAGCAACCGCTCCATTTGCAATAGCTTGCTCCAAATAGGCATGCCCGTCAAAATGCTCGCCTACGATCGGAACGAACAACTGGCCCGCAGCAGCTTGCCGCGAGTCAGTTGTTACTCCTGTTATGTTAAGCTCTGCATGATTTCCATTCCATCTAGCGCCGCTCATTTCGGCAATTTGTTTAATAGTACGTTTAATCACTGTATGATTCCCCTTATCGCTGCTTTCGCTACTTTTCGATCGTCAAATGGATATTTGACTCCGTTAATATCTTGGTAGGTTTCATGACCTTTCCCCGCAATCAATACTACATCGCCGAGGCTTGCCATTTCAACCGCTTTTTCAATTGCTTCCTTGCGATCAACGATTAATTTATAAAATGAAGGATCAATTCTGCTGCTTATTAATCCAGCTTCAATATCCTTTAATATGGAATCAGGCGGCTCCGAACGTGGGTTATCCGATGTTATGATTGCGTAATCCGCGTATTTCACTGCAATATTCCCCATTAGCGGCCGCTTGGAGCGATCACGGTCACCGCCGCAGCCAAATACACATATAATTCGATTTTCTGCAAATTGTTGAATAGCTCTGAGTACATTTTCAAGCCCATCAGGTGTGTGAGCATAATCTACAATTACAGCAAAATCCTGTCCCGCATTAACCGCTTCAACCCGTCCGGGAACGCCGGGAATTTTGCTTAAACTGTGTGCAATCGCCTCTAGTTCCACGCCTTCAAGAAGTACAGCGCTTATAGCGGCAAGCGCGTTGTATACGTTGAACTTCCCAGCCATTTGCAATGTGATGTCCTGCTCGCCTCTGAATGTGTCAACATGAAAGGTCGTACCCTGTGCAGTTATTCGAATATTCGTTGCCCGAACGTCTGCCTCTTTATCAATTGCATAAGTGATAACCTCTGCCGCTGTGAGCTCGGCATATTCTGCAGATAAAGCATCGTCTGCATTAAGAACCGCATAAGATCTTTCGTTTTCCGCAGATGCATACACATTGCCAAGTCGCGAGAAGAACAATCCCTTTACCGCAGCGTATCGACTCATCGTTTCATGATAATCCAAGTGGTCCTGCGTCAAATTAGTAAATACTGCAGTTCGGAATCTGCAGCCCTTCACCCGTCCTTGCTCGAGAGCATGGGAGGACACTTCAATTGCACAATATTGCGTGCCCGCATCACGCATCTCCCCGAGATAGCTTTGAAGCTGCAATGTTTGAGGCGTCGTACTGGTCATAGGGAACGATTTTCCCGCATATCGACGTTCAATCGTACCAATCACGCCGGTAGGCTTACTCTGGTCATTTAGAATTTGCTCTATCAAATAAGTTGTTGTCGTCTTGCCATTCGTCCCCGTTACACCGATAAGCTTCAGGGTTTGACTAGGCTGTCTATAATAATAATTAGCAATTACAGCCATGGCAAGGCGGCAATCTCTTACAATAATTTGGGGCACCAACAGGTCCAGCTTTCGTTCCGCTATTAGCGCTGCTGCTCCGGCGGCAACTGCCTCCGAAGCAAACGCGTGACCATCAACGGTGTGGCCTCTCAAGCAAATAAACAATTGCCCTTCAATTACGCTTCGTGAATCCGTCTCAATGCCAGTCAGTTCCGTTTCCCCATCGCCTACTAGCCGTGAGGCTATAAGCAATTCCGCAACATCCTTTAATCGCATCTGCCCAGCTCCTCCCTTAAGCGCCGGCGGACAAACTTCCCCGCCTGCTGCACCCTCGTTAACTACCATTATAGTCAATGCGAGTGGGATATATTATCTTCTTCGCCCAAATAGATCCGAATCGTTGATCCGCGATCTACACGGGTTCCAGCAGCTGGAGCTTGGCGTATGACCGTTTTCCCAGAACCTGCGGAAGTCAGATTGAAATTCATATTCATATCCTCATACAAATCCGATACCGTCTTGCCAATCAAGTTCGGAACTGTAACAATAGGTGTTTCTCCATACTTATAAATACGGTCGATCTGCTTCTCACGAGCCGGAACTTCCAGAATGGTGAGCGCATCCTCCAGCATATTGCGAACGATCGGCGCTGCAACGACTCCGCCGAACTGAATCCCTTGCGGATTATCAACCGCTACATAAATGACGATCTTCGGATCATCTGCTGGAGCAAAGCCAACAAAAGATACAATATGCTCATTAGGGGAATAACGTCCGTTAATAACCTTTTGAGCAGTACCCGTCTTGCCGCCTACGCGATACCCGTCAATAAAGGCATTGCGGCCTGTTCCTTTGGCTACGACGCTCTCAAGCGCTTCACGCACCTGCTTGGACGTTTCCTCCGAAATAACCTTTCTAACCGCAACCGATTCTACCGTTTCTACGGTCGCTCCCGTCTCCGGGTTTATCCATGCTTTTGCTACATGGGGTTTATACAGCGTTCCGCCGTTAATTGCTGCGGAAACAGCCGTTATTTGCTGAATTGGTGTAACGGAGACCCCTTGGCCAAAAGCCGTAGTGGCAAGTTCCACCGGACCGACCTGACTAAGCTTGAATAAGATCCCATTTTCTTCGCCGCCAATATCGATGCCCGTCTTCGTCCCGAAGCCAAAGTTCTTAATGTAATCAAATAGTTTGTCCTTGCCCAGCCTCTGACCAAGCGTTACAAACCCGGGGTTACAGGAGTTTTCAACAACCTCAAGGAAAGTCTGACTGCCATGTCCGCCCTTTTTCCAGCAGCGAAGTCTAGCACCCCCCACCTCAATAGCGCCTGGATCAAAAAAACGTTCGTTTTTCAAATCAACCTTTTTTTCCTCAAGGGCTGCAGCAAGCGTAATTATTTTAAAGGTAGAGCCTGGCTCGTATGTCATCCAAATAGGAAGATTTCGATTATAAACCTCAGTTGGAACCTCTCGATACTTGTCTGGCTCGTAGGTAGGTCTGCTCGCCATGCCTAAAATTTCACCGTTGTTCGGATCCATCGCAATCGCGATTATACCATTAGGCTGTAAATTCGTCATCGCTTGATCAAGCTCACGTTCCATAACCGTCTGAATTTGCTTATCGATCGTAAGCTGCATCGTAAGCCCGTCCTTAGGTTCCACGTAGGTGTCCGAAGAATTAGGCATTTGTCTGCCCGCTGCATCTGACAAGAAGGATACGCTGCCTCCGATACCGCTTAACTCTGTATTATATTTTGCTTCTACACCGGTTAAGCCTTGATTGTCGATCCCCGTAAAACCTAGCACATGCGCCGCTAAACTGCCGAAGGGATAAAATCGTTTGTTGTCTTCAGCTACAACGATGCCATCAAGACCTAGCTCACGTATTTGTTCAGCTTTATCAATCGTAATTTTTCTCCCGCCTGGGCCTAGCTTAACGATCAACGCTCGTGTTTTAATTTTTTTATAGAGCGTTTCTTGCGACATGTCGAGCAAAGGGGCAAGCGCTGCTGCTGCTGCCTGTTGATCCTTGATCTGGACAGGAATCGCATACACGGTAGGTGAGCTTACATTGTAGGCGAGCTGAATACCGTTGCGATCAACGATTTCGCCTCGTTTGGCTACATAGGGGATGTTGCGTCTCCATGAATCCTCTGCTTTATCCGCCAGCTGCTCACCTTGCCATAGTTGTACAAAGCTAAGTCTCACACATAATGCTAGGAATGACACCCCAGCAAGTATGAGCACGATAAATAAACGTCGTCTAACCGTTACATTAGATACCTTCATCGCTTGTTCCCCCTCCGCTTGACCGTTTCGAAAGGAGCGCTCAATTGCGCTCATTCCCAGATTATTCGGGACAAGCGGACGATAGAACAAGCTTTAAGCAACATCGTATTAGTTCCTTGAAAATTCGGTATATGGATCACTCAGGAGCAGCGTTCCCATTACTGCCTGTATTGGAATTAGCAGCCTGATCCCCATTTGAAGTTGTCTGGCCTCCGGAGGTTCCTCCGTTCGTGCCAGCTTCATCTTCTTTTCCAGCCTCACTCCCCTTATCGCCGCCTTCTGCCGCATCAGGGTTTGTTTCCGCATTGCCGGATTGGCCTTCTTTGCCTGTCGGAGGAGCAAGTACAACTTTCAGCACTCTTACTTTATTCAAAGTCTCTTCCTTCTGAGAAACAACAAATCCTTGCCCCTCCGGAATGAGTCGAATGCCGATAAGAGAGGTTAATTCGAGAGCATCCCGCAGCGAAACCCCTGTCAAATCAGGAATAGCCAGCTTTTCACGCTGCTCCGTTATTAAATATATTCGCTGTGTCGGATGTACGGCTGAACCTGGAGCAGGTATTTGCTGCAGCACGGTTTTACCGTTTCCGATTAAATCAAATGTCATGGCTTTTGCTTTTAATTCCGCTTTCGCTTGTTGAACTTTAAACTCTGTTAAATCTGGAACCGTTATTGTCGCTTCCTTCTTCGAGTTTGCAGAACCAGCCGGATAGTTAGGAGCTACTCCCATTTTACGCAAGCTTTTGAGAACGATTTGTTTAAAAGCTGGAGCAGCGATCTTTCCTCCTGAAGCAAAAGTAGTATTCGGCTCATCTACGACAACATAAACGACGATTTTCGGATTATCAACCGGCGCATAGCCAATAAACGAAACAACATATTTGGAGTCGGAATAGCCGCTTTTACCATTTACCGTAGTAACCTTTTGAGCGGTTCCTGTTTTACCTGCTACACGGTAACCCTCGATATAAGCGTTTTTACCGGAGCCTTTATCCTGATCCGATACAACCTGCTCCAAATACTCACCGACTTTTTTAGAGGTTTCCTCTGAGATCACTTGGCGAACCATCTTCGGTTCGAAAGTCGTCGTCGTTTTGGTCGACGGATCTGTCATGCTTTTTACGATTTGTGGTTGAAGCAGCTTTCCGCCGTTAGCTACTGCCGCGACTGCTGCAACCTGTTGTATAGGCGTAACCGTAACTACCCCTTGTCCAAAGGTAGCATTCGCAATCTCACTCGGGTATTTAAAGTTAATCGTACCGCTTAGCTCATTCCCAAGCTTAATGCCTGTTTTTTGCCCAAATCCAAAATTCGTGTAATATTCTCTCAGCTTCTGTTCCCCTAGTCTCTCATAACCAAGCTTGACGAAGGCAACGTTACTTGAATATTTCAAGCCATCCAAAAATGATATGGTTCCCCATCCCTCTCGCTTAATATCACGGATTGGATTAGGTACACCTTTCAGTTTGATTTGACCTGATTTGTATAATTCATCTGGATTAAACAAACCTTCTTCAACCGCTGAAGCCAGCGTTACAATTTTGAAGGTTGAGCCGGGCTCATATAAAGACTTAATCGCATGATTGTAAGAGTTCGAGTTGTTTTTCCAATATTCATTCGGATTATATTGCGGCATGTTTGCCATCGCCAATATTTCCATCGTATTTGGATCAGCCGCAATCGCTGTAGCGCTCTTAGGAGAATAGGTTTTCATAATTTCCTGCAGCGCTTCCTCCACATAATGCTGAATTTCGTTATCGATCGTCAGCTGTACATATTGACCATCTTTGGCTGGCTTGTAGTCTACTTCACCCTCCGTGAGCTGAACGCGTTTACCGTCCTTCTCATACTTGATATAGCCATCCTCACCCGAGAGCTGCTCATTGAATGAAGCTTCAACGCCAGTCATGGCGACTCCCTCTTTATCCAAATAACCGACAAGCTGTGCAGCTAGAGAATTTTTAGGATAATACCGTTTTAAATTTTCTTGCAAATCGATGCCGACGCTATATACCTCCTTTTCTTTGGCTAAATCTTCACGGAACTGTTTAATTTTATCGGCATGTGCTTTGTCAATTTGCCAGCCTCCGCTACGCACCTCCCGATATACAAAGTAATTCCCGTCTTCTTTTTTGGCAGTTACATTTTTCCGGAGCTCTTCCTTAGAAGTGCCAAGGATGTCATGCAAGCCATTTATAATTTCTTCTGCAAGTTCCTGATCGTTAATCAGCTTCGGATTTAACGTCACATTATAAGCGATCGTATCCATTGCCAGAACACTCCCGTTACGATCGGCGATCGTGCCCCGCTTGGCCAGCATCTTTTCTTCTGTTGACCATCTTTCTTTTGCAAGTCCATACCATTTGGCGCCTTCTACTACTTGCACAATATAAATTCGGCTTATTAAAACAAGAAAAAGGAGGGTCATTACCCCTCCAAACAATAGTGTCCGCAATCTAATTCTTTTTTTCATCATCGCTCACCCTATTCACTCATTGCTGATTTTATCGCGTCGTCACCAGTATTTACGGTAATTCCACTCTCAATAGAGCTAACCATCCCTTGGGTCTCTGCAAGCTTGCGTATACGTTCTGAATCACTGAGCATCTCTACTTGTTTCTTCAAGTCTTCCATCTCTACATTCATCGTCTGGTATTCGCTATTCAACTTTTTAATTTCGAGGCTCATGTCATAGATTTGTGCGTAGCGTAAAATAATGACACCAGCAACTACAACGCACATTAATACAGTAAACATATACAACAACTTCTCCTGAACCGGTAAGGATTTACGAGTTTTAACAAGCCGCTTCGTTTCCTTGATAACCGGTTGCTGATCCTGCTTTCGCTTAGGCTGCAGCGCTAAATTGCCATTCACATACGCCAATTCAAATCCCCCTCTTACAATTTTTCTGCAACTCTAAGCTTGGCCGACCTTGCACGCGGGTTGAGCTCTAGCTCTCTCTCTGAAGGTACGATCGGCTTACGATTGACTAATTTCACTTTCCCAGCATTGCCACATACACATAACGGAAAATCGGGCGGGCATGTACATTTCTCCACAAACTTTGCAAACAATTGCTTGCATATGCGATCTTCAAGCGAATGAAAAGTGATCACCGATGCTCTGCCGCCAGGGGCTAAACAGCGAATCGTTTGCTCCAAAGCTTCTTCTTCTGCTCCCAGCTCATCGTTTACTGCGATACGAAGCGCTTGGAAGGAGCGTTTTGCGGGATGCCCGCCTGTGCGCCTAGTTGCAGCAGGAATCGATATTTTTATCAATTCAGCTAATTCACCAGTCTTCTCAATAGGCGCCTTTTCTCGGGCCTTCACAATATTTCTAGCGATGGACCGAGCAAACTTCTCTTCACCGTAACGATCCAAAATGCGGGATATATCACGCTCGTCCCAAGTATTGACGATTTCATGAGCGGTTAGATCACCCTCGCGATCCATGCGCATGTCGAGCGGGGCATCATGGTTATAGCTGAAGCCGCGCTCGGCTTCGTCTAGCTGCGGGCTGGATACGCCAAGGTCGAACAATATGCCATCGACTTGCGGAACGCCATCCAGCATCGGAACGTTGCAATTTCTAAGCTCCTGCTCCAAATCGCGGAAGTTGCTTCTTACGAGTGTTACCTTATCTAAATAAGGAGCAAGCCTAACACGAGCATTTTCCAGCGCCCAGTCATCCTGATCGAAAGCGATCAACCGTCCTCCTTCGCCTAACCGGGAGGCTATTAATTCGCTGTGACCTGCACCCCCAAGCGTACAATCGACGTAGATGCCATCTGGCTTTATAGCCAAACCGTCAACCGCTTCTTCTAAAAGTACTGTAATATGCTGAAACACGCCTAAGCCCTCCATTCTTGTTGTCTATTCTAGAAGTTGAAATCGAAATCAACGAGCTTTTCGGCGATTTCGTTAAAGGTTTGTTCGGATTGTTCGTAATAACCGTCCCAAGTCTGCTTGCTCCAAATTTCCACGCGACTAGAAACGCCGAGCACCATGCAATCCTTGTCCAGCTTCGCATATTCACGAAGATGGCTAGGTATATTTACCCTTCCCTGTTTATCCAGCTCACATTCGGTTGCTCCGGAAAAGAAAAACCGGGTAAATGCTCGCGCATCTGATTTCATAAGAGGCAATGTTTTCAGCTTTTGCTCCAAAACAGTCCACTCACTCATGGGATATACGAATAAGCAATTATCTAATCCACGGGTTGCAATAAAAGAGGCTCCAAGCGATTCGCGGAATTTCGAAGGTATGATGATTCGGCCTTTCTCATCAATGCTATGTTGATATTCACCCATAAACATGACTTTGAACCACCCCTTCCCCTATTTCCACCACTTTGCCCCACTTTTCCCCACCTAGTAACAGTAGTTCGCCACCTAAAATAAAAATCCTGCTCTGTGAGCAGGATTTTCTAAAATATTTCACACTATTAAAGATTATTAATCATTACAGCGTTGGCGGCTGCTCTTCTTCAGGCTTGGATGGCTTCGGCGCCGTCTCTTTCCTTCTTCGATAAAACCAAAGGATTGGGATTGAAATAACAGCCAATATAGCTAATACAGGCAATGCACCTGCTAAAATAACTAACAATAGATTGATGGCATCCCAAACTACTTTTGTGCTGTTAACTAGCGCGTCCGACATCCTGCCACCTAAATGTGGTTTTTCGATACTTTTATTTTTTAGTGTTTGATTCGTTTGGTACAGGCGCAGCTCCACCGTCGAGAAAGCTACATTATTATCCAAATAGCGAACTCTTCCTTTGATTCGTTCAATTTCCTCCTGCACACTTGAGAGCTGCTGTGAAAACTTTAACAGATCATCAGCCTTTGTCGCTTTATCCATCATGGTGAGCAGTCTAGCTTCAACAAGCTGCTTCGCTTTCAGCCTGGATTCAAGATCCACATATTCCTCAGATACGTCCTTGCCGCCGATATTGCGTTCAAATTCATTATGTTTGATTTGCTCAATCCGATCAATGAACGACATAAACCCTGCAGCTGGAACTTTAATCGTATAGCTTGATCCAATTTCCCCCTCGTGCTTCGTATCTTGAAATTGCAAAAGATAACCGCCGCTTTGATGAATGGCATTGCGCAGCGAGGTTGCTGCAGAAGCTAAATCGTCCACCTGCATACTTAAATTAGCGGTATAAATAATTTTCTGGTTGAATCCATCCGTGCCAATTGCCAGCTGAGCATCAATTCCCCCGCCAGATGCTTTGCTCTCGCCCGATCCCTCAGCTGGAGCCTCTTCTGCTTTAGCAGCATTGTCATTCAAGGTATAGCTCATCTCAGTTTCTACGTTTCTAGAAGCTGTTGTTGATAACATCTGTTCAGAAGCCGAGTTTTTAGAGCTGCTCGTATCCCCTTCTGAGGAAGCGCATCCAACAAGCAGAATAACCAGAGAAACAATTGAAATAAATGCAAATATCCCTTTTTTATGTCTATACAAGAAAATACCCCCTTGCTTTTATTTACCTCTAGACGCAATCTGGGAATAAAAGGTTACAACTTTGTCCATCAAAACCCTTACATCCGCCCGATCTAAACATCGGTGTAAACGAATCAATTGCATCTTTTATCTCCACATAAAAAAAACCGCGATTGCTCGCGGCTTCATCAATGCTCTATTCTGTTTCTTTCCAGCTGTCCAAATATGCCGATTGCTCCGCTGTCAGCTGATCAATGCCAAAGCCTAGAGATTGCAGCTTCAGTCTCGCTACCTGCTCATCGAGCTCATAAGGAACATTGACTACTTTGTTTCCAATCGTTTTGTACTGCTCATTTACATATTTTAGTGCAACAGCTTGCAGTGCAAACGTCATATCCATAATTTCTGCAGGATGACCATCGCCAGCAGCCAAATTAACAAGGCGGCCTTCTGCCAGCAAGTAAATGCTGCGTCCATCCTCCAGCTTATATTCTTCGATGTTGCGGCGAACGGTTCGTACACTTGAAGATAATGCTGCAAGTTCTGGTTTGTTTGCTTCGACGTCAAAGTGACCTGCGTTGGAAATGATCGCCCCGTCCTTCATCACCTTGTAGTGCTCTCCGCGAATAACATCGCGATTTCCGGTAACCGTTACGAAAAACTCACCAACCTTAGCCGCTTCGATCATCGGCATTACCGCGAAACCGTCCATATAAGCTTCGACCGCTTTAATCGCATCGATCTCAGTTACGACAACATTTGCGCCAAGACCTTTCGCACGCATGGCTACACCTTTTCCGCACCAGCCATAACCGACAACAACGACGGTCTTGCCCGCAACCATCAAATTCGTTGTGCGATTAATACCGTCCCATACGGATTGCCCAGTACCATAGCGGTTATCAAAAAGATGCTTGCAATATGCATCGTTAACAGCGACCATAGGGAATTTCAATGAACCGTCTTTCTCCATCGCTTTCAATCGAATAATGCCTGTCGTTGTTTCTTCCGCACCGCCGCGCAGGTTTTCGCCAAACTCCGGGTGCTCCGAATTTAGAATCGTTGCAAGATCGCCGCCATCATCAATGATAAGATCAGGCTTCCATTCCAGCGCTTTAATATTAAGTGCTTTAAATTCTTCAGCACTTGGATTATATTTGGCAAATACAGTAATGCCATCCTCAACGAGAGCGGCACAAACATCATCTTGTGTTGATAGCGGGTTGCTGCCTGTTATAGTAACATCAGCACCTCCAGCCTTAACAACCTTAGCCAAATAAGCGGTTTTCGCTTCCAAATGAAGAGCAATTGTAACTTTCAGTCCTTTAAAAGGCTGTTCCTTTTCGAATTGCTCGCGAATCGTATTCAATACCGGCATATGCGCAGCTACCCAATCAATTTTCAAACGGCCTTCAGGTGCCAATGATAGATCGGCTACGATGCTTTTATTTGCTGTACTCATTCCATTTGCCTCCTCATATTTCATAAATAAACGATTTCATGTCCACCAGTACGGCTAAATGGCGCTTCAAGCAGCTTATCGAGCCAAATCAGGCTGTAACGATTCCAATAGGCTGCCATATTAAGTACTCGCTCTTGCGGCTTGTTCTGCGGGTTAATCGACAGATGGATACGATCAAGCTGACGTGTGGATGCTTCAAATTGTTTGTTGAAGGCATCTACCGTTTTTGAGCCCATGTAGTTGATTTGCTCTACTATTTTTTGCAAATTCGTATCCCCAAGCTTAGAGAGCGACGGTTGAACGGAAGTTGCAAGCTCAAGAAGCGGTTTATATAGCTGCTCAAACGTATCTCTTGCTTCGGCAAACTGCTGTTCAATGGACAAGCCATCTTGTGCCTTCAGCCATTTCCCTTTGCTCTCTTCGAAATGTTCCATAACATCCTCAAAGGAAAGCTCATACTTATCCATGTGCTTGGCAACTGTTCCTTCAATTAAAGTATAAGACATACGCGGCACGATAATGGGCATTTCCATATTCAGCGTGCGGAATGCTTCTCCAGTTAAAGCCCAATAGGCAATTTCCCCAGGACCAAGCACAGTCGCAAGAACAGGGAATAAATAATCCTGCATAAGCGGCCGCGTCAGAACGTTATTGCTAAGCTGCTGCGGCTGCTCGTCAGCGATCCGAAGGAGCTGTTCCTCCGTTAGCGAAACTTGCTCTTTACGGTCTTGGAATTTTCCATCCTTCTTGTGAAGAAGCGTTCTTTCTTCGCCGTTATCCGAGTTGAAGAGAAAAAGATTCGAGCTGCCAGCCGTTACATCCGCTTGAAGGCTGTAACCAAGCTCACTCACCTTATCTGCAGCAGCAGCATAAGCATGCTCTAATTCATCGTTCTTCTCAATCAGCTTCCTGAACATAGGCGCTTCTATACGACGAATATCCTCATGATCGCCATCCATTAATACTAAGCCGTGTTTTCCGAATAAATGACTCAATATCATAGCAAAAAAAACAGATAATGATTTCGCTTGTTTCGACATTTGGCGCAGTTCCTCTAGCATCACAGGTTTGAACTCCGAATGCGGAAGCGATTGTTCAAGCTCAACAAGCAGCTCTTCCCATGTTTCTGCTGCAATCATCGTGCGGCTTACAGCAGTACGCGCACCTTCAGGACGCGCAACTGACAACTTGCGAAGCTCCTGCTCCGTTGTAATAACGTAGGCATGGTTCGCTTCATCCCAGTCATGATCTTCACCGGCTACCCAAAATACAGGAACAACCGTCCGCCCCAGCTGCTCACTTGCAGCTTTGGCCGCACCTATGATGGATACCGCTTTATGTATGACAAGCAGCGGACCCGTCCATAAACCAGCTTGCTGACCTCCAACCACGACCGGAGCCCCCTCTGCCATCGCAGAAATGGAAGCAAAAACTTCTGGATCAGCGTTAATCGCTTCATTGTAAGCACGAAGCGCGCGAGCTACTTGAGCTGCATCAGCTCTAACCTCTCCGCTTTGCTCCAAACGATTAAAGCGTTTAACCCAATCTTGATCAACTCCCGCATGATAGCCATATAAAGCTTCAATGCGGTCATCGTTTTGATGTATATAAGCCTCTGTCAAAGGCTGTGCAATAGGCAATGCATAAGTATCTGTTCTCATAGCGCAGCCCGTAACCTCCCGCTTAATAGTCGCTAGTACGACTTCATATTGTAAAACTGAACATTTTAATTGTACACAATGGTGAAGCCGTCCGTCAAAACAAAAACACCTCTGCTCGGGAGAGGCGTTTAGCAATTTATTATTTGAGTTAAGCAGTCAGAAACATTTTACCGATGCCGATGCACATAAAAACGATGTACAGCACGCTCATCGTAAAAAAACTTAGCCGCCATATCGTCCGAAATATTTTTTTGGCATCCACTGCGCCGCGCTTGCGAAATTGGGCGTTTCCAAGCAATCCTCCGCCTAGCAGCATGAATAGCAATATGCCGTAAATCCCGAATCTGCTGTTAAACAGCTCATCAAACAATACAGCAACGCAGCCAATTAATAAGGCTGTCGTAACATCCATTGCCAATCGGAACGCTTTTTTTCGATCCTGAATATATGCTCCATATCCAAACAAAATGATGGTGAAGGGTATGATTGGAATTACAGCCAAATAAGCGTATGCATGTTTGATGCTTTCCCAAATCATTTCCATCGGCCTTCACTCCTTCATAGTCGACTTAAGATTTAGTGCTTTAATCATCGTAACTATTGCTTGGTTTAACGGCGCTTGCAGCCTATTCTTCTCAGCCAGCTGTACGACACCACCATTAATGGCATCGATTTCTGTCGCTCTGCCAGCTCTTACGTCACTAAGCATGGAAGAAATATTGCTGCTGGTTTGCCTGCAAACCTTTATAATGAGCTCCCACCCATTCTCCGGCAAGCTCATTCCAGCATGTATTAACACCAACTCGGTTTCCTCATACAGCGCTTGCATAAGCTTGACGCCGACAGGATGGAGCGGCAGCTGTCCGTTCTCCACATCCAATATTGCCGTCAATGGATTAATGACTGCGTTAATAAGCAGCTTATTAAAAATTCGATTCTCCAAGTCTTTCGACAGAAAAGAGGTAAATCCTGCCGTTTCCAGCAAAGAAATCAACATTTTTTGCGAGTTATCGAGAGAATCATCTTGATTGCGCTCATTTTCTCCCCATTCACCAAGCCAAAGCTGCCCCTTCCCCGTATGCTCAACCGAACGAACATCGAATCGTTTCGCTCCCTCTGTCGTCACCGCTGCAAATAGCGGATAGGTAGGAAGTTTGCTTTTAATTCGCTCTAAATGTCCAATTCCATTTTGCATACATACGACTGCCACACGCTCTCCATCATAGCTGGCAAGAAGCGAAGCAAGCATATTTAGAAAAGCATCATCCAAATCCGATTGTTTAACGCTCAGTAGCACCCAGCGATAGTCGGCATTCTGTTTTGTGACGTCATAACGTTCTCTATGTTCTGAAACAGACCCGCTCCATAAACTTTTGATACGAATCGATTTCTCATTTGCTCCATCTAGCTCCTTAAGCCTAATGCCTTGATTAGCAAGCACATCAGCCTGTTCCTCACTGCGCGTCCAAATCGTAACATCCGCTCCTGCTTCTGCTAGCTTCGCTCCATAGAGCAGTCCTAACGAGCCCCCACCTACTACATCTATCTGCACCTTATACTCCTTCCGACCAACTGCTGCTCATCAATAATATTAGCAAACATCGTATCAAATTTTCCGAAAATATTGCAACTGATACAAGTTTAGCCGACTAGACTCTTCTATAAAAAAAGCGCAAAAGAAAAAGAAGCCGGCCAAATAATGGCCAGCTCCTCTTATTTACGCATTATAACTTATTCAATCCGTTCCAAATTGCCATTAGCATCCATCTTGAATCTCGGCTTAGCTTCATCGTCATTCGTTAAAACGGTAAGCCTTCTTGCACGATCCATAATTTGAATAAGTGTCTTGTAATCGTCGTTCACAGCACGGTAATCCGTTTGAACATTGTTAACCTCTTTGGACAATCTCTCATTCTGATCACGCAAACGGTATAGCTCTTCCTCTTTGTCTTTCAGTTCCTTCTCATACCATTTGAGTTGGCGGGTTAAATCCTGATAGGTCGTCTTCCATCCACGGAGAAAACGAATAACAGCATCTACCGATAAACTTTCCTCGATTGCACCACTCTCTTGCTTGAATCCACGTTCTTCCGTTTCAAAAACGGCAATCGATGAAACATGCGGCGTTGCGATAATCGTTTGTTTTTTTAAATAATTTCGCTTCTGGCGCTGCTGTTTAGCGATTTGTATTGCATCCTCATACCTTTTGCGAACGCAACTGTTCCAGCGGAATCCGCATGCTGCGGATGTACGCCCAATTCGTTCGCCCACTTCTTCAAATGCTGCAAGCTGAGTACTACCTTCGCGAATATGGCGTAGTGTAACCTCGGCGAGAATTAAATCATCGTCCGGACTCCACGCATCTTGTCTAACTGCTGTCATGCAACAAAAACCTCCTAACGTAAAGGCGCTTACTTTATCTCTATGCCCTTGGTAGAGTTCATAGAATCTATTGGATACTAATTTGTATAACCAAATTTTCAATTACTCATACATGTTAGCTCTTATATTTGAGCAAACTATATCTAAGTCAACAGGAGTTAATTAGATGCAAACAAAAAATTTGCGATTTCTTCACGTATTTTGGTTTACACTTATTACACCAAACGTTATAATGATCATTAGAAAATCGGGTCGCAGCGAAAGGGGGATGTTATCATGGCACGTATGTATCGGGTACTTGGCTTTTGGACCCTGGTAATCGGACTTATGGCTTTCGCAGGCCATATGACGGAATTTGCGCTATTGTTTTTTGCACAAGCCGTTGCTTTCGTATTTCTAGGCTACTTGAATTTCTCCGAAAGAACTTACATTGTAATGTTCTGGGGATATATGATCATTTCATTCGTGGGTTTCACGTATTGGTCGGTCTTCAAGATGGACTTGCCGTTCTAAACAAAGGCGTCAGCGAAATACGCCAAGGCAAGCTTTAATCAAAGCCATGAAAGAACAACCATTATCCTAAATGATAATGGTTCGTTATGCGCTTAAGGTAAGAACAAACAAGAGTACATATGAGTTCTTTTCCTTAAACAAAAAAGTGTCAGCCCTTTAAGGGCTGACACTTTTTTTGTATTCGATTTAACCTTTTTCCAAAACCATCACTTTAAACGTCTCACTCATTTGATCGCTGAGCAGCAGCTGCCTAATCGCTCTATTCCTTCGCGCTTCTTTGCTGAAAGGATCCGTACTGTTATGATTTTGAAGCATATTCATTACGCCGTGCTCAATTAAAAATTGTTTTTGTGTCATATAGCTTGTTACTTGAAAACCGCCCTCTTCAGCAGAATGATGGATAAAGGTAAAAGGGACATGTGAAGTGATATCCTGCTCCCCAATTCGACTATATGGATTTGTGTTCGTCTGATGGTGCGAATAACACATAAGAGTACCAAGCATCCGGTGCTCCGCCGCATATTCCTCCGCTTTATGCCCATAATCAATAATGACGACACGTCCGCTAGTCATTACGGCTCCAAGCTTATTAAGGAAGTCAACTGCACCAGCATGCACCTCCGTTTGCTGCCCTTCAAGCAATTGAATATGATCCCGATTAAGCCAATTTGTAATCCGAGTATCGGTAAGCGGCATTTGAACCTCAACGAAGCCACGCTCATCATGATAAGCAACGCCTAACTCCATCAGTTCTCCATTCACTAGCTGCACACGGTGTACGGGAAAAGCATCAAACAGCTCGTTTGCGAGCACAATCGATGGCTGCTTAAGCCAGGTTTCCCCCCAAGCATCTTCCGAGGATGACAGCAGCGGTTCTGCATCCGATAAGCAGCTAATATCTGCAAAAGCATTCCGTGCTGCTTCAGCATGCGCA
Organism: Paenibacillus sp. MCAF9; assembly: GCF_052114265.1. Lineage (NCBI taxonomy): Bacteria > Bacillati > Bacillota > Bacilli > Caryophanales > Paenibacillaceae > Paenibacillus > Paenibacillus sp. MCAF9. The sequence goes on from NZ_JBFREL010000006.1 coordinate 147,454, forward strand.
GGATGATCCTCAATTAGAATTGGCTGCATTTTTCTTTTCCAATCCAAGTCTCGCTCACAACCTGCAGCCGCAATTTGAGCTGACAATCGCCCCGTTCCTGCTCCCCACTCAATCAGTTTAAGCGGCTTATCCACTAATGCCGCATAGTCCAGCGCATATTTCGCTAGAACTTCAGCAAGCACCTGCCCAATGCCTGAGCTCGTATAAAAATCACCCTCCTTGCCCACTCTAATTGGCCCTGAACGGTAATAACCATATTGCGGATCATATAGACATGCCTGCATATATTGAAAAAAAGAGATGCATTTGACTGAACTCCAGCCTCCATCTTCATCTACAAGCTTGCCATACGTTTTTGCACCTGCTATTTTTTCCGCAATTGAGGCTGCGAGCTCGTTTTCCATCATCATAAGGTTCATCCTTTTCCAATTGTAAGATATAATAGAATGGATTGCCGCATAAAATGAATGCTGAGGAGGTCGATGCCGTTGACATTGCCAGCCAGGCGCAATCGATTTTCTATCGCAGCCACTTCGATGCTACTCATCTTTTTGTTCCTGTTTCGGCTTCCCGCTTGGGCTGAGCCTCTACCGGCTGATGAGGCGGATATGCATGCACTGCTTGAGAAAAGCTTGTCTGTCGTGGAAATCGATAAAGAAATCATCCGCATACAAGAACAGAAGCAACAGCTCATGCTGACGATGACGGACACGGAGAAGCAGCTGCTCATACAAGAACAGCAAATAGCGGACAAGCAAGAAGAAGCAGGAAATGTGCTGCGCGCTTACTATATGGGAGAACGAGATTTTTTGCTTAGCGCTCTTTTATCGTTCGATTCATTATCGGAGTTGTTTCAAATGCTGGATTATGCCGAAATTATACTTACTCATGACAAGCATACCTTGAATACATATGTCGAGCAATACAAGAAAGTTAAAGTGGGTTATGAGAAGCTTGAAGCTAGGCAGAATGAGCTGAGTACGATTGAACAACAGCTCAAAACGCAGAGAGAGCGTGTAGTTGCGCTTGAGAAGCAGCTTGACGAGCAGCTAGCTGGCAGATCAGATGCCGATCGCATACGCATTTTGATGAAGGAGCTTACTTCTTACTGGGAAACAGCAGGAATAGCTGAAGTGAAACAATATTTCCGAGCACTCTCGAAGGCGATGCAGAAGCTGCCAAGCTGGGTACAAGAAAACAAGCAGCTGCTCGAAATAAAAGGTTTTCAATACACCATACGCGTGCCCGAAGATGATTTAAATACATTCCTTCGCGAGCAAAATGATATCTTCAATCATTTCTCTTTTGAATTCATTGATGACAAGGTCATTGCTCAAGGAAAACGCGACAACATGGAAATAAAAATCAGCGGTCACTACACGATCGAAAATGATCCCAAAAACGCCATCCTATTTCATGTCGATGAACTCATATTTAATGGCTTCTCCCTTCCTGACACGACACGCAGTGCGCTCGAGAAGGAATTCGATCTCGGCTTTTATCCTGATTTAATCGTTTCGTTTCTTAAAGCGAACGCTGTTGAAATGAAAGACGGAGAACTGATCATCAAGCTCAGCCTAAAGTTATAGCTGCTGTCATTATTCATCTAACAAGCAAAAAACAGCCTGCCATCATTGCAAAATGAGGCCGGCTGTTTTCATTTCACTCTAAAGCGGCAAGCGACTTCATATATTCAGCCAATTGAAAATTGCCATCGGAAAACATTCTCCATAACTTCTCCCTTTGACGCCATTTCTCAGGCCAAATTGGATCTGAAATCGGGAGATTTTCATCTGCGAGCTTAGTGTTCAGCGCATTTTTCCACCAAGCAGGCGGGATATGAATTTGCTCGCTTTGAAGGGTGCTGTTAAACGAATATAATGAAGATCTTGCAGGTAAAAAGCCAAATCGGTCATAGGTCATCTGTTGATTCATTAATTCGGTCATTCCCCCAATCCAAAGCATCGCTTCCTCTTCTTCATCGCTGTTTGAGGAAATCGCGTAGCTTCGTCCATTCAACCATGGATAATAGACTTGCTCACGATCAATCGTTAATTTCATTCGCAAATCCTCATTTAAACGCTCGTATTGATTCCACGGAATTACAGCTGCAAACAGATTATTATTTTGAAACTCCTCTGCTAATTGATTGATTGCATCCACATCGATTCTGCTCAAATTCACTTCCATTTGTTGAAACCATTCCAGCTGCTGAGTCTGCTGCTCACTCAGCGGAAGCAATTTCAACAAGTTGGATGGTTTCGTTTGAAACGCGGCTAACCAAGTTAGCTGCTGCTGCAAATCGCCTGCACTCCAGTTTACAATACTCGCTTGCGGATGAAGCTCGATCATTTTTGAAGCGGCGGCTTGAAAGGAAGCAAAGTCAGAAGGAGGGTCCTTAAGACCTGTCTCCTTAAGCAATGCAGAGTTCCAAACAATGATATATGGGTTTAAGTCCTTTGGTACGCCCCATAAATAACCGTTCCATCTGAGCGAATCAAGCAATCCTGTCATTTGATCGGTGAGCGTGTCACCTGTCATCATGCTGTCTGCAGGCTTTAGAAACCCTCGTACAGCAAATGATCTAACCCATCCATTATCTAACAGCATAATATCTGCGGCTTCTCTCTGCTGGCTCTGAAGCGTCCACAGATCATATGCTCTTTCCTTATTCGGCTCATTTGAAAGCTCGACTTGAATATGAGGGTATTTCATCATAAAATTCCGGTTTAATTCCTGAAGCTGTTGATATTGCATGTTCGGCAAGGAAACGCTTACAGTAATGTCAGACAGCTGATCCACAACAAGCGTACCGGGAGCGGGTTGAACATTTGTTTTGCCGTCAGGCTTTCCGATGCTTGTAGGGTTCGCATTTCGTGAGAATGGGATAAGTAATAATGCTGCTAACAGTAATGTGCCGAATAAAACCAGCACGTATTTTCTGGGAGTCACAGCCTTCTTCCTTTCATCCTTAAAACTACTAAAAATAGGATAACAATAATTTGTTTTTTTGTCCAAACAACCTTCAATTTTTTGCAATAAAAAAAGCCCCTCTTCGAAGAGGGGCACAGTCGTTATAGTAAATCCGCTGCCAATTGGGCTAGTTTGGAGCGTTCGCCTTTCTCAAGCGTCATATGGCCGCTGATGCCTTCTGCTTTAAAGCGCTCCACAATATGGGTCAAACCATTGCTGATCGAATCCAGATAAGGATGATCTATTTGCTCGGGATCTCCCATAAGAACGATTTTACTTCCTTCACCGACCCTTGAAACAATCGTTTTCACCTCATGTTTCGTAAGGTTCTGTGCTTCATCGATAATAATGAATTGCCCGGGAATAGATCGGCCGCGAATATAAGTTAAAGCCTCGACCTGAATGCTGCCCATTCCCATCAATATTTTATCAATATCGCCTGATTTCTTCGTATCGAACAAATACTCCAAATTATCATAAATCGGCTGCATCCATGGTCGCAGCTTCTCTTCCTTCTCGCCTGGCAAATATCCGATATCTTTCCCCATAGGTACGACAGGCCTTGCGATTAGCAGCTTCTTGTATTTATGCTCATCCTCCGTCTTCAGAAGACCCGCTGCCAGCGCGAGAAGCGTCTTACCCGTACCAGCCTTGCCGGTAAGTGTCACGAGCGGCACGTCGTCATTTAGAAGCAGCTCAAGCGCCATGCGCTGCTGAGCATTGCGAGCCGTTATTCCCCAAACCGGATCATTGCTTAAAAATAAAGGCTCAAGCCTTGCCCCGTCTTGGCTAACCTTAAGCAGCGCTGACTTCGAGGTTCCCATTTCATCGCGCAAAATCACAAATTCATTCGGATTTAATCGAATATTGAGGTGCATGTTGTTAACTGTAAGGAAGCGATAAGTGTAAAACTCGTCTATAACTGCAGGATGAACATAAAGCGTCATATAGCCCGAATAAAACTCCGACGAAACAACAACCCGATCAGATAAATAATCTTGAGCCTGCAAGCCTAGAACATCAGCTTTGATACGAACGAGTACATCCTTGCTAACTAATACGATACTTTGTTTCTCCGGCTCATTTTCCTGTTCTATATGGTAATTCAGCGCAACCGCCAAAATCCGATTATCGTTGGACATTTCCCCAAACATTTCTTGTACTCGCATGAAGCTGCGATGATTTAATTCTACCTTGAGCAAGCCGCCGCTAGGCAGTTTAATCCCTTCATGCAAGTGGCCTATTTCTCTCATCTTATCGAGCAGACGCGAGATCGAACGCGCATTTCGTCCTAATTCATCAGCCAACCTCTTCTTTGAATCAATTTCTTCCAACACAACCGCGGGAATTATGACTTCATTATCGTCGAAAGCAAAAATCGCTTGCGGATCATGAAGCAGCACATTTGTATCGAGCACGAATATTTTTTTCATGAGAACCCTCCCGGTGTTGGATATTCATTAGAGGCCATACATAGCATATCGCTGCTGCGGGTAAACTATGGCGGACAGGTGACTATCAGCTTTTCATCGAGAAAAAAGAGGTGTCAAACATGTACAAATGGCTTGCTTCAGCGATCATTGTTGCGATTGTAGCGACAGGTTGCAGCACCGTCGCACGAAATGAAACATCACCCTCTCCACGAAATAATGGCCGTGTCCATACGCAGCAAACCGAGCCAAGGAAAAAAGAAATTAAAAACTCGGAACAGGTTGCGGTACATCTGGAGCAGTTGGCCAAAGGAATTGACGGAGTAACGAACGCGCACTGTGTCGTGTTCGGGAATACTGCAATTGTGGGCATCGATGTAGACGCCAAGATGGAGCGTTCTAGAGTCGGTACAATCAAATATGCCGTAGCCGAAGCATTCCGTAAAGATCCATACGGTATAGATGCACTAGTGACTGCGGATATCGATATGTCCCAGCGAATCAATGAAATCGGCGCCGATATAAGACGTGGCAAACCGATATCCGGCTTTGCCGAGGAGATGGCCGATATTATCGGCAGAGTAATTCCGCAAATGCCGCGTGATGTCATCCCTCAGGAACTCGAGAAACAAGCTCCAAAAATGAATAAGAAATTGTAAAGGCATCCCTGAAGACACAAAAAGCCTAGTGAGCTATCACTAGGCTTTCTTCATAGCTGCGAGAACCTGTACAACAAAGGTGTTCGCAGCAATAGGTTCCTCGCACGCAAGGGTAGCGGACAAGCTTACGACGTCGTCGTTCGCACTAAGCCCACCAGAAAAGTTCAAGGCCAGTCCGTCAGAAATCGCATCAATTCTGTGCATTAGAACGATAGATTGCTTATGCAAAATTTCGATCGGTAGCTCGGATACTAAGGATACGGTATTGGTCATTCGCATGACCTCCTTCTGAACAGATTTCAAAAATGGCCTCTGTAGATTTATTATAGCTATAATATTAGCTATAGTCTACGGTTATTCAGCCATTTTTGCTTGGAGTGCAGCCCGAGCTTCCTTCAGCTTCTCTTCGTCCATATAAACATAAGGACTTCTCCAAGTTCCTTCAAGAGGGATGAATGTAATATCATTGCGGCTTAAACCCAAATAAGTCGTCATCATATTTTTAATTTCTTTGGAAGGCATATCCAGCGTCAAGTTTTTGCCGACTGCTTGCATGACGGACCCAATCTTCGTAACGCCGTCAAATGATTTCATCTTGTCCGTCAGTGCTCCGATAACTTGGCTTTGACGAGCATTGCGCTCAAAGTCGCTTGACATGTTTTTCCCATTATTTGATTTCCGGTAACGAACAAAGTCTAGTGCTTTCTCACCGCTTAGCGTTTGAACGCCTGGTTCCAAGTCGATATTTGTTCCATCAGCAGAGTCCTTGTATTTCATACGCTTATCAACATCCACTGTCACGCCGCCAAGTGCATCAACAACATCTGCGAATCCTTGGAAATTAATGACTGCAGAGTATTTAATGTCGATGTCGAACAGCTTACTCATGACGTTGCGCACTTCTTGCTTCGCATCCGCATAAGCTGCTTCTTTGCTTAATTTCTTCTTATTGAGCGCATTCATATAGAAATCAGCATAAAAGCTATTGGCTTTGCGAGCTCGATATCCTTCGATATCAATGTTAGTATCCCGAGGAATGGTAACGATAGTAGCACTCTTCGAATTCGGATTAAATACAGCGACCATCATAACGTCCGTATTCAAACCTCCTCCATGAGCACGAGCATCGATCCCCATCAGAAGCATGGCAACTGCCTTCTCATTTACAGCTTCTCCAGGCGGTATAACAACCTCTTCATCAACTGGCGATGAAATCTCATCAATGGCTTTATCCGCTTGCAAGACCAAATAAGTTAAACCCGCAGCTACGATCAGAAGTATTGAAAATAGCAATGAGAAAAAGATTTTCATTGCCGAGCGTTTTTTTCGTGGCTTCTGCTTTTTTGGTTTTGCTGGTGGACGAGAGCCCGTTCTTGGTGGTAATGCTGTTGATCCTTTACTCATATGATCCACCTTCAAGTTCAGTTGTATTTGGGATTGGATTCAATATCCGTCAAGAGCTGTTCACCCAGCTCACGAGGATAAAGCTGAAGTTTCGTACGGCCATCCTTCTCGTATTTCACATGAACCATCGTATCATCGGTCTTCGTAATTACAAATTCCGTCAACCCATGATCCTCCGTCAATATTTGCTCAAAAAACGATAGTGTCTCAAATGCTGCATTGTCATCGGGACGAGCGTCAGCAACCAGCTTGATTTGAAGCCAGTTGAATAGTGCGTCCTCGAACTTCATTTGCCGGATTCCGCATTTGGAGATGGACTGTCATTTGGTTTGTTGCCCTTCCATTTGTCGTACAATTGACGACCACGGAGCATAAGCATCATAAGAACGGCTACTCCCATACATTGAATGATTGGCAGCTTGTCCACCTGCAATATCATTAGAACGAAAGAGCCGAAGGCAATCAATGCATACACTAAAATTTCTTTAAATAACGGAAGCTTCTGCTGTGCACGAAATACTTTATTGAATATGTATATCGTAAAACCCAGAATGATTAAATAAGAGACTAGCTTATGATCGCTTAACCATGCTTGCATATCGTATTCCTCCCTCATTCATTGTAAACGGCTTTCGCCGTGCTTTAGTTGCACAGTACGCATAACACTGTGAAATATAAGTGGGATTATAAGTTAAGCAACTTATAATCCCACTTATATTTTAAAGAAAACGTAAGGCTTTGCAGAGCAAAACCTTACGTTCATTTAGAAAACTAATTCTTACACGCTTGCTTGCGCATTTTTACGGTTTTTGTCCGCACGTTCGCGCTCGCTTTTGTTCAAAATTTTCTTGCGAAGACGAATCGTCTTCGGTGTAATTTCACAGAACTCATCATCATTCAAGTACTCAAGCGCTTGCTCAAGCGAGAATAGACGCGGGCTCTTCAATGTTACGGTATCGTCTTTACCTGCTGAACGAATGTTGTTCAGTTGTTTTACTTTACAAATGTTTACGATAATGTCGTTCTCGCGAGTGTGCTCGCCAACGATCATACCTTCATAAATTTCTGTACCTGGCTCCAAGAACTGAATACCGCGATCCTCTACGCCCATCATGCCGTAGAATGTCGATACACCATTTTCACTTGCAACAAGAACGCCTTGACGACGGCCGCCTACACCAGCGCCAGCTAGAGGTCCATAGCTGTCAAAAGCGTTGTTCATAATGCCGTAGCCGCGTGTCAACGTCAAAAATTGTGTACGGTAACCAATCAAGCCGCGAGCAGGGATTTTGAATTCTAGACGCACCTGGCCGTTGCCGTTGTTGATCATGTTGATCATTTCTGCTTTACGAGTTCCTAGGCTCTCCATTACTGCGCCCATGCTCTCTTCAGGCAAATCAATAAGAAGACGCTCGTAAGGCTCTACTTTCGAACCATCGATTTCCTTAATGATAACTTCAGGTTTGGATACTTGAAGCTCGAAACCTTCACGACGCATGTTCTCGATAAGAATGCCAAGGTGAAGCTCACCGCGACCTGAAACGACAAAAGCATCAGGGCTGTCTGTCTCGTCAACGCGAAGTGCTACGTCTGTCTCAAGCTCTTTGAATAGACGCTCACGAAGTTTACGGGAAGTTACCCATTTTCCTTCACGGCCTGCAAACGGGCTGTTATTAACGAGGAAAGTCATTTGAAGTGTTGGCTCATCGATTTTTAGAACCGGCAACGCTTCTGGATTTTGTGGATCTGCAATGGTTTCTCCGATGTTGATTTCACGAATACCCGCAATCGCAACGATATCGCCCGCTCCTGCTTCTTCGATCTCAACACGTTTCAAACCAACGAAACCAAACAGTTTCTCAATTCTTGCTTGCTTAACTCCGCCTTCACGAGTCATAACGGCAACGGTTTGACCTTGTTTAATCATGCCGCGGTTAACACGACCGATTGCAATACGGCCAAGGTATTCGTTGTAATCCAGCAAAGTTACAAGGAATTGCAACGGCTTCTCTGTGTCTTCAGTTGGTGACGGAATGTTGCTTACGATTGTTTCGTAAAGTGCTTCCATGTTCTCATCTTGTTTTTCTGGGTCAAGGCTTGAAGTACCCATCAATGCAGATGCATAAACTACTGGGAACTCAAGTTGAGCGTCATTTGCACCTAGTTCAATAAAAAGGTCAAGAACCTCGTCTACAACCTCTTGAGGTCTTGCATTTGGACGGTCAATTTTGTTAACGACAACGATTGGCGTTTGGTTTGACTCAAGCGCTTTGCGCAAAACGAATTTCGTTTGCGGCATACAGCCTTCAAATGCATCAACAACCAAAAGAACGCCGTCAACCATTTTCATGATACGCTCAACTTCGCCGCCGAAGTCAGCATGTCCAGGCGTATCAACAATGTTGATCAAATAGTCTTTGTAATTGATTGCTGTGTTTTTTGCCAAAATCGTAATACCGCGTTCACGCTCAATGTCATTTGAGTCCATTGCGCGCTCTTGCACTGCTTCATGGTCGCGGAACGTGCCTGATTGTTGTAGCAGTTTGTCAACCAATGTCGTTTTACCATGGTCAACGTGGGCAATAATTGCGATATTCCGTAATTTCTCTCTTGCTTGCATAACTTGTAATCCACTCCAATTGTTTTTTATTTAAATCTTTTACCAACGCTTGCGTTTGCTTAGCATCATCCAAACACCTGCTGCAATTAACGCAACAGCAATCGCATAAATCCCCCAGCTCCACAAAAGCACAAGAATGACAAACACAGCCGATGCGGCAGCAAGCGCAATCGATGCCGTGAGTACAACACGCGGTCTGGATGAACCGAACAAATAATATTCGTAAAGACCAGCTGCCACTCCAAAGATAAACAGCGGCCACAAATATTTCATACTATCCCATCCAAAAAGGTTGCAAACGACAAACAGCAGGGCATATACGACGAGCATTCCGCCTGGGACGAGCACGACCGCCGGAACTAATCTGCCGAAGTAGAGAACATGCAGAAGCACGCCGGGAATTAAGACGAGCAGCGGCCAGAAGATTGCGCCCAGAAAGCTGAATACACCTAACTTGCCCAACAAAATAACGACCCCGGCTAACAGCAAAATGATTCCAGCGGAATATTTGTTATTAGGCATTCGCGTTCCGCTCCTTACAGCGCCTTTCGCATATGTTGACGAAAGACGACAGTTTTTATCTATATTAGTTTATAGGAACTGAGGCAAAAATACCAGTACGTTGCGAGGGTCTTAACAAAAAAAAAACCGTCCCGCATTATTTTGCGTGAATGGAGCGAGTCATAAACCTTATAAAACAGCCTTTTTTTTGACAATTGCGAGTACAATGACAAGCGGAACACACATCAAAGGAATGGCTTCAGCGAGCGTTTTTGAGCCATGAAACAGCAAATCATTCATGCCAGGGTCATGCATTAGCATTCCACCTGCCGCATAAGCGAGTAAAGCTGCCCCAATATAGGAAAGAGCAGGAAATTTATGAAGGAGCGTTCCCAGCATTTGGCTTCCCCAAATAATCATAGGTATGCTGAGCGCAATTCCGAGCAAAATAAGTACAATATCTCCATCTGCTACCGCTGCAATAGCGAGAACATTATCAAGACTCATAACGAAATCGGCTACAACAATTGTCCAAATCGCTTGACCAATCGTTTTTGCTTTTTTCACCGTATGCATATCCTGATTGCCGCCTGCCTCTGCAAGCAGCTTAACCGCTATGTAGAACAATAGCAAAGCTCCTACGGCTTGTAAAAAAGGCACCTGAAGCAGTTTAATCGCTACGACGGTCAATACGCATCTTAAGCCTACAGCAGCCATTGCACCCCACCATACAGCCCGTTTACGCTGCTCTGGCGGCAGTTGGCCGCTAGCCATTGCAATCACAATGGCGTTATCCCCGCTAAGCAATACATTAATCAAGACGATTTCGATAAATATAATAAGGCTGTCCAAGTTACATACCCCCTCTAATCAGCTGTATGAACAAGCTGTGAGGAATATGTCCATTAAAATTTTTGAATCCCTCTTCACTGCGCAGCGTATTTATTGTAGACTTCAATATATTCCTTTTTATGGAAGGTGAAAATGACTTATGGAACTATTCTCTGTCGAGTTTTTCTCCGCCCTGCTGACCATCGTTTTTATCGACCTTATATTGGCTGGTGACAACGCCATTGTGATTGGGATGGCAGCACGAAACCTACCTAAGGAACAGCAGAAGAAAGCCGTTATATGGGGAACTGTTGGAGCGATTAGCATTCGAATCATTGCCACCTTGCTTGTTGTTCAGCTTCTAAACGTTCCTTGGCTCAATCTTGTTGGAGGACTTCTCCTCGTATGGATCGCATACAAGCTTCTCGTACAGGATGATGCACATGATGGCATCAAATCTGGCAATACCCTTTGGCAATCGATACGTACAATCATTATTGCCGATGCGGCCATGGGACTTGACAACGTAATCGCAGTTGCAGGCGCAGCCCACGGGAACACTTTGCTCGTTATTCTTGGGCTTCTCATCAGCGTACCAGTCGTTGTATGGGGCAGTACGATATTCATCAAACTAATCAATCGCTATAATTGGATCGTTTATCTAGGCTCAGCGGTTCTTGCATATACCGCTGCGAAGATGATCACACATGAAAAATCGTTTACAGCATTTTTCGAGAATCAACTCCTCTTCTGGTCCTTTGTTATCGTAGTCATTATTCTTACAATCGCAGCTGGATTATTGACCAATAAAGGCAAAAAACAAAAGGAAGAACAATTAAATAGCGATTCCACTAAGGGAGAACATTGAAAAGCCGTTGTGTAGTTGCATCCAGCAAGGGACTGACCCATGACGTGAGACAAATTAAAACACCTGCAAGAAATTGCAACCATGTCGTAAGATATGGAGACAACCTTGGAGGTGTTTTTACGTTGGCAACAAGAGTAAGTTATCCGGTGGAAACAAAAATGAAAGCCATTGAATTGAGAATAGCAGGCATACCAGTTAATAAAATTCACCTGTTAAAACGGCAATTTCAAGCTGAAAAACCGATGCATAAACTCATCACGGATATTAAGTATTTACCAATTGGCGAAAAAATGATGTACCTATCGAGCATCCTCGATTTATAAAACGGAGAGATCGTAGCTAGCAGTTTATCAGATATGCAAGACACGCCTTTGTCCTAGATACAGTCATTACCAACTGTGTGTGGTGCGATTCTCCATAGCTATCAGGGAAGCGTCTACACGTCCCATGGGTATCAGGAAGCTATAAAAAGAAAAGGCATTACCATGAGCATGTCCCGCAAGGGAACGCCCGCTGATAATGCACCATTGAATCGTTTCATTCCACACTAAAACTTGAAGGTGTTTTGATCCCTGTATGACAAATGGGGGGTCAGTCCCGCAGGAACTATACGCCTGCAAAGCTTCTTCATTCGCATTTAAAACCAGCTATCCTCGCCAGCGGTTTGGGCAGCCGTTTGAAGCTGCGGCGACAATAAAATTTCCTCCGTGCCGTCAACTGCAGCAGTGAGCAATTGATTATAATTAGGAATTAGAGCCTCAATCTTCTCAACGATACGAAGATTCGGATTCGTACTTGGTGATTTCGGCAAAAATAACGTACAGCAATCCTCATATGGCAAAATCGACGTTTCAAACGTCCCGATTCTCTCCGCCATCCGAATAATTTCATGCTTGTCCATCATAATTAATGGCTTAAGCTGCGGCAGATCTGTTGCTCGACCTATGACATTCATGCTCGGCAGCGTCTGGCTCGCAACCTGCCCTAAGCTCTCGCCAGTAACGATACCGTTTGCCCCATTGCGTTCTGCCAGCTGCTCTGTGATCCGAAGCATCGCCCTTCTCATTAATGTAATGATCAGATTATCGCTCTTCGCTTGTACTAGCGTAGTTTGAATTTCGGTAAAGGGCACAAGATGAAGCTTAATCGGCTCCCCGCTGAAATAGGATAATCGCTTTGCTAGCTCAATTACCTTATCTTTAGCCTGCTCGCTCGTGAATGGGTAGCTGTGGAAATGCACTGCCTCCACTTCAAGGCCTTTACGCAGTGCCAGCCAGCCCGCTACAGGGCTATCTATGCCCCCGGAGAGCAATAACATAGCTTTGCCATTCGATGCAAACGGAAATCCGCCAGCGCCAGGGATGACATCGTAGAAGACGTAAGTAGCTTCCGCTTGAATATCCACCCGCAGCTCAATTTCCGGCTTGCTCACGTTAACTTTAAGTCCTGGCATCGCACGCAGAACATGTCCGCCCACCAAATGATTCATATCCTGCGAATTATGAGGAAACTCTTTCCAAGCACGTTTCGCGCTCACCTTGAACGTTTTGGGCTGCTCTGGCAAAGCTTGCATAAGAGCTAGCGCAGCTGCTCTTATTTTCTCAAGATCAGCCTCTGTGCTGACAACTGGACTTAAAGAAACGATGCCGAACAAATCCTTCAAGCGATCTGCTATAGGCTCATAGGGATGTCCATTCAGCTTGACATAAAGACGCCCAAACGATTTGAAATAACTAATATTATCATAAGAAATTAATGCCTGCTTTACTTGATCAAGCATTCGCTTCTCGAATTTGTTCCGATTTCTTCCTTTTACCATTAAATCTCCATAACGGAGCACGATCTGATCATAAAGCAAAATTAAGTCAATCTCCTCTCAAGCGGCTTAAGTTGTGCGACAACATGATGCAGTGCAGCTCCTAAGGCTGCGATATCCTGCTCTTCATGCTCGTCACCGAGACTAATCCGAATGCCGCTGCTCGCTTGCTCATGACTTGCACCGATGGCAAGCAGCACGCGGCTCGGCTTGTCATCCTTAGAAGAACATGCCGATTTCGTTGAAGCCATTATACCACGTTGCTCTAACATATGGATGACAACCTCTGGCTTCATGCCCGGATAGGAGAAATGTATAATATGGGAAGCTGACGGCTCCGCCCCGTTCAGCTTAAGCTCTGGAATTTGCTCAATATGCATTAATAGCTTCTGTTTGAGCACTTTCAATCGCCTTTCTCTTTGCTCCATCGAAGCAAGCGACATGCGCAGCGCCTTCGCTGACGCAACGATAGCTGGTACGTTTTGTGTTCCAGCGCGATGTCCAAACTCCTGCGAGCCGCCACTAAACAAAGGGGACAGCGTAATGCCGTCACGCACGTACAAATAACCTACACCTTTGGGACCACGAAGCTTATGCGCCGAACCGCTAAGCAAATCGATGCCCCACTTTTCCAAATGAATCGGCAGCTTTCCGATACTCTGAACGGCATCGACATGCAAGATGACCTTCGGATATCGTTTAAGCAACTTTGCAATGTTCTCGATTGGCTGAATGGAACCGATCTCGTTATTGATATGCATAACGCTAACGAGAATCGTTTCCTCAGTAATTGCCGCTTCCAATTGCTCAAGCTCTACATGACCCGACCTGCCTACTTGCAAATAGGTGACATTGAAGCCTTCTTGCTCCAGCTGCGCAAAAGATTCGTATACGGAGGCATGCTCGATTTGTGTCGTTATCAAATGTTTGCCTCGTCCAGCATACTGACGAGCAGCACCCTTTATCGCTATATTATTTGACTCTGTACCGCCAGAAGTAAATACCCATTTCCCCTTAGAGGTTTGCATCTGCTCGGCTAGAACAGCACGCGAGCGTTCAATTAACTTGTCAGCTTCAATACCCGCACGATGCAGCGATGAAGGGTTCGCATACTGCGACTTCATCACTTCCATCATGGTCTGCACCACTTCTTCATACGGCGGTGATGAAGCACAATGATCAAAATATAACATTTTCGATTTATCTCCTTTTCAAAAAGAAAAAGATCATCGATTGCTCCCGCCTGCATGACGGTTCGCTAAATCGTGATCTTATTGCTGTCGTTCTACTTGGCCTGAAGCACCTTGGCAACATAGCGCTGCGTCTCTTCTGGCAACGCTTCAAGATTTTCTATTAGCTGCTCGTTTGTTTTTATTCCTGCACGGTCCACTCGACCCGGTCCTGCATTATATGCAGCCAGCGCAACCTGCTCATGTCCATTATACTTGTTTAGCAGCATTGATAAATATTTAGTTCCGCCATCAATGTTTTGCGCGGGATCAAAGGAGTTGCTAACGCCTAGACCTCTTGCTGTTCCGTCCATTAGCTGCATCAGGCCCTTAGCGCCTGAACCTGACTGTGCATCTGCGTTAAAGCCGGATTCGGTTTTGATTACCGCTTGAATTAATGAAGAATCTACGCCATATTTGGCTGATGCCTGTTGAATAAGCTCGTCATAAGCAGAAGGAGAGCTGTTAGACGCGCCTTGACTGCTGAACGACACGTTAGGCATGCCGCTAAGTGAACTCAGTTGCGCGAGCGCATCTGCTGGCATGACTTGCGCCAATGTATTATTTTCAGAAGAAGTATCGGTCATATATTGGGATAAAAGAGTATCAAATAAGGATGCCGATCCATCGCCTGTTGTCGCCTGCAACGGATTAGTAGCTGCTTGTAAATTTACATTTGGTGAAAGCTGAAGCTGCAATAATGTTTTGATTATCCGAGGGTCAATACTCATCATATCCTCCTAGCTGAATCATTATGTAAGTTTGTTACGTGTACTTTAAGTATATCGGTTTTTATTGTACATGTTTTTAGAGCAAACAGCCAGTTTCCCCTCATGAATCCTTTCAATGAGCGGCATTGCCTGTTTTATCGTTTGACACTCCAAATATTTCACATGCCCATCCTCTGGAAGAGGCAGCTGTTTTCTGGGATTCAGCCAAATAGGCGTCCAGCCAGCAAGAAAGGATGGTTTGATATCGTTATGCCATGCATCGCCTACATAAATAAGCTGTTCCGGTCTGTAACCGGATTGCTGCTGAACATGCTGAAAGACTTCTCTATTAGGCTTAGCAATTCCCATTCCATCAGAAATGAATATGTGTTCTTCATTTATCCATGATAATAGGGATAATGCGCTAACTTTGCTCATTTGATGCTCTACCGGGCCATTCGTAATCAAGCCAATTTCAATGCCTCTAGCTTCCAGCTGCTCGAACAGCTCAGCCGTATTTGCTCGGAGCTTAATCTGCAATTGCTCCTGCTCGTAGTTCCGCTGAAGCTGCTCGGCTGCCGCGCTCGACACAGCTATGCCCATATCAAAGAACGCCGATACCGTCCGCTGGATGCGAAGCTCCTCTAGTGATAATTCACCTCTTGCATGCTGCTCCCATAAACGATCACTGTGTCTTCTGATACGTTTGTACACATCTTCTATAAGAAAGCTCCCCATGAAATGTTTTGCCAAGTCAGTACCCTGAGCAGCAAGCCGAAAGGGCTGAAGCTGATCGTACAAGGTATCGTCCAAATCAAAATAGACCGCTTTAATCACTCGTTATCACCTATCTTTGCACCATGCTGTCGCTTTAAATCTTTTTTCATTATAGCGCTTATGGCAAAAGTTAACTATAAAATCAAAGACAATATTCATACGGCATAAAAAAAGATCGCCCCTATAAATTAGGAACGATCTTTGGCTCAAAGCTAATATATAAAATAGTGCTTATTTAAATACTTTCACACGCTCATCGATCGGTTGATACGTTTTTTCGCCTGGAGCTGCTGTTGGTTTGCCAAATGGCATTTGAGCAACAAGCTGCCAAGAATCCGGCAATGACCATGTCGTTTTTACTTCTTCATCAATAAGTGGATTGTAGTGCTGAAGTGAAGCGCCGAAACCTTCATTCTCAAGCGCCGTCCAGATTACAAATTGATGCATGCCTGAAGTATGCTGCGACCAGATCGGGAAGTTGTGAGCATATGCTGGGAAGTTGGCCATCAAGCCGTCAACGACTTGTTTATCTTCAAAAAACAATACGGTACCGTATCCGCTTTTGAAAGCGCCCATTTTTTGCTCAGTTGCCTCGAATTGATCTGCTGCAATCATATTGCGAAGCGTATTCGTCGTAATATCCCACAATTTATCATGATTTTCACCAAGCAATACAACGACACGAGTGCTTTGTGAATTAAATGATGATGGAGTATGCTTGACCGCTTCATGTACCAATTCTACAATTTTGTCATCGGAGATAACGGCCTCCTTGCTAATGCCGTAGATCGAGCGTCTTTTACTTACTGCTTCCAAAAAAGCTTGTGATGTCATTTTTTCTCCTGCCTCTCACATGTTGTGTGTCTTCCATCTGTGAACTAAGTATCCGCCTTAAAAGGCAGTTACAAATCCAAATAAATTTAATTACTTTACGTAAGTAACTTTATTGTATTGGAGTACAATTGTCAAGACCAACAGGTTCATTATTCCCCCTGCGTTCTTAATTATGATTCAGTGACAGCCTCTTCGCATTTGCCATTAATTTCTCCATTCTTTACACGCCATTTGCTATTTATCCAAGTAATAAAAAACGAAATAGCTCCTAGTATTAACAGTACACCTACCTTGTAAAGTTTATGCAGCCCCATAGCAGCACTGTAATTAAAGGCTTTTAATAACAAATTCATTTCTGATATTACTAAGCAGAACTGCTTGGTTTATCGAATCTTAAGCGATCGAGCAGCCTTACAGCGGCATATAGCAGCAAAAATATAACAAATGCAATAAGCTCCAGCTGCAGCAAATACCATGGCCATGACCCCAGAATATCAAGCAACGAGGCTGTTCCCGGTTTTTCAGCTAAAAACATAAAGTTTGTTTTACCCGATGCCACGTTCGTAATCGCAGCCGGAATAGCGAATACATGCAGCCAAAGCTGAGCCTTCACTACGGAAAAGAAAGTCGGTCGATAGCGTTCTACTACGACGATAAATAGCGCTGCGCTAACGATCCCTAAATGTGCGATAAAAAATTGAAAATAACGAAAATGCGGAAACGCTTCATCTAAATTAGGAGTTAACAGCGCCTGCAGCGCCCCCATGCTTCCAAGAAAAAATAAAGCATCATACAGACTTTTTGGATTCCAAAGCAATACGACCGCGCTAACCAAAAGCA
The DNA here is from genome assembly GCF_052114265.1 of Paenibacillus sp. MCAF9. NCBI lineage: Bacteria > Bacillati > Bacillota > Bacilli > Caryophanales > Paenibacillaceae > Paenibacillus > Paenibacillus sp. MCAF9. Next base: position 164,946 of record NZ_JBFREL010000006.1, read on the forward strand.
TTAAGCTGCAAAGCTGAAATGGCAGCGAGCCTACTCCCCAATTATCATTGAGAATATAAGATAGCTGAAGCGAGACCTCGCAGCATATTAGCAAAATAGCCAGCCCTATTCGTACCATCTTGTTTATTCTAGGCACTCTCATTCGCTTCCGGAAAACGATAATACAGATAATGGCTGCAACGAGAATCGCCAATGCCCCAAAATGAGCAGCCGAGAACATTTCAAAATCCATCGGTATGCCTCCAATCTGTTGATGTAAGCGTTCTTCTACTATCTATTTTGTAAAAAATGACATAAAAAAAATAGTACCAACTTTACATGGTACTATCCTCGTCCTTTTTCTTATGAAATAAGCCCATCTCTTTGGCTTTATTTGCTGCTTCGCGCGACCCGCTCAAATTCAGCTTTTTTAATATATGATTAACATGGTTTTTGACGGTACGAATCGATACAACCAGCTTGTCGGCAATCTGCGGCTGGGTATATCCTTGATCAATTAAATCAAGCAGCTGAAGCTCAGACGGCGTAATGAGATCACCGAGCTTCTTCGCCTCGAACTCGCGCTCCATCTGCTTCAGTCGGCGGAATTCCTCGCGCATCCGTTCTGCTACAGCCGCATTAATGGGGGATTGGCTCCGGTATGCCGAGCGTACAGCTTCAGGCAAGCTTTCAAAGTCAGATTTGATTTGGTAATCGATAGCTCCCGCTTGGAACGATCGAAAGATAAGCTCCTTCTCCTCCATTGACGTGAGCATGATGACCCTTGCTCCGGTAGCTATTGCCGCCTCCTCAGCAAGCAGAACGCCTTCCGGCCTTCCGTCAAGCATAATATCCATCAGCACTACATCAGCAGGCACAGACTGCTGCTTCCCTTCCATAAGCGCTTGTCTAGCATCATCAGCCCTGCTGGCAGTCCAAACCACTTCAATATCCTGCTCCTTGTTTAAATAAGCGACAAGGCCGCGCAGCCAATCACGATCATCCTCGACGATCCATACCTTGATTTTATCCATTTGCTTCCCTCCTCTGCGAAACATGTACATCTATTTTTGTGGCTTGAACATTCCGTTTCGGAAAAGTCATGTAGACCGATGTTCCAGCGCCCGGCACGCTTCGCAAGCCAAGCATTCCTTTATGCTTGCGCATCACATGGTACGCATAGGGCAGCCCGAGCCCAAAATTAGTGTCACTGCCGCTTTTGGTCGTATAGAATGGCTCCATTACCTTCGTTATCTCACTCTTGTCCATGCCAAGGCCCGTGTCTCTGACCTCAATAATAAGCTCTCTTTTGGTTTCGCTTAACAGAATAGAAAGCACGCCTTTGTCTTGCATAGCCTCCAAAGCGTTGGCTATTATATTGCCTAAAGCCTCGCTTACCTGCGCGGGGTCGATGCGGCAGCTCCAGCCTTCGTTTAACACGCTTTGCAGCTTGATGTTGCCAAGGCTCTGGGCGTATCCTTTCATCGTCTTTTCGATAAGCGCTGCCATGTCGGTCACTTCAACACGGAGCACCAAATCCTCTGTTCGACGATGCACCCGTTGCAGCATCTCCTGCATATGGCGAGAAGCGTTCAGCACCGTTTCAACATCCGCCAGCAGCTCTTGCTGATCGGTTTCGATGGCGTAAGCTTTCATCTTCTCCGAGAAAAGCCGCATTTTTCCTGCATCGTTTTTGATCGCATGATTAAGTATGGCAGTTCCTGAGGTTACTGCTCTTAACGTAGAATCGTATCTGCGGCGATCGATCTTCACTCGCACACCCATGAAGCCATAGGTGAATAATGCAATAACGAATACAGTTACGGCTAATCCAATAATCCATGTATTATAAACCCACATCCGCAGCATGCCGAAGCTTGGAAATACGTAATTCATGACCATACAGAACATAACCGGCGGCAGCACGGTTGAACATATTATCCAGTGTGTGCGAGAAAAAGAGGCATGCAGCTGCCGCTTGAGCAGTACCTGTATCGCCCCGTACATAATATAAGGAACCGCCCACCATACGACAATCTTGAACGAGATCGGATACATCGTATTATAAAATGGCGTAAACAAAACGCATAAAACAATCGGAATTAACAGTAAAAAGGGCATAAGCTGCTGCAAACGTTTTGGAAGCCGTACAGGTTTGTACGCTATAGCAAACAATGCAAAGGAATACGGCAATCCGTAGTAGGAGGTCAACGAGGAGAACGCTTGCAAGCGATAAAGAAGCTGCTGCGCTACTTGATTCATTCCAGCTTCCGCTGCTGCTGGCAGCCATTGCAGGTCAAGCACGGCAGCAAGCGCACCAGCTCCTCCGCTAAACGCCACAGCGCCTAACCAATGATTAACGGATGCTCGCCGATCGGAGAGCCATATAATGGCTGCAATAGCCCACAAAGCAATAAGAACGAATAGCATAACGCAGCTCCTTCATAACAACTTTACTCTTTAATTTCTATTGTAATGGGAGACCATTCTCCGATCACAGTCTGTCCGTGCACCGACACGCTGCCCTCCGGCGACAAATCCTTTTCCGTCATAATGCCTAGCGCAACGATAAATTGGTTAAATTTAACCGGAACATCACGCTCTCTCCGCACTTCTTGGCCATTCACAAAAAATACGACTTCATCATTGGTGCGATTGTACGTAATTTTGTACGTATTAAACTCGCGCACCGCAAAGTTTGTGTCTTCCTTAAACACACAGAAATATCTCGTTTTATCCGTCTCCGGCACCTTTACTCCCGGAAAAGGAAGAACGGCATATACACTTGCATATTTGTCATTTCCCGCAAAAAAGTCTAGCGCACCGCCCGTCGTGAAATCGAGCAGATTCAACGAGACGAAACCGTCATAAAGATCATCAGGCGCTGTATTTTGCGAACGTGCGCGAATTTGCAGCTCAAAGCTGATCTCACCGGATTCAGGTACAAGAACAGGTTCAGCAGAATAATACATATGCTTAGCATTATCCAGTATTTGAATTTGATCGTTCGAGCGGCTAAGCGGTGCTCTTACATACAGCAGTCCATTGCGAACAATGACAACCGCATTAGGCTCGCGGTACTGCCAGAAGGTTCCGTCTTGCAGCGGAAAACCGCCGATTTTCCATACTTCCCCTTCATTTAGAATCGTATGAAAATCTCCTAAAGTCCATTGCTTCTCCATGTCCATGACCTCTTTCTAAGTTGTATGTTTTAAATAAGACCTTGAATAATTAAGGCAACGATTAAGATCACACCGCATCGCATCGTAGCTTTCAACGAGGCACCCATAAGCGGTACGTATGCAGTCGATGCATTATTTGATGATAACCTGCCGTATACCAAATATAAAGGTATTGCTGTTGGCAGCGCCAGCAGCCCGTAAATAGGCAATGCTTCCACGACCACGCATAGGATAAGCGAAATATAGGCGAGAAAAAGCAAAATGCGCGAGAAAACGAGTGCTCTCTTTTCTCCCCAAACGACGACTAATGTTCTTTTCCCTGCTTGACGATCAGCTTGCCAGTGCAGGAAATGGTGATTAAACAAAATTAGGGTAGTCAAAAGTCCTATTGGCAGCGATAACCAAAATGCCCGAGAATCTAATTCTGAGGTTTGTACAAAATAAGCGCCTACGACAGGCAGTATGCCAAAGGAGATCAAGATCGCGACTTCACTGTAGCCTTTGCCGCGGTATCCGAACTGGATCGGCGGAGCTACATAGAAATAAGCAATTAACGCCCCAAGCCCGCCAAATACGAGCACCGGCCAGCCGCTTGTTATACTAAGTATAATGCCGCAAATCGCTGCAATGCCAAATAATGCCCATGTTACGGTCGCAAAGGTGCGAATGCTCCATGTCCCTTTTGTCAGATAGCCAGAGTTGGTTGCAATGACCCCTTCCGTCGATTGAGCGGCCGTATCCGTACCGTTATAATAATCCCATAAATCATTGATCATATTAGAAAATAAATGGGCTGTTCCTGCCCCAACTATGGTGAGGATAAATAATAAAGGATTGAAAATGCCGTTCCACACAAAAGCCCCCAGCGCACCTAACGCCACGGGAATAAGCATAACAGGAAGAACGCTCAGCCTGGATGCTTTCATAAATTGTTTAAACATAAGCTGCCACTGCCCTCTCTGTTGTCGATCGTTCAATTGAACCACTTCCATTTGCTATACGTCAACACATGGCTTAAAAATGGCTTAGTTTTTGAACTTGTTTAAGCTTCTGTTTGAGCAGCTCAGTGCAATAATGATTTTGGTTTCTCTGATCAAAAGCAGCAGCTAATTGTTCGGTATCCTTTACAATCATCTCATACGTAATATCGCTGCTGACATTCAGCTTTCTCCGACGGTTTTTTGCATGCCACAATTGTAGAAATGCTCTAGCTGAAATCATATACAACAACCGATCCCAGCCTACTTTCGTATCCAGCGCATATTGTACGGTTTGTTCAAACCATTTGGCGGCTTTATGAATGTCGGTTGCTGTGTAATAAGCAAGGAAGCTCCCATATTCACTTAAGTAACCAGGGCCCTTTAACAAACGCGCGCCTTTTTTTGCCATCTTTACAGCTTCATCTGCTTGCTCTGTCTCAAGGAGCGGGAGAAGCAGATGGCTGTACGTATTTTGCGGAATGGATTTGCAGGTCATTCGCCCATCCATAATAGGCTTCATGGCTTGCAGTCCTCGCCGATATCTGCCAACTGTAAAATGATAGTAGCCAAAGCCATTTTGCTCACAGGCGCTGCAATCAGACATTCCATCTCTAGCCGTCTTGCGCCAAAGCTCATAGTTTGCTTGAGCTGACTCATGATCGCCTTGAGATAGCGCGTATCGATGAAGACATTGATAATATGGGCGCAGGCTGTGACCGTATTGTAAGCATTTTGCCTTAAAATCATTAAAAATCGAAATGATTTGATCCGTACCAAATTGCGGAAACCGCCAAATTTGATTAACAAACCATTTATAGTGCCAAATAAGGGTGAAGCTCGAATAAGCAGTCGGATCTTTTTCAAACTGGGTTAAGCACCAGGTAAATGAAACAAGAAATCGCTCTTCATAGCCCGAATCAAGCGCTGCCTCGGAATAAGACATGCGGGCGTAATAGGAGTCTTCCTTCGTCATATGCAAATCGGCTATCCGAATAGCCTCCTCAAGCACCGCAAGCTTCTGTTTTCCCTGCGGCAAGCTCCATGCCTCGCTGCGCAATTGATCATATCGCTGCTTCATAGCTCTCGCTCACCAGCCTGACTAAGACCGATTTCCAGCACCTGCATAAACGATTTGTTCATTAACTTCAGCTCCTCAGGGCCAAGAGGATATTGACCAAGCAGCAAGGCCTGCGTATAAACGGTCTCAATGCTTAGCTTCTGCATATCCGCATTCTGACAAGTCATAGCCCGCTGCATAAGCGGATTGTTAAAGTTGTAGCAAATCGTCGCATACGGCACCTCATATAACTCATGGATGACGACATCCACAATGTTTGCGAACAAATCATTAGCTTCATCTTTCGTTTGCTCTGCCATTCTCAGAAAATTCACTTCATCATTTGTATTGTATAAAGCGGCCAAATCTACTGGCTCAAATCGCTTTACTACGCTTCTGCATTGAAATGGTGCTAGCAGCTGATCCGAGAGCTCCAGAAAGGAAAGAATGCTTTTATGCTCCGCTGGAGTTATGGATTGGAAGACGTTCGAGAAATTAATCGGATCTAGAACTAACGCCTCAATATCCTCATTCAGCTCAGGCAGCTTGCGCACAAGTTCAAAATCATGGACATAACCGCCGTTAATAACCATCACATTTTGCGCTTTGGCAACGCGAGCCACTTGGCGGAATTCATCAAGCGTTGAAGATACAACGATACGTTTGTTCTGTTCCAATATATCGCTCATCTTCATCATGCCAAATGAAGTCTCAAACGACAAGAAACGGATAAACAATCGATAAAGCTCATCATCTTCGGCAGCCATCGCTTTAATGGAAGCAGAATGAATAACAATAATTTTCCCGAATAGTTCAGGGTTTGATTCTGAAAGCTGGATCATATGCTGTTTAATGTTTTCGCCAATTTCATCCTTTACGGTGTGAAAAAGCTCATTTTCCATAAATGACTCCCGAGAAGCCGTTGGTCGAAGTCCATTCGTATTCATGATACACGTAACAAAAAAAGCCCAATCCGGAAGCATATTGTTAACTTGATCGGAAAGCAGCATACGTTTCATATATACCTTATGTTTTTTCTCGGCTTGCAAGCTTACAGCATAAGGAAGAATATAAGCGACACCCTCAAGCTCACCAATTACTGATTTTAAAGGTATGGCATCCAAGAAGGTTTGATACAAGTGATCTTCGCCATAGGTGAGCGCATCACTGCTATTCATGGACCACGGAGGAGTTTCCTCGTTAATCCTAATATCTGTTTTCCCTTCGGACAAATGAATCGGAACTGGCAGGAACTGACCATAATGGCTCATTAACTCCATCACACGATCCCATTCATAATAATCCTCGTAACCCTCCTTGCATGTCAAAAACACGGTGGTGCCGATTGGAGCATCCTTCTCAAGCTTGCGGATCGAGTACGTGCCGTCTGGCCGCCCGCGCCATTCTAAAGTATCGCCTTCTAGAGCGGAGCGGGTAATAACAACGATCTCGCCGCTCACTACGAAGCAGGACAGCAAGCCCACGCCAAATTGTCCAATATAGTCGTCTGCTGAATCCATTTCGTCACGCTTGGAGGTACTTCCGATTTGAGCCAAAAAAAGCTGGATTTCGGATTCGGACAAGCCTATCCCATTATCGTGAACGGCAATCGTTCGAGAACCGTAAATTTCAACTGTTACGCGTGCATCAAAGCGATGTCCAAGCCGTTTGCGTGCCGTTATCGCATCAACGCCATTTTGCAGTAATTCCCTAATGAACACGCCTGGGCTCGAATATAAATGCTTTGAGAGAAGCTCGATCATCCCTTGTAAATTAACTTGAAAGTTCATTTCGCTCATCCTGTCTCCCATAGTGGATCTGTTTTTTATTGGTTCCATTCATTGATTCGGCATTATACTCGCTTATCCTTCTTTATTTGCACAAAGAGGCAGGCAGCACCCCAAACCTATGGATGCTGCCTGCCTCACTCGATTATCATTTTGTTGCTTACACTTTGAAAACAGATGCTTTCTCCTTCAAATCCTGCGAGGAAAGTGAAAGCTTCTCCGCTAGGGTGCGCAAATCATCCGAAATATCATTTTGCTTAACAGAAAGCTCGCTCATATGTTCCATTTTGCCATTTACTTCTGAAGACGTAGTCAATAGCTTGTCTACTGCAGACACGATATGAGACATGCCTGTTGTGATTTCACTGATTGCCGTAGAAATCTCGCTCACTTGATCTGACAGCATGCTGCTTTGTGATTCCAGCGCTTGGAATGTGCTGCTTGCGGTTTCGGATGCTTGACGCGTCGTGTTAATAACATTCGCGAAGCTGCCGATCGTGCGGCTGCTTGCTGCCACGTCGCTTTGTATGAGCGTCAGCTCCTTCGTGATCTGCTTCGAGATCATATCGGTTTGACTGGACAGCTTGCGGATCTCGTCAGCGACAACAGCGAATCCTCTGCCATGCTCACCCGCTCTTGCCGATTCAATGGATGCGTTCAGTGACAACAAATTTGTCTGTGTGTTCAAATCCTGAATGCCGTTCAAAAACTTAGCGACATTGTTATATCGTTCATTCATCGTTTCGAAAGCTTCAGTTAGCTTTGAAAACTGGTCTACTGTTTCATTTACCATCGAGACCACGCCAGCCATCTGCTGCGTGCCGTTATGAGATGATTGCTTCATATTTTGCATATCATTGTTTATGTATTCACTCGAGGCAGCAATTTGCTGAGAGCTTGCTGAGATTTCTTCGGTAACTGCCGAAATGGATGAAGCATCGTCATACTGCGACAGCAACACTTTTCTGCCCAGCTCCACTTGGCCATTTACATCCTCTGATGCTTTTCGATTAATACCAATCATATTATCCATATTATTCGAAATGTGGAGCACGGATTCGCTCACTTCAAGCGTAGCTTTAATCGTTTCTCGCAGCTGATCGCCCATATTAGCCAAATCATGGTCGAGGTCGCCAAATTCGTCAGAGCGAACGAGTTTTTCTTGACTTGTAAAATCATTATTGCCATATTGCTTAATTCTTTTTGTAATGCCTACAAGTCCTGTTCTAATTGATTGTGAGATGACAAAAATCATAATGGCAGGCAGAATAGCAAGCAAAATGACATTAATAAGAACAATTACGTTCGCACTGGATATGTCTTTATTAAGAAGCTTCTGCGTCGCGTTAGCGTCTGCGGTCAAACGCTCGTGCATTGTATCGTTGGAATAACTTAGAATGACGGTATATACGCTTATTAGATTGCTTATGCGGAGCGATTTCTCATCTGATGATAATCCACTCACGTCTGTATTCGTCACTTTCAAGTTATCTAATGCAAGCTTAAGAACATTAACCTGATTCGCATAATAAGGACCATCTTCCGTTGCAGGCGGATATTTCTTATCCATATCGATAAGCTGTTTCTCTAATTCATCGATGTTGGCAGGCATCGTTTCCAAATCCTTCATGATCAGCGTTGCATCGCTTTTGCCATTTTCAATGGCATCTACCATTAGAAGCATCACTTTCAGCAGCCTATTCGATATACCCTGATAATTGCGTTCAGCACGCTGCAATTCCTCTGAACCTTCGACCGAGGTTGCTACTGAATGATTTTGAAAATAAATCAAAACGCCCGAGCCTACATTAAAAAGTGTGATGATTGCGGTAACAAGCAATAATTTGCTCGTTATTTTCTTCAAACTCAATTTCTTAAACAGTATTTTTGCTCTCTCTATCCTATCCTTAAAAACCATCCTGCTTGCTCTCTCCTCTGTCTCCTGAAAACAAAAAAAGCTATCCAGCCACAGGAGGCGGACAGCTCAGTTAGCTTATTATCCTTCCGGCGGTCTGGCAGCCATAGTGCGTACACCTTAGGCCCATAACTTTGCGTCCTTGTCTTTCAACAAGTTTGCCTTTTTCAGTTTGTCTATTTTGTAGTTTACAACTTAAACCAGTATAGGACTATTTAGTGAGTTTGTCATCCCTTGAACCATATTTATTCTGTGGCTAAAAATAAGGTTGCATTGCAATAACGCCTTGCTAACGAATGAAAATAGGAGGTTTGGATGGAAATAACCGCAACGAGCAAAATATTTCGCACCGCTTCCCATTGTTTTTCCGTTAAATTTGGCAATCTGCTTGCAAATTGATTCGCTGAAGAGCGAATGACATGCTCTGTCAATAAATCTTGATGCGGATTTTCCTTCAAATGACCGGAAATGTCGAGCAGTTGATCGTTATTCGCATCGAGCTCCTCAAACATACTGGTATAAGATGCATATAATTCAATAGGCCCAACTAAATCGTCTGCTTCATCCTCTGGTTTCTTGAATACGATCTCAAAAAGCTTGCGTATTGATTCAAAATCGAGATTTGACTTTAAATCATCAATAATGAATAATAACGCAGCTTGGTTCAGAGAATATTTTTTCCCAGCTTTCGGACAATCGAAATAAGGTTTGAAATCTCGCTTTACCCAGTTTTGCATGGAGGTAATCGACAGATTCGAATATTCGATTAGTTGGCCCAACGCAGCAATTTCATGAAGTGAAAAGCCTTTAATCTCATTTCCTTTAATGAGCTTTTCCATAATTGGAGGCAGCAGCGTAGACATAAATGCAGGCAGTCCCGTGCCTTTCTCCAAATCACATTGATGCGTTTTGGTCCATGCGGCTTGCAGCACTTGCAGCGGCTTCAAATTATACTTTCCGTCCAGAGCCAGCAGTAAGCAAGCCATCTCTTTTCGAGTAAGCGTAAAGGACTCCATATCGCTTCCTCCTCGCGCATTCGTCTTGCATTCCTATATTACAAGTTCATATGAACTCATCATATGCCGGAGAATGACGCTTGTAAAGGCTCGAAAATCAATGAGAATAAGCCTTTCATTCTCGTTAAATCGCTTTTAAAGCGCGTATAAGGCTGTTACCGTTGGATATGGCATTTGTCATATCATGTAATCATTCGTTATAGTAGATCATAAGAATAAAAAAAATATAAACATAAAAGGGTAGTGAAAAACGAAAATGGGTATAGGATTCAATTTATTCATGATTGCTCTTCTTATTTTATTAACTGCTTTTTTCGTCGCAACGGAGTTCGCCATCATCAGACTTCGCTCCAGTCGGATCGATCAGTTAGTGCTTGAGGGCCGGAAGAACGCACTTGCCGTTCAACGGGTTACGAGTAATCTGGATGCCTACTTGTCAGCCTGTCAATTAGGTATTACTATTACAGCGCTCGGGCTGGGCTGGCTGGGAGAACCGACAGTTGAAAAAATGCTTTTACCCTTGTTTGAACGTTTTGCTATTAACGATGACATCAGTCATATTCTATCCTTTTTAATCGCATTTATTTCGGTCACATTCCTGCATGTTGTTGTCGGTGAGCTTGCACCAAAAACGTGGGCGATCCAGAAAGCTGAATTTATTAGCTTCTTAACAGCAAAACCGATTATTTTATTCCACAAAATTTTATATCCTTTCATTTGGTTGCTAAATGGCTCGGCTAACGCTTTGGTTCGCTTGTTCGGATTGAAACCAGCTACAGAGCATGAAGAAGCACACTCGGAAGAAGAAATTCAAATTATTCTTAACGAGAGCTACCAAAGCGGAAAGATTAACAATACAGAATACGGATATGTAAGCCGCATTTTCGCTTTTGACGAATTGCTGGCCAAAGAAATTATGGTGCCCCGCACCGATATGATTTGTTTGTATACAAACAAAACATTAGCTGAGAACATGGAAATTATTCGCAAGGAACAATATACGCGTTTCCCGGTCGCACTTGAGAGCAAGGATAACATCGTCGGCATGATTAACACGAAGCAGCTTTTCCTAGAATATGAATCTGATCGTGATTTGGATTTCAAAAAGCTTGTTCATCCTGTACTGAGCGTTTCCGAGGTTACGCCAGTCAAAATGCTTCTAAAGAGAATGCAATTAGAACGTGTTCACATCGCTATTCTCGTCGATGAATACGGCGGTACTTCCGGCCTGATTACAATTGAAGATATTTTGGAAGAAATCGTTGGTGAAATTCGTGATGAATTTGACGCCGACGAACGCAAGGAAATCGAACAGCTGGCTGATAACTGCTATCTTCTCGATGGTAAAGTATCACTTAGCGAGCTGAGCGATTTAACCGGCATGAACTTCGAGGAAGAGGATGTGGATACGGTCGGCGGCTGGTTGTACAGTCAAGTGACCGATCCAAAGCCAGGCAAAGAGCACTTTTACGAAAATTATAAATTTATCATCCGTGAGACGAGCAAAAACCGGATTCGCAAGGTCGAAATGCTAATTGAGCAAAATCAAGAAGCCGTTGAAGGCGAAACCGCATAACGATAGGTTAACAAGAAAGAAGCAGCCATTGCTCATTGCATAGGCTGCTTCTTTTTTTTATGACATTATAACAAGCTGAAAATATGAACGATTCGATCAAGCAGCCACTCATCCGTGTGGTCTATCGCCTCTTCTACAGAACATGGACCCGGCACGAGCGAGAAGCCTGCACGAAGACCAAGCTCCGACGTGTATGCTGAACTCGCATCAATTGACCCGCAAACGGCGATAACAGGGATGCGCTGCCCCCGAGCGGCATCACATATCGCCTTGATCACCTTGCCTGAACCCGTTTGGCTGTCTAATCTCCCTTCGCCTGTCAAAATCCAATCAGCGCCAACAATATGCTCCTCAAATCCAATTCTATCCATAACAAGTTTTGCTCCAGCGTGCATAGCCGCGTCAAAAAAAGCTAAAAGTGCTGCACCTGTTCCTCCAGCCGCTCCGCTGCCTGGCAAATTCGCCACATCAATCCCTGTATGCTTGTATATACCTTCAGCAAAATGGGCTAATGCAAGGTCAAGCTGCTTGACTGCTTCTGACGATGCCCCCTTCTGAGGGCCGTAAACCAAAGAGGCTCCATGCTCCCCGCACAATGGATTACGTACATCGCCAGCAATAATGAAGCTGCTTTCGCGAATGCTCGAATGGAAACCAGCATCATCAATTGATGCAAGCTTCGACAAATGAACGCCTCCAAGCGGCAGCTCAGCTCCACTTTCATCTAACAGCTTCATTCCGAGCGCCTGCAGCATGCCCGATCCGGCATCATTGGTCGCGCTGCCTCCTAAGCAAATAATAAATTGACGATAGCCAGAACCTAGTGCATGCCGAATCAATTCACCGGTGCCAAATGTTGAAGCGATAAGTGGATTTTTCTCTTCACTCTTCAGTAAAGCAAGACCAGATGCTTCAGCAAGCTCAATAACCGCGGTTTGGCCATCTCCCAGTACGCCATATCTTGCATGAATGCTTCGGCTGAGCGGGTCGTGGACAGGAACCTCGATAAAACTCCCGCCTGTAGCTTGTACCAAAATCTCCATCGTTCCTTCACCGCCATCAGCCATTGGGAGCTGTACGATTTCAGCATGTGGATGTACTGTGCGAATGCCTGCTTCCATCGTGCTAGCAATTTGAAATGCGCTGCTTGACCCCTTAAACGCATCCGGTGCAATAACGATTTTCACCCTAATCATCCTTTCAGAAAAAAAAATAAAAAAACACTTGCAATTATTTCAGTTTATATGCGATAATACATCTTGTGTTTAGCGAATACATCTTGCCGTTGTAGCTCAACTGGTAGAGCAACTGACTTGTAATCAGTAGGTTGGGGGTTCAAGTCCTCTCGACGGCACCATCTTTTCCCGGGACGTAGCTCAGCTTGGTAGAGCACCTGGTTTGGGACCAGGGGGTCGCATGTTCAAATCGTGTCGTCCCGACCATCCTAAACATAAAGAATTGAATATACATAAAAGAAAGAAGCTTGAGCGATCAAGCTTCTTTTGTTTTATATTTGATCGCCTAAATTATGCAACAGCTCGGCGAGCTCGTCAAATCCAGCATCCAGCGCATAATCCTCAGCTGTATATCCTGTTTCATCAACTTTCAACGGATCAGCCCCTGCTTTTAGCAAAAGTTCCGCTCCTTCTATGTCGCCATTTTTTGCTGCGGTCATTAGCGGTGTCCATCCGGTACTGTCCTGTAAATTCGGATTAGCTCCTTCTTCCAGCAATAACGCTACCATCTCTATGCTTTCATTATACAACGCTATCGTTAATGCCGTTTCTTCATAACTTTGCTCAATCACATTCAATTGCGCTCCAGCGTCTATCAATGAAGAAGCGATTGCTGTTTCATTTAGCTGGGCTGCCCACATTAGCGCTGTCCATCCTTCATCGTCTGCTGCATTCGGATTTCCTCCAGCATCAAGCAGAGATTTAACGAGCTCAAAATCAGCCTCTGAAGCCGCACCAAGCATTTGATCATCGGTTGGCGGACCATCAAGAGAAGACATAAAGGTATCAATCGATTTCGAGAAGGTCACCCCGATCGTAACAGATCCCCCGAGAACAAGAATAACAGCCAAAACGATGATAAGTGCTATTCGCGAAGAGGATGTCTTAAAAATGATATTCGATGAGATGCCTGCATATTGCTGAATCGCGTAGATACGCTTCGGCAGAGGCGGGTGAGTCGATAGCTTCTCAGCCAGCCATACAAACAAACCTTTCTCATAGCTGCTTTGCAGTAAATATTCCTCACGGTCTACCCGTTTGTAGAGCGTTTTGCCGATGGCTAATATCGTTAAACCATTCATTGCGGCTTCAGCATCATTGGTGTAATAAGCTGCCATACGGTCGCATGTATATTCGCAAGCCCGCGAGTATGCTTCGCCAAGAAATGGAAGCCATAACGCCGGCAATATGAGCAGCTGCTTCGACAAATGATTTCGTTTGATGTGGGCGAGCTCGTGTGAAATGACAAAAGTGAGCTCTTTTTCCCCACCCGCCTGAATCATTTCGAACAAATCGGAATAAAGCACCACCATATTGCGGCCAAAAAAGCGCGAAGCAAACGCATTTAATATCCCGCTTGACTCCATAACATATAGATCCGGTACAACAGTAAAGCCCATCCGCTCACACTGTGCCTGGGCAATTGCGAACACTTCCGGGAATTGTCTCGGTGTGATCCGAACGCCATTGGTTCGAATGCTTGCCATCATAACCGCTTGAGCGAATAAGGGCAGAAGAATAAGAATCGGTAGGATGAAAATGAAAATAATAGAAATAAACAGACATAAATAAATGAAAACACTAAAGATAAGCGCTAGAACAAAGTAACGATTCTCTTTCTTATGTATGAGCGACGTTTCTAAATCAATTGCATTCAATTAATGGCATCCCCTTCTAAAATAATACCCACATTATACACGATTTCCCAAAGTTATTATACAACCTTCAGCATAACAAAAAAACTCATCTGCAATTTAGGATTGCAAATGAGTTCTTTCAGTGTTTGACATCTAGCTTTGCTCAAGGAATTGGTAAACAGCCATCATTTCTTGTTTATTCAACTCACGAATGCGATTGAAAATTGGAATATCAGCTACCGCCTCAATATTTGAGCTGTCTTTAACAACATCACTTACTTTGCCTGTCAGCCATGTTTGCACGTCTATGCCTTCAACAATTTCCTTAAGCCCTTCATCATTGATGCCACTTGCATAACAGCTAACACATGGTACCGATAATTTAAACACGCCATCGTGTAGGCCATCTTCCGAAATTACTCTTTTCCCTTTGCAGAATGGACATGGCTGGCTGGCTTTAATTTTATTTATTAAGGTAACAATTTTTTTGTAACCAAACGCTTCATAGACATAGGTCAGTTTTTTGTATTTACCATTGGTGAAATACTTATCAATGATCGTTTCTCTCGTTTCGGTGATATTGGCAAAATCACAGACGGTGATCCGATTATTAATACTGATGGATTCGATACTGTTGCTGATACGGCCCCAGAACGGCAGCACATTTTGCAAGACCATTTCATAGTGGGAAAAGCTCGCGACCTCTAGTTCAAGCATTTTCAACGCAGCTTGCGTCTCCCTAGGCAATAGAGAAACCTCTTCTGTCAAAACCATATCGCCCCCGACAATCGCTTTCATTTTGTCTAGAACCTTTAGATTTCCAACGGTTTTAATGACTTGATCAAGAGGCTGCTGAATAATCTCACGAATATCCGTCTCGCCAAACTTTAGCTTTTTATGATGCTTTAATACCGTTCCTTGACAAATTGGGCAAGTAATCAACTTTTTGGATTCTTTTATACGCTCTTTAATCTCCGATTTCGATACCACCATATACATCCCAATGATGTGATTAAAGCCTTCCCAAGTCCTTGATGCCTTGCCTACTTTATCATAGAATGACTTTTCCCAATATCCGTACAAAAAAGTATGCTTTTCTGCGTCTGTCATCTCTGCATAACTTTTGCTTATATCCTGGCCGAGCTCATTTTTAATCTCTTCAAAAATAAATTTTATTTTTGGGAATTGATAAAACTTCAAAATATCCATCACATCTGGATGCAATAAGCCATCCCAGAATGGCGCGGTTTTGTCCTGAATAACAATATCAAAATCAAATTTTTCAATTACACGGCGGCCAGAGCAGCATGGGCAATGATTGCCTTGATTATAGAAATCGAAGCTATTCGTATCTTTATTGGTTGGATGTGCCGCCACAATATGGTTGATTAAGCCGCCAATTTCGTAGAGAAAAGTATATTGGCTGTACAAGTGGCGTTCCAAATCAATGGCGATGACGGGTGCAATGGTATCTGATTCATATTCACCATAAATGAGACGAGCCATTGATGATAAACTTTTTAAGATGCCGCCTTTATAAACGTTTTCCGCATTTTTAAAATAGGCAATCTGGTTTTCTTTTAAATAATTAACGCCATTTTTTTGATCTAGTGTTGAAGGAATATGGAAAGGAGCAGCTTTATCTTCATGGTTTTGTTCCCTGTAATAATCATCATGACTGACAACATCAAGATGCTCCACGGGTGCATGCTGTCTTTTGCCAAAATCAACGATAAAATCAGAGCTTTCCAGCATATACGAATTATGCTCAATCATGATCATGGAGACGGATTCATCCTGTAGAATGACCCTCACACTATCAATGAATTGATTCAAAATATTTTGTGATAACCCTTTTGAAGGCTCGTCAAAAATAAATAGCGTATTCGGGTTTCTGGAGCCCGCAAACAACTCAGAAACTAAATGAACACATTGAAATTCACCCGTAGATAAGGATTGTGTTTTTCTCTCCAACGTCAAATAACCAAGTCCTAGCTTGATCAATAAGCTCAAGCGTTTATGAGCGATGTCTTCATTTGGCAGCTCAACAATAATATCTTCAATCGAGCGCTGAAAAATATCATCAATATCATCGCTATATTTTGTAAGCTTCTTTTTAATATCTAGAAAAGTGGCAACGGTTGACCGGCTAGTGATTGATTGGTTACGATCCTGCCCAACCATAACCAGCTTATCCTTCGGATAGCGCTTTACAAAATCCTTGGACATGCACTCATTAACAAGTGTGGATTTGCCACAGCCTGACTCGCCTGTAAAAGTGACAAGTCTATTTTTAGGAATCTGAATTTCACTGATTTGAATATTCCGGCAGTGAAGATCAAGAAATTGATAATATTCTGTTGGTGCTGCCTCGTTTCGTTCCCCGTGGATTGGCTTTGGACGTGGTGATTCTTCCACTATTTTTCCGCCGTATTTACCGCTGCCAGGGCCAAAAAACAAATGCTTATCCGCTGTGTCCAGCACCGTGTCAGAATGGTCAATGAGCCATATTTGATTTTTAAACCCTAATTGTTTAATCTCAGCTAAAATCTTCAATAACGTTTGATGATCAAGACCTACGGAAATTTCGTCGATGATAATAACCGTATTCTCACTTGTAGCCATAAATTCAGCCAAGTAGAGCCGAGTTACTTCTCCACCTGACAATGTTCCCATAATCCGATTTAACGTTAAGTAACCGATATTCATATTGATTATATTTTTTAAAATGTTTTGTTTACCTTCACTAAGCTTTAGAACTTCTGCTAGTGAGTAAATTGTTTCCACACTGAAGTCGTTGATGTCCGATATACTCTGTGCTTGATCCAATAACTCAAATTTATATTGTTCAACTTCTTGATTGTAACGTTTCCCCATACATTTTATACATTCGATATTTTTAGTTGTTCCGCGGCCTTTACAGTCTGGACACCAGCCTAATTCATTATTAAATGAAAAAACTTCTGGAGAAAGATTATACTTTTCAGCAAGTGCAACTCGAATTTCAGTAAACACGCCAGTATGCGTACCAATAGTTGAACGAGGATTTGAAGAAATGGATGATCGTCCTAGAAAAAGGACAAGCGGCATTTCCTCCATCTTAATGGCACTGAAATTGGTTTCCATAATATTAGGAAATAGATACTGATACTCCGCCTTTGGCAATAAGGAAACGAGACGTTTCTTCGATTCTTCACCAATGGTTTGAGAAAAAGTTGTTTTTCCAGATCCAGATAAACCAGCTATGCCTAACGATTTATCTACTGGCAGTACTTCATCTAATTTGTTAATATTGTTCGCAATTAATTGCTTTATTTTCATTGTGATCTCCTCTCCAATCTCTAAAAATTTGTCTCTGTATATGATAAAAGCAAGCTTCTACAGCCAACCTGCTATGTTTGCTCATTTAAGATGATTTCAAAAGGCATCTTATGAAAAAGAAAGAGCACAATTCTTACTGCGGAATTGCGCCCTATTTTTAAAAAATGATTTATTTGTATAAAACGATGAATTAAGTTTGGTGTTGAATAACTTGCATCATGAAAGTTGAAAAATCATATTATAGTTCGGCTAACACTTTTCCAAGCTGATCGCCCTTGTAAGTCCAAGCAGATTTAGCTCCTTCAATTGCTCCCGGACGGGATTTTGTTTCTTCACTAAATCCAGTTTGGTCGAGGTGCAGGTGAACCGTTCCATCTGAACCTTCTTTCAAAGTCCATGTAATTGTCGTATTTTCTCCGGCACTTATCCAAGTGTAAGATAAGGTATGAGGCTCGTCCACTATAAGCACTTCGCAATCTACAATGCCGTTCCACCATTCGGAAGGCTCCGTTTTGAACTGAAATTTATGTCCAACGACTGGTTCAAAATCATTATTCCAAATCCATTTCGCAAGCGTATCCGAATCCGTTAAAGCATTCCACACTTGGTCGATTGAGCTTGTAAATTGATAATCTAATGATACATCTGGTTTCATTTTTTTTCCTCCAATATAAGTTTTAATTTATCTATTCTTTCATTCCAGAATCCTTCGTAAAATGATACCCAATCTTTAATTTCTTTCAACGGATTAGCATTCAATCGATATCTCGTTTCTCTTCCAACCTTTTGAGCAATGACAAGATCGGCATCTTTCAGGATTGCCAAATGCTTGGAAACCGCTGTTCGACCCATTTGAAAATGAACCGTTATCTCATGTAGGGGCAAGTCTTCAACTTCTGCCAACAATTGAATTAGTTTTCGCCTTGTTGGATCGGCAACAGCGTCGTAAACATCCCTCATTTGACCTTTATCGTTCAAAACCACCCCCACCTTTTCATTATTATTTACTGTAATGCTGCCTATTAAACGACATTACAGCTTATTAAGACACCTTTTGGAGTCACATCGATTATAGGACACCAAAAGGTGTCGTGTCAAGTTTTCCGCGCAGACATCATCTGGCGCATTATCAGACAATCGATTCTGGAGAAATCACTTCCCACTTTCCAAACAGCGTCAAACCCGCCGCTTTAGCCAGCGACGTAGAAGCCTGATTATCGAGTTGGCATCGGTACTGGGGTTCGTATCCCTGACTATAGGCGTATTTACTTATTGTACGCACTACTTTGCGGGCATGACCTTTTCCTCTAAAAGACGTCAAAGTCAGTACGCCAAGATCCGCTATTTGCACATTCTCCCAAGGATACATGCTGGCGGCGCTGGCCAGGCGTTTTTGCTCAAAAGATCCGAACACTGCCCAGTGATCTAATTCCACATAAGCGTCATCCAAATCTTGTTCCGAGGCTAATGACTGGAACTCGGAGAAGATTAAATCATCTTGCACTGTTAACTGTCGCAAGACACCATCCTGGTTTTCTTGCAGTAATTTGTACTTATCGGCTTCTGAAAAATAAAAAAGATAATCCGCACCATGCAAAGCTACTCCCGCTTCTTTCAATTTCCGGCGAAAGGTCGACTCAGACAGGTCTTGTCCTTGATAAAGACCAATCTTTTCGGCCAATGCAGCTGTTAGGATCGCCATTACTCGGCCGTCGGAGCTTTCCAGCAACATGACCCGACGATCTTCGCTCAGGTCATCGTTAGTGGCGACAGTAAAAACATCATCGCTATACAGGACATCTCCATTCAAAAATGGCGCCTTCCAAAAGTCAGTTATTGTTTGAGAAAATAAAGACATCCTATTTACCCCCTATAAAAGAATTTCTATTTTAAAATACTATAAAGTAGGCACAACGCAAACAGTTTATCTTTTTTATAATCATTCGCCTTGCAAAACGGGCACAGCTTTATATTAAAAAGAATGCCAGCTTTCCTTTATAGCTTGAAATACATAGGATGATTAGTCTCTACTTACACAAAAAAGACTCTTCAGCCGCGTAGCTAAAGAGTCTTTCCTTCCATCTAATCTTATCTAAAGTTTAGTTTATCATTACAACTAATGATCCGATTCATCCCATTTTTTCGAATAGGCTTTTTTTGTAACCCAAAGTGTCAGCCATGTGAGTAATACAACGATAATACCCGAAAAAATCCAAACACCTGCAGGAACGTTCATCTATATGTACCCCCTCTTTGTCTACTCCCTCTATTTTACAAGATCCCATTCGATTATTTTCAACAGATCCGTTAACAAATTCGTAACTTTTCTAATCATAAATCATCATGGACGGAGTAGCAAATAACGGATTACACTTCATGAATTAACCTCTATGGTGAACGATAATATCGATCGGATAACGACCAGCATTGCGTCCGTAAAGCGTCAAACCGCCTTGTTCAGCTTCGAGCTGAAGCTTAAAGCTGCGATTTTGGTTCAGCTTAGCAGTCAGCGCACTAGGCAAAATGACCTTGCAGAGATAGCCGTATGAGCCTGCATCCTCCAGCTTGTTAGAAACCGCTTGATAGTGCCAAGACAGAACGCCACGGCTATCCGCTGGATCATCTGTCAACACAATCGTATCAACTAGCTGTCCATCAATGAGAACATTCAACTTAGCTTCATGGCGATCCGAATCCGTCATAAAATATGAGTTTATGTTGTACTCAGGATCTGACAACGCACCATGCATAAAGGAAATGTCCAGCTTTTTCTGAATGCTTTCCTCAAGATCACGTTTTAGCAGACGCTTGGAGCCCGCTTCAAAAAACAGTTCAATATCATAAATCATCGTTTGCTCCGAAATGGATGGCAGCTGTACATCATACGTAAATTGTCCTGCAATTCCGCCATTCACTTTCTGATTCTGCAACGAATTCCAGCTATGCGGCCACTCGCTATCGGTGAAGCTTGCAACCGGTACGCTTATCGTTTGGCCGTCAACCTCATATTTCCCATTGGTTTGACCGCTGCGAACGTCGAAAGTAACGAAGTTGCGTGTAATCGTTTTGCCATCGGAAGACAAGAGACGTACTGCAATTACCGCAACCGCATCCTGCTGAGGCATTTTCAAGGAAAGCGGCTGCAATGCACTCACGCCGAATCCATTCCAGTCAATGATTTCGTGTCCTGATTGTGCGACAGTACGTACACCAAAATGATCATACGACAGCTCCCACGCCAGCTGAAGCGCTTGACCATGATAACGATCCGAGAAGCTGGAACGCAAAAGCTCCAATGTAACCTGTGCACCTGTATCCAGCGTTTGACAAGGAGGTGCATCAATAACGATAAAATCTGGCGAGTGCAAATCTGCGATCGTCATGCCGGGAACGAACCACTCATAGCCAAAATGCTTGTCGGTGCCGTCCAAACGGTAATAACCGTTAAACTCATTTACAACATCGCGGAACTCCGTAAATACGAAACCGCACATTTTATCATGACGGCGGAATTCATTCATCATATAGCGGTAATGCCAGGCTAAGTCGCTATCTCCTGCTCCGCCTTCGATCCCCCATACATTGCCGCATTCGCTGTTCATTAATGGTGCATCTGATTGTACATTGCCCGCAGTATAGTTAAAGGTAGAACCTACGAACGTTTTATCAACGACCTCTGTTACATGGTTGCGCAGCTCATTGTAGCCATTAATGTAGAAATGCCAAGTGTTAATATCAGACTCCACATGATCATAGTTACATGGTGAGTTATCTTCAACTATACGGGTTGGATCAACCTGTTTGGCCCAACGATAGATGGAACGAACCCACTCCTGCGTTTGCGGCAAATAATTTTGCGGATGTGACGCGTCTGTTGTAAGCGAAGCGGATTCACTTTCCGTTTTCAAGCCCCATGTCTCATTAAACATGACCCAAGAGAAAATCGACGGGTGATTGTAGTCACGATCAATAATTTCACGCGCTTCACTCTCGTAAGCAAGCCGTGCCTGCTCATCCGGGTCCCCCCAGAAGCATGGCATATCCTCCATTACGAGGATTCCAAGTTTGTCGGCCCAGTAAAGCTTGCGCGGCTCTTCCGGCTTAATGTGAATCCGAACAAAGTTCAAGCCCAAACGTTTTAAAAGGAAAATTTCATCATGCATTTCTTGATCGGACGGGTACGTGAAAAATCCGGTTGGATGGAAGGATTGATCCAACGTTCCATTCAAATAAATAGGTTTGCCATTTAACGTAATCCAGCGATAATTCCGATCGCCTACAAGTGCAGTTGAAATTTCACGAATACCGAAATAAGTGCTTATAACATCCGTCTGACCATTGCTGGACAGGGAAACTTCGCCTTCATATAAGAAAGGAGATTCTGGACTCCACAGCTTAGGATCTGCCACTACGAATGAAGTGCTGATCGTATTTGCTCCTTCTGTCAGCTCCGCTTCGAATTGATGTGATACCGCACCCTCTGCAAACAAGAAGGAAAGCTGAGCATGACCTGCGCGGCTTGCTGTCACTCTAGTCGTAACTTGTATTGTACCGTCCAATTTTGTATTAAACTTCGAATCCTGTACATAGTTTTGAGGACGAGCCTCCAGCCATACGGGCTGCCAAATGCCGCGGATTTCTCCATAACCTTGCTTACCACGGCCTTGGAATGAATGATCAAAATCTTCAACACGAACCGTAATCGAGTTTGTGCTGTCGATTGACCATACGTCTGTTACATCAAATTCGAAATGGCCATATCCGCCTTCATGCGAACCAATGGAGATCCCATTTACCCATACGTCGGACTTAAAATCGACCGCTCCAAAGCGAAGGATTACTCGCGCATCAGCTAGTTCTGGTGTCCAATCCACTTCCTTATCGTACCAAGCGATTCCTTTATCATTGCTTCCGATTCCCGACAACGGGCTTGACCAGGAGAAAGGAACAGTGATTTCCGACTTTAAGGATTGACCCTTCGATTTTTGCCAATCTGCATCGATGCCACGATTCTCATGATCAAATTCAAAGGACCATGCTCCATTCAAATTCAACCATTCCGAGCGCTGCCAATCTGGCCGAGGATACTCAGCTCGAGGGATGTTCACTTGTGATGCATGTACCGTATTTAAAGACATTATTAATCACACTGCCTCTCCATTGATATTTTGATGACGTTCATAAGATTAATTAAAAAGTTAATAATAAACTGAAATAACAACCATTTCGTAACAAGAATACGTCTTCATTAACTTGTTTGTCAACTATTACTTTGAAAACCCGTGATAAACCTATTATATAGTTAACTATTAAGTTACTCTAATATATGGTGAATCCTCATTGATATCAAAAAAAGGAAGCTGGCCTTAGCCAAGCTCCCTCCAAATATAATGCTAAAGCTTTCTGATCTGACCGATAAATATCTCGGAAGTCAGCCATCTCCGGAATATAAGAAATAACATAACTGACGGCAGGCTTGTCAATGCTCCAAGCTGCAGCATTAATGTACTGTCCATTTCTCCTCCTGAGCTTGCTAACTGTACTAATTTCATTATCGGTGTTTGCAGCTCCATATTAGAAATATAAATTAACGCTGGTAAGTATGAGTTCCATAATACGACGAAATGGAGCACGCCAAGCGCAAGCAGTGGCTTCCATATTTTTGGGATAAACAGAGTGAAAAACGTATGCAGTTCCCCATTTCCCGATAGCTCGGCCTCAGTCTTTAAGTCGGCGTATCTACTGTTGAAAATACTTTTGAGAACAAAAACCGCCGCT
The DNA here is from genome assembly GCF_052114265.1 of Paenibacillus sp. MCAF9. Taxonomy (NCBI): domain Bacteria; kingdom Bacillati; phylum Bacillota; class Bacilli; order Caryophanales; family Paenibacillaceae; genus Paenibacillus; species Paenibacillus sp. MCAF9. Next base: position 188,409 of record NZ_JBFREL010000006.1, read on the forward strand.
AAATTAAAAAAGCCGAATATCATTTGCGGAATAATCGTATTGACCATTTCCAGGCTCCGAACGAATAGGTACTCATTAATCATCCCGCTTCCCATCGAAATGACGATAAGCAGAAACAACCTATACCAGCTGCGCCCTGGCAAATGTTTGACAGTCAGCGGATAAGCCAGTGTGACAGTCATCAATAAAAATATAATTACAGCAACAAAGTTAACGACTGAATAAGAAAAAACGTTCCAGAACGATATGAAGCTCCACACCGATTGCCTTGCTTCTCCGGTTCCAGTAAACGGATAGATGAACAGCATATACAGTAAAAAAATGACAACGATTGAATATAAGCAAGCTGTCACAATCCCAATTATGCTGCGTCCATTATTCGTTGTTTTAATGTCAGCTGTACCAGTGTGATTACTGAATAATTGCTTTAAAAACAGTCTTTTTACAATGAAATAAGCGATGATCGTAAAGAGCAGTTGAACCGCAAACTGAAAAATGCCCGCAGCAGCGGAAGTACTTACGTTCATCATCAAAAAACCTAGTTGAAAAATATAAGCGTCAAGCGTCTCTCCTGTCTTCGATACCAAGGGATTCAGCAAGCTTCTAATGAGCTCATAGTCCGTGGACATGATGGTAGACAGCTGCAGCACCATAAAAGCGGCTACCGCTTTCAGTGCTGGAATCACATTCATTACAAGGTAGCTATTCCCGAAGCCTGCAAGCCCTGTTTCTTGCCGGTTCACTGAAGCATGCTTCGAGGCTATAGCTGCAAGCGCGATGATGATCGGAATACCGCATGTTTTTAACACTTCAACGAATACAATGATCGGTCGAAATAATGTCTCATCCCCCAAAATCAGCGTCCCAGAGGTTAGAAAAGGAGATGTGCTTATCGACAGTATATAAATGAAAATATACACAAAAACAATAGAAGGAATGAAAAAAGGAATAAGAAATAAAGACGAGAACAGCCCTCTCAACCACTTGTAACGAATATTGCTCAGAGCAAGCGCCAAAAGGAATGCGATACATCCGCTAGCCAGTGTATAACCCGTTTTAATAATAAATGTATTTACAATTACCCTTCGGAAGTTCTCATCGTTAAACAATTGGGCAAAATGATTAAAGCCTACCCAAGAACTCTCAAATAGGCCAACAAAAACTTTGTAGTCGACGACCGATAGAATTATACCGTTAGCAAATGGAAGCAGCTTAAAAATCAATATGAGCATAAGAGCGGGAATGACGATCAAGTAATGCAGCTTGAACTTCCATATTCTCTGAGGAAGACTGTCTGGATCATGTAATTGGTTATGTAGATTGCTTTGGGCATTAGGCGGTTGATGCTCCATAATAAACCCCTTTCTTTTTCCGTAATTTTACTAAATTATAATGATTTAGTTGTATGTTGTATAGCTTCAATATCGCTCATTTTCGCTGCAGCTTTTGATTATTCGCCTGTTCTTGTATAATAATCCGATATAAATGGACGCAGTAAGGGAGTTGTATAATGTCTAATCGTAAATGGAACATAGGCATTGCCATTCTGTTTATTGTATTTTCCAGTCTTCTGCTAAGCTTCTTTCTCTCCACGCTTCGGATAAAGGATCTGCTGCAGTCAATTCTCTCAAGCGAGATAAGCCAGAAACCTCCTTATCACATTGTCCTCATCTCCCAAGAAATCGATAATCCATATTGGCGATCAATTGAACGAGGTGCAAAAGATGCAGCGGTTGAATTTGGGATGGAGCTTGAATATACAGGACCGTTTCGCATTAATCCCACGGAGCAAATGAAGCTGCTGGAGAAAGCTATTGCAGCCAAAGCTGATGCGCTGCTCGTACAAGGGCTTAATGACCCGCAGTATATCGGATTAATTAATAAAGCGATTAGCTATGGCATTCCTGTCTTAACGATTGATACAGATGCTCCGAACAGCCGCAGGCTCTCTTATGTCGGCACAAACAATTTCGATGCAGGCAAAGTTATGGGTGAATTGGTTGCCGAAGCGGCTGGAAATCATGGGCAAATCGCCGCTTTAATCGGAAACGAGCAAGCCCCAAATCAGCAGCTGCGGCTTGCTGGATTTCGAGAGGTTATTTCACGTTACCCCGAGCTGAATCTTGTCGAGGTGCGCTCCTCAAACATTTCACGCCTCCAAGCATCAGGTGAAACAGAGGAACTGCTTCAGCACTATCCACAGCTGAATGTAATGGTCGGATTAAGCGCACTCGATGCGATCGGCATCGCGGAGGCCACTGAACGCATTCGGCCAAAAGGTCTGCAAATTTTTGCATTTGATGCGCTCGATGAAACTTTGGAGCTTATTCGCAGTGGAATCATCCATTCAACCATTGTCCAGCAGCCTTACGACATGGGCAATGAAGCTGTATCGCAGTTGAACGATTACCTCCATGGCAAGGAGCTTCCTGTGCAGCATTTTACGAAAATATCGGTACAAGGCCAGAAGCCCTTCGTTCAAGAAAATGGAGAAACCAGCCCATGACTATTCGGACTAAGCTGCTCATTTTCATCCCATTACTCGTTCTCCTCATTAATTTGGTTACGTTCTTTTTATTTCAAAGTGGAAAGATGGTTCAGCAAAGCTATAATCAAATGATCGAACGTATCCTTTTGTACAACCAGTCCTCCAAGGTTGTAGATAACAACTTAAGTACGCTGCATAGCTATTTGCTTAATCCAGACGAAAGCAAAAAAAAGCGATATGATCATAGTCGAGTGGAACTTCAGGATCTGCGCTTGCTGCTCCAAGAAAAGTCGAATGTTTCCATATCTTCCTCCACTATTACTAGCTACGTTCATCTGTTAGATACTTTTTTGGAGCAGCAGCAAGACGCTTTCACTGCAGCTTCTGCCGAAAGGTCGAAGGTGTCGCTCACTCAATACGAGAATGCGGAAAGGACAGCCAGCTTCATACAAGAGGACAGCCAGCAGCTGGTTGAATTGGAGTTAAACATTTATGAACCTGTATATGAACAGATTCATGCAGAAAATAAACGCATGTATTTGCTCGGTGCCGCCGTCTTCATAACGAACACCCTGCTGAGCATTTTACTTGCCATATGGATTTCACGCAGCATTACTGGACCTGTAAGCAGTCTTGTCTCACGTGCGAAGCAGATCTCCAAGGGACATCTAAAGCAAAGCTCAAACGAGCTGCAAGCCAAGGATGAGCTTGGCGTATTATCAGGCGCATTCGAGCAAATGTCGAGCGACCTCTTCGAATTGATGGAGCGGGATAAAGAAAGCCTGGAGAAGGATCGACTCGTTAAGGAATTAGAGCTGCAAGCGCTGCAAAGCCAAATTAATCCGCATTTTCTCTTTAATACGCTCAATGTATTATCCAAGCTAGCGCTCATTGAAGGAGCCGAGAAAACAAGTGATCTCATTATTTCGATGTCCAATTTACTGAGATATAACTTGCGTAATCTGGAGCATGCGGTCACGCTCAGAGATGAGGTAGCACATGTAGAGGAGTACTTCACCATTCAACAAGCACGCTTTCGCGACCGCATTCAGCTGGTGAAGGATATCGACCCATCTGTATTGTCATATCACATCCCTGCGCTCACGCTTCAACCCATCGTAGAAAACGCCTTTGTTCATGGCATTGAACGTATGGAGAATGGAGCGAAGATTCGCCTTGAAATAAAGCATGATCAACATCATGTACGTATCTCCATTTCCGACAATGGCAGAGGTATGACTGAAGAGATTCGAGATTCGCTGCTCCGAATGGAAGCTGGCGCATTCACCGAACAATCAACAGGCCTTGGCACAAAAAATGTGTTTAAGCGCCTCCAACTATTTTATGGTCTACATGGATTAGTCGATATTGAAAGCGAACGGGGCATCGGAACGACAGTCACAATCCGAATACCTATTAGAGAGGACGGTGAAAACATACATGTACCGACTGTTAATCGCGGATGATGAAGCACTTGAGCGGGAAGGCTTGGAATTGATCATTGAACGAATGCTTCCGAATACCTTTCAAATCATCCACGCCGAGAATGGACGTGTCGCGATAGAAAAAGCAGAGGAATATCGCCCCCATATCGTACTTATGGATGTCAATATGCCCGGCATTCAAGGTTTAGAAGCAATCCGCGAAATCAAGCATACCTTGCCGGATGTGAAGTTCGTCATGGTGACCGCTTATGATTATTTTGCATATGCCAAAGAAGCCCTTTCTCTCGGAGTGAAAGAGTATTTAGTCAAGCCTGCCAAACGCGAGCATATCATACATACGCTTCAGCAGCTCATACAGGAACTCGAGCTGGAGAAGAGGAAACGCTCGGACGAACTAGAGCTGCGGCATAAAGTTTCTCAATTCATGCCTTTAGCAGAAAATGAACTCGCTATGATGTTTATGGTCGATCATGTTACAAATACCGATATCGAGCAATTATCAGAATGGCTCGGCTTTCCACTAGGACAAGGCTGCGCGATCGTGATCGCATTTCCCGAGCATGTCAAAGCTAATCCCAAGCAAAAAGTTTACGAAACGATTAGAAGCTTTATCAAATCATCTTTAACAAATAGTATTGTAAGCTCCTTAATTGATCGTCATATGGCTATCTTCATCAATCATGATAAATCTGCTGTGGACGCAAATTGGAAGGCAGCCGGAACCGCTTTAGGTGAAGAACTATGCACGATCGCAGCACGTCAGCTTGAGGTTGACATCTTAGTCGGCATCGGAAAAACGCGCTCGGGTGTTGAGGGTTTGCGCAAATCCTATTTCGAGGCTGTATTTGCCTCCAATTATTATGAGCAATGCGGCAAGATATGCCACTTTGATGAATTGATACATGTTGCAGTCCCTTCACTGAATCGTAATAACAAGCAGCATGAACATGTGGAAGCTATACCTGAAGCGTATGTGATCTCAGCAATGCAGCGCATTCGAGAGCAGCGAGAGCAGCAAACCCAATCCGTGCTTGACCGCGCACAACGTTTTATTCAGGATAATTATACAAAGGACCTCTCACTCGAGGAGGTAGCCGAATCCGTTCATCTAAACCCACACTATTTCAGTAAAATATTTAAGCAGCAAGTAGGCACAACCTTTATCGAATATGTCACTACCCTTCGTATCGAAAAGGCGAAAGCGTTAATGGCAACTGGAAAACTGAGTTTAAAGGAAGTTTGCTTTGAGGTCGGTTATAATGATCCAAACTATTTCAGCCGTGTCTTTAAAAAAGTGACCGGCGTCCCCCCCTCCGACTACCGGGGATAAAAAAATGAGCAAAAAAGTAAAGTCCATGCTGCAACGACATGGACTTTTTTGTGCTGGGATGACAACAAAATGCTAGTTCTCTTTATTCGTTCCCCTGTGCTTGCATTGTCTAAAATAAATGCGGGAACAACACTCATTAATGCAGGTTTTTACGAGCGGATTCGCTCTTTTTGCATGCTATAATAAAGTTCGTTTTCACGCAGGAAAGGTTTTTGACAGAGAGGAGAAACGGAAATGGAAATGCCGATTACTAACAAAAATGAACAAGTAAGCATGAAATTTGTGACGCTTGTTTCCATTGTTTCCGCTCTTGGCGGATTATTATTCGGATTCGATACAGCAGTCGTATCAGGTGCTGTCGGTTTTATGGAGGATCGATTCGACTTATCTAAGCTTCAAGTGGGGTGGGCTGTATCGAGCTTAATTATTGGCTGTATTGTCGGCGCGGCTATGTCTGGTATTTTGGGAGATCGCTTCGGACGTAAAAAGGTACTTATTGCTGCCGCGACTCTATTTATTATCAGCTCGATTGGCTCAGCTGTTCCGGATACCTTTTCCGCGTTTATTGTAGCTCGGATTATTGGTGGAATCGGAATCGGAATTACCTCTACGTTGTGCCCGCTTTACAATGCCGAAATTGCACCTGCAAAATATCGCGGCAGACTTGTTGCACTTAACCAACTCGCCATCGTTACAGGCATCTTTCTTACTTATTTCGTAAACCTATGGATTTCCGGCTCAGGTGACGAAGCATGGGGCATCGCCTCCGCTTGGCGCTGGATGTTCGGAGTTGGCGCTATACCTGGTTTGTTATTTTTGATTTTGCTATTTTTTGTGCCCGAGAGCCCAAGATGGCTGATCAAGCAAGGGCGCGCAGCGGCAGCTCTTCCGATCTTATTGCGTATTCACGGCGAAGAGCTCGCCAAAAAAGAAGTGATTGATATTAAGCATTCGTTCGAGCAAGAGAGCGGCTCGATTCGGCAGCTATTCTCTCCAGCGCTTCGAATTGCTTTAATTGTAGGAGTTGGACTTGCTGTGCTCCAACAGGTGACAGGCATCAACGCCGTCATGTATTATGCGCCAGAAATTTTCAAAGCAACAGGCGCAGGAACAAACGCTTCATTGATCCAAACGATTTTGGTCGGCTTTATCAACTTATTGTTCACCCTCGTTGCTCTTTGGCTCATTGATAAAGTAGGACGCAAAGCGCTTCTGCTCGTTGGTTCGGCTTCCATGACGATTTGTTTGATTGTTATAGGCATCGCTTTTCAAACGGGACATGCAGCAGGTCCACTCGTGCTTATCTTTATTTTATTGTATGTGGCTTCATTTGCTATTTCGCTTGGGCCGGTCGTATGGGTCATCATGTCCGAGATCTTCCCTAACCGTATTCGCGGAAAAGCGACGGCTATTGCTGCAATGGCGCTCTGGGCAGCGGATTATCTCGTTTCACAGTCGTTCCCACCTATGCTTAGCTCTGCAGGACCTGCCGCTACGTTCTGGATTTATGGCGGCATGGCCTTGCTCGCCTTCTTGTTTACTTGGCGTGTTGTACCGGAAACCAAAGGAAAATCACTTGAAGAAATTGAAGCTTTGTGGGCGAAGTAATATCTCTGTATAATAGGTTTAGGTTATAAATCTATTTATAGGAGATAAACAAATGGACTTCCGATTAGATTTAATTGAAAATAAGATCGAATTTTTTGAAGCCTATGACTTGAAGACGCTAGAGCTAAAAATCGATCAGCAAATTGAAAATAATAAAGGTTTGCTGCTAGAGGTGTTCCACGTCAGCCATCATGCTGTATTTAATCCTAAAATTGAAAAGATGCTATATAGCGCGGTTGTTCACTTTAAAGCGAAGAAATAGCGCTATAAAGGCATACAAATCCTCCCGACTCCAACAGTCGAGAGGATTTTTTTAAAAATATAGGAAAGTATATCATTTTCTCATTCTTATTTTATATTTCACCATCAAAGCTACATAGTCGAGATGCGACATCTCGTCCTATCCCATTAAATAAAGCTCTTTAATGAAGGCGGACGCCTCACCCTGCTGTGCTGCTCGTATGCATAAGCGAGTTTAATGAGCATCGGCTCCTCGAAAGCTCTCGCAGCGAATGTCACACCAAACGGCACTCCTTTTGAAGTATAGCCAGCAGGCACGACAATTGATGGATAACCTGCACGCGATGTTATCCTTGCACCAAAGTCAGCAGGAAAAAGCAGCGCGTCAAGCTGATGCTCCTTCATCGTCGCATCTATTCCCTCTTCCTTGCATAAACGGAGATCTGCAAGCCGATCTCGAAGATAAGGAAGCTCAGTCTGCGTACCTGAAGTCGTCGTTTCTGCTAGCAGCAGAGTGGACTGTCCATACTTCAAGGTTTCAACCGGATGCTCGTTATTAAAAGCAATAATGTCCTTGAGCGAGCGAATTTTGCCATTTGGAGGCAGCTTGGACAAATATGCGTTTATCGAGGATTTGAATTCATTCAGCACTACCGATGAATAAACGATTTGCCTAGCAGTTCTTACATCAGCCGGGTCAATGATGACCGCTCCTTGTTTTCTCATCACCTCTACTGCGTCGTTAAATATGGCTAGCTGCTCGTCCGTTAATTCCTCAAAAAAATAATCTCTAGGAATGCCAATTCGTGCACCCTCAAGACCTTTCGGATCAAGGAAAACACGATAATCCTTATGTTTTTTAAAGTACCCCGCACCCATTGCAGCATCCCTGTCATCATGCTCCGTTATAACGTTTAATACGATCACTGCATCCGTTACGGTTCTTGCCATTGGTCCCGCAGTATCCTGTGAGTTTGAGAGTGGTAATATGCCTGATCGGCTCACCAGTCCAACGGTCGGCTTAATGCCCACGGTTGAGCTTAAATTGCCGGGATTTAAGATCGATCCTGAGGTTTCCGTCCCAATCGAAGCCATACAGAAATTACAAGCCACCGCGACGCCTGAACCAGCGCTTGATCCGCCTGTCGGCGTAGATATGTTGTAAGGATTAAGAACTTGGCCGCCCCGCGAGCTATAGCCAGACGGCATTCCATCTGTCATAAAGTTAGCAAACTCCGTCATATTCACTTTCCCTAATATAATGGCCCCCGCTTCGCGCAGCCTTTTTACAATAAAAGCATCTACTCCCGCATAGGAATTGGCAAGCGCAAGCGAGCCAGCGCTCGTATGCATGTTATCCCCTGTATTAATATTATCCTTGAGCATGATGGGGATGCCGTGAAGCGGACCTCTTGGGCCTTGGACAGCTCGTTCGCTGTCTAATGCAGAAGCTATAAATAAAGCATCGGGGTTAAGCTCAAGCACCGAATTTATCGTGAGTCCATCTTTATCATGCGCTGCAATTCGGTCAAAATAAAATAGTACAAGTTCGCGAGATGTGATCTCGCCAGATTCCAAAGCGGCTTGAATGGACGAAATGGTTGCCTCTACGATTTCCATGCCTCTTATACCCCTCATCAACCCGAATATGTACGATATGAGCCTAGTATATACTATTTTTTGGTAATGAACATCATTGATAAAGGCAAGCTAATGAGCTTAGACTAGAAATATTGCAGACAAGGAATGATTTTCATTAGAAAAGAAACAATAATAACGATTGATTCCATAAAGAAGCTGGCAATACCTATATAATCTCCACACTCAAACCATCACTTCAACAATTCGCTCCCTTTTAGCAGCTTTCTTCAGTATGATAGAGACATAGCACAAATTCACACATAACCGCCTACTTGGAGGAAGAATGACTATGACGATGCTGATGAGCAGAATTATACTTGGAATAGGAGGTTTGGCGGTCCTTTTTATCGGTTTACTTACCGTGATTAGTTATTATTTCTATTACGTGGCAATCAAACGAAACTCCAAAGCATTTTTAAGCAATAATCAGGATTTAGCGCAAATTCACGGAGAAAAGGAAACGGATGATCAAGCTGCCATTGCATTAGCAGATGAATCTGGTCCAACACCGGTAGAGGCTATAGGAGTAGAATGGATAGAAAAACAAGCTTATGAAATTTGGCACCTTACTTCAAGTGACGGTCTCTCCTTGGTTGGCTATTACCTTGAAGCTAAAACTTTGACGTCCAAAACCGTCATTCTTGCACACGGCTATTCCTCGCAAGGGAAAGATATGGGCAGCTTCGCTAAATTTTATTATGACAGGCTTGGGTATAACGTGCTTATGCCTGATGATCGAGGTCATGGCGATAGTGAAGGCGATTACATCGGCTTCGGCTGGCCAGATCGGAAGGATTATCTCCTTTGGATAGACGAGGTCTTACAGAAACTTGGTGAATCGGTGCAAATCGTGCTGCACGGCATTTCGATGGGTGGAGCGACTGTGATGATGGTAAGCGGTGAAAACGTTCCAAAACAAGTCAAGGCCATTGTGGAGGACTGTGGCTATACGTCCGTTACCGATCAGCTCTCTTATCAACTAAAGCGGATGTACAAGCTGCCTGCTTTTCCGATTTTACCTGCAACTAGCTTATTAACCCGCCTTAAAGCAGGTTATAGCTTCGAGGAGGCATCTGCAATCAAGCAGCTGGATAAAAATAAGCTGCCCATGTTCTTTATTCATGGTTCCGCCGATACTTTTGTACCTACAGAAATGGTGTGGAGGCTTTATGAAGCTTGTAAAGCTGACAAAGATATTTATATCGCCGAGGGTGCTGGTCACGGCATGTCCTATGGTACGGATACAACAACCTATGAACAAAAAGTGGCGGCATTTCTCAGTCGATATGTTATGAATGGATAGTGTCTAAATGATTCTTTATTTTGCACATAACCTATACCACTCCCTGATATGAATATACAGACAGAATCATTCTGATTCAGAGGAGGGTGTGCATTTGGGACCATTTACAAACGATTTATTGCAAGGAAAGGTCGTTCTCATAACGGGAGGAGCGACCGGACTTGGACGCGCCATGGGTGAGAAATTTGTTGCGTTAGGCGCTAAACTCGCAATTGCCAGCCGCCGTGAGGCGGTATTGAAGCAATCGGCTGAAGAAATGAGCTTGCCCACCAGCACCGTTTACTACAAAAGCTGTGACGTTCGCGATCCATCACAAGTTCATGAGCTGATTGAAGCCGTCGAGAACCATTTTGGACATATCGATATCCTCGTCAACAACGCTGCAGGAAATTTCATCAGTCCTACCGAGAGGCTCTCTCCAAGAGCAGTAGATACGATCTTACATATTGTTTTACACGGCACCTTTTATACGACTCTGGAGGTAGGCAAGCGGTGGATTGAACAAGGAAGAGGCGGTACGATGTTGAACATCGTCACCACCTATGCTTCTACCGGTTCGGGATATGTTGTACCTTCCGCTGCTGCAAAAGCTGGCGTTCTTGCGCTTACAAGATCGCTCGCCGTTGAATGGGCACCTTACGGTATTCGCCAAGTTGCGATTGCACCAGGTCCCTTTCCGACAGAAGGCGCTTGGTCTCGCCTCTCTCCCACTCCTGAGCTTGAGGAGAAGATGATAAGCCGCATCCCCTTAAAACGTGTTGGCGATAAAGAAGAACTAGCTAATTTAGCCGCCTATTTAGTTTCGGATTTCGCACATTATTTGAATGGTGAAGTTGTAACGATTGATGGCGGCGAGTGGCTGCAAGGTGCAGGGCAATTCAACAGCTTAGCAGAGGTGTCCGATAAGCAATGGGATGAGCTGGCTGAAATGACGCGCAAGGGTAAAGGTTGAGTCGCTCAGCCGCATCCTATGAATCTTTGAAAAGAAAAGCAGCTCATTTCTCTAAGAGTCATGAGCTGCCATCTTGTTCAAGCATAGCTTCTACAAAACTATAGCTTGATCTGCATCAATTAAACTTCGTTGCCTGGGGCTGTGTCACCTAAAGGATAGCCGCCTGTGCGGTTTCCTCCGGTACGATTTCCACCAGTACGGTTTCCTCCCGTGCGATTGCCGCCTGTACGGTTTCCTCCCGTGCGATTTCCTCCGGTACGGTTTCCACCAGTACGGTTTCCTCCCGTGCGATTACCGCCTGTACGGTTTCCTCCCGTGCGATTTCCTCCTGTACGATTGCCTTTCGTGCGGTTGCCAACGGTACGGTTACCGCCTGTACGGTTTCCTTCGCTACGATTGCCTGTTGAGCTGTTTTTTGCATTTTTCTTTTCTTTTGGCATATTTGTAATACCTCCTCTAGAAGATACTTACAACATATGAACCAACTCTATCTTTTGTAACCAGACATTTGATTGTTTTATAGATTTGGACTTTTATCTATATTCAAGCTAGCGTTACAAACGTATAAATATTCATTTCCAGCATTCACATTATCGTGCAACCAATGCAAATGTCGACATTGGTTTTGTATGATCTTGCTTCACCGCTTCTTGAAGTAAACCAATCTCCAAGTTAATGAGCGTTTTTAGCTTGCTTGGTATTTTGGTAAGAGCTTTCAGCTCATGTGGATAATCTTCTAATGTCATTTAAATCCCATTCAGCAAAACAAAGCTGTTTCCCCCATTTCTTCACTTTTTCCATAATGCTCGTTAATTGTTCAAACGATTCTAAATACCATGAGCAATGAGACAATACAATAAAATCGAAGGATTGATCAGGATAACTTATCTTATCGGACAATACATCAACCTCAAAGTTCATTTCTAGTCGATTTCCTAACTCAGATCTTTTCAAATGCTCATAAGCTTCACCTAATGTGATCGGAGCTCCATAATCAGGGGAAGCAATATCAATCCCTTGAACAAAGCCGCTTTCTCCAGTCAAAAAGGCAAGAACTGCTGTTGTATCCCCTTGCCCACAGCCTATTTCGAGCACTCTACTGCCTTTTGTTATGCCCCAAAATTGTGCTAATTTCAGTCGATGCTCCGTCTGTATTTTTTGTATCGAAGTATCCTCACCAGTAACAGCCATACAGTTCACAATGGTTTGAATCGTTTCGTCGTTGTCCATAAATCCCCCTTTCCAACCGCTTGAATTCGAATCTATATTTTTCATTTTACCATGTTATAACGCCTATTTATTCTCTATTCGGTTTCCATCAGGATCAATCACAACTCCGATCCCTTTTTCAAACCAGCTTGCAGGAAAACATTGGTAGATAATCGAATATAGTCAAAAATTCTTAATAAAATTTCTGGTGACAAAGGAGAAATAAAATGAGCGAGCAAGCTGCAACGACACCTACAGGTCAAAAAGCAAAATTCGGTCACACCATTCAAGTTCGGTTGGTCTCAGACTTAAAGAAATCCCAGGAATACTACCGTGATGTGCTCGGCTGCCATATCGATAACTGGGGGCATGCCGAAAGAGACGGCATGACCTTCATTCTGCAGCAGGCAGCTTCTCCTGAAGATGTGCGACCGAATGCACGCTCACAAAAACGTCCAGACTACCCAACGGAATGGGAAGGCCCTGACTATGGTTGGGACACATTTATTCACGTTAATTGGGAGGACTTGGACTCCATTATCGAGGAAGTGCGTAGGCTTGGCGGACATATTGCTGTCGAGCCGTTTACTGATGCTCACGGCAATCACGAATTTAAAAACGCTTATATCAAAGACCTAGATGGATATCATATCGTATTGGGCGCTATGCGTGAAAATTCTCGTTCGTAGTATAAATACAACTCCTAATGAAGGATCGTTTGGCGGGAAGATATTTAAAGAGATTGTCTCGGAAGGCATCACCTTAAGAGACAATCTCTTTTTCATTTTAGACACCTTTGTCATATGCTTTTTTCCACGACTTCCCTATTTCAACTCTGTGCTTATAAACAAGAATTGCAAAATTTCCAAGCCATACGAGGAGTATGGCAGCCGAGAACATCCTTATATACAAATAAACGGAAAGAAGCAGCATGCCAACCACAACCTGCAAGCCATCCGCCTCGGTGGATTTAGGCTTATTTTTGTATAACATACGGCTCACACCAGCCATCAGCGCAAGAATTACGGCATAAGCCAAAGAAACCTCGAACCCCGTGAGCGCACTCCATATACCAAATGTGACAGCAATAGCTTTGCCGCCCTTCCCTCTCAGGAAAGGAGAAAAGGCATGCCCTGCGACAGGCGCGATGGCAAGCGGAACGATTAGATAACCATCATTATAGCTGCTTCCCATTATAAAAAGCACTGGCAAGTATCCTTTCAAAAAATCCAATAAAATACCGGCCACGCCGAATTTATATCCAGATGACTTCCAAAGATTCAAAGCACCAGGGTTGCCGTCGCCAACCGTTTTTATGTTTTTTTTGCGGAGCTGACCAAGCCAATACGAAAACATAAGAGAACCCGATAGAAATGAACCCGCAATCCATAATATGATCATAGGTCCCTCTTGCCCCCTACCCGGATTTGCCTGCCTTTCCAGCTTACATGCCCTAGAATAACCACCTGATACATGGAATAAAGCATAACAATGATAAAAAATAACGAAGCAAAAACATGGAGCAGCGGAATAACGATTCCAAAAGCGCCTACATACTTCGTGAAGTAAAATAATTGAAACATATAGACAAAATAACCGATTAAGAGTGGCAAAGCCCATGAAGTATTCACAAAAATATATACCGTTTCCGATAGAAGCAGTCCTACCACCCAAATAGCTATCGGGATAATCGTCCACGGACTAAGCGTCGAAGTGCTTAACACCGCCCCTTTGCTAAATCCTTCAATTTCGCTTCGAATGCCTTGAGGATACATGCGGAAAGAAACTAAGCCATATCCGATAAAATTATTGACTGGAACGCCCGCTGCCATAAATTTGGAGCCTAGAAACAAATCGTCCAGCACTTCTGCTTTCACGCTTTCGTGGCCATTGATTTTTTCGTAATCCTCCCTTAATGCGACAATGCAGGAGCCATAGAGCCCTTTCATCGGGTTTTTCTTTTCAAAGACCGATGTAAACGCAAATATCCCAAGCACATTCATAATCAAAGCAAGCTTCTCATATAGCTTCTCGGTGTGATGAAAAGGAACAACTGAAATCACACCCTTCGATCGCTCCCTAGCCTTTATTAATGAAGCCAAGGCGTTAGGCGCCAGTCTTATATCCGCATCTAAAAATACAAACATATCACCAGAGGCATGCAAATATCCATTCCATACCGCCCAGTTCTTACCTGTCCAGCCTTTAGGGAGGCTGCTGTTTGAAATAACTTTGACCCCATAGCCTTCAGCAATTTCTTTGGTTCGATCATCGGAATAATCATCTACCACAATAATTTCAAAGGGTTGAGCCGTTTGCGACCTAAGGGATTCAAGCAAATGTGGTAAATTACATTCTTCATTTCTAGCTGGAATAATAATGGACAGTTTCCGCACGCTCTGATCTGTCTGATTAGTGACGGTCAGAGTGTTTTTCCTGAACAGAAAAAAACCTGAGAGACATCCGACTAGCATTAGAATGAGCATCCACATTTTCTAATCCCCCCTCATGTATTTATGTATATGAAGGGGCCGTCTGTATTATTTTAGTTTCATTGATTCCTCCATCCATATGGGAACGGCACATTTTGCACGATGGCTTGATTGATAAGCTCACTTTGCCATATAATGAGAACAATCTTTCAATCGAGGTGAATGGAATGTCTTTCCGAATGGTTCGAAGTAATTAGTTTCCGGGCTGGATAAAACGCGTACCAGCTGCAGAGGGGATCGTCTGTCCTTCTGGCTACATGAAACTAAATTTTGAACGGATATCGGCAGCAATCCATTTGTTTTTTATTATCCTCTTTGGAAGGTGGAAGAAATATGAATGCAGTAGAATACAAACAATTTTATGATCAAGTCGGGAAAATCAACGGTTGGGATTTCAGCAAAGTGAAATCTGTCTCAGAAGGAATCGCATGGGATTTTTATGATGAAGTCATCCAGTCTTGCAAGAAGTCTGATCTTTTGCTTGATATCGGCACTGGCGGCGGAGAAGCATTATTATCAATAGCGGATTCAGCCATGCTTCTAATTGGCATTGATCTTTCCACAGGCATGATTGAGACCGCATTAAATAACGTAAAACAATCAAATAAATCAAATCTACGCTTTTTACAAATGGATGCGGAGAAGCTCGATTTTCCTGACCACTTTTTCAATGTAGTCTCTTGCAGACATTCCGCTTTTTCTGCCAAAGAAATCGCAAAAGTATTGGTGAACGATGGTGTATTTTTTACCCAACAGGTTAGTGAGCACGATAAGCTCAACCTTAAAGAGGCATTCGGAAGAGGACAGTCATTTGGCACAAAAAAAGGTGTCTTGAAAAATCAATATATTGCGGAGTTAGCTGATGCAGGCTTCACAGACATTCAGTCATTTGAATACAACGCAACCGATTATTTTGAGACGGCTGAAGACATCATTTTTCTATTGAAACACACGCCAATTATTCCGAACTTCGGACAATCCGAGACAGATTTTCAAATCCTTCAACAATTTATTAAAAACAACCAAACCGAACAAGGAATCAGAACAAATTCAGAACGATTTATGATTTCTGCAAGGAAATAAAATAGAAAGGGATACCCGGTTATGGGTATCCCTTTCTTTTGCTCATAATGTTGGATACTACAATAATGAAGTTATTTTATCAAGCACTCCAGTAATATCAAGAAATACGATGATAATGACTAGAGGAATAATAAACCTGATAATAAAAAACCAAATAGTAAAGGCAGTAGCGCCAAAACGAGAATGCTGCAATAACTCCTCTCGCAGCTTGCTTTTCTTCATTTTAAGCGGTACAAAAATCGAAATCAAAAAAACGCCAAGCGGCATCAAAATATTACTTACTAAATAATCTGCTGAATCAAATAGATTTTTCGAAAAGATTAAAATGTCGGCAAAAGCACTATAGGATAACGCAGACGGAATGCCTACCGCAAATATGAATGCACCAAGCATATAGGCATATTTTGTTCTCTTCTCCTCTTTTCCTTTAACCATAGAAGCTACAATGATTTCTAGCATCGAGAAGGCCGACGTTAATGTTGCAAATAAAAATAATGCTAAAAAGCCTAATAAAAAAACTTCCCCAAAAATAATTTGATCAAATACCGCGGGCAATACTACAAACAACAAGCCAGGTCCTTCCGCTGGTTCTAAACCTAGTGAAAATACAGCCGGAAAGATGGCCAATCCCGCTAATAATGCTATCAGCAAATTCATGGTTACGATAGAAATAGCCGGTTGAATCAAGCTTTCCTTTTTTGACAAATAAGAACTGTAGGTAACCATGACGGATACTCCGACACTTAAGGAGAAAAACGCTTGACCCATCGCAAACAATACACTTTGGGATGTGATCCTTGAGAAATCAGGTGCTAGAAAAAACTTCACACCTTCCATCGCGTTATCCAGTGTAAGTGAGCGAATGATGAGTACGATAAAGAGTACAAATAAAGCCGGCATCAAAATTTTGCTCACCTTTTCAATCCCATTTTGTATCCCTTTTGCCACTACAACAACTGTCAAAGCCAAAAATACAAATTGTGCCGCAATAACTAAAATAGGATTAGCAATAGTATCGTTAAAGACCGCTCCATAATTTGCACCTTCACTAATAATTCCGCCAAACAAACCTTTTGCAAAATAAATAACAATCCAACCGCCAATAACGCTATAAAAAGACAATAAAAGAAAGCAGGTAAATACCCCGAGCTTTCCGATCCAATGCCAATTGCTATGAGGAGCTAAGCTGCGATAAGCACTTATGGCTTCTTTTTGTGTGCTTCTCCCGATTACAAACTCTGCTAATAACAATGGGAAACCCATAAAAAAAGTGAATAAAATAAATAAGAGAAAAAATGCCCCTCCCCCGCTTATCCCCGTAACATAGGGGAGCTTCCATATTGCGCCCACTCCAATAGCAGAGCCTGCCGCGGATAAAATAAAACCAATCTTCGATGTCCATTGCGCTGATGTTTGCATACAAATCAATCCAGTCTATTTTTATTATGTCTTTTTTTAAAAATGTAAAAGACAAAAAAAGCCACATCTCTATCTTTAACGATAGGGACGAGGCTATTCACACGGTACCACCCTAATGGAAAACAAATTTTGTTTCCTGCTTATCGCTCTTACGCTATTAATAGTCTACGGAATTATAGTACGGCAACAACGAAAGGTCAACCTTTATTGTCGATATTTTATTACCAAAAAACTTGCTGCCTTATTGCAAACGATCCCATAGCGCTGAGAAAGCTGCCGGCTCTAACTGAAAAAAAACAGGTGCATTTGAATATTTCACATAGTTTCCTTTAAACAACCACATCTGCACTTCCGTCTGATCCTCCAGCTTAAAGAACAAAACCTTCTGATTTTGTGCACCTTCGTTGTATATGCCTTCCTTGTACAGCTTATCCCCATCAATAGGCTTAGCATCATACAATGCTGTCATGAACACATGAAGCGTTTGATCGATTGGCAACTTATTAAATTGCGGCTTGCTATAATTCCAGCTATTATAATCCTGCCATCTTACTGATTCCATATGATCCTTTACTTTCGTTTTTCCTATTAAATCTTCGCCACTCGCAATCGTAATGCCATTTAGATGTTCATACAATTCAGCATAGATCTGTCCCTCATGCTCTTGGTAGGACATAATTCTAAAATCACTATCATATCCGTTCACGGAATAAATGTCAGCAACGCCTATCGTTGAAGCTAGTTCAACATAATCTGTTTGCTTGCTCCACTCGTCAATACCAGCTTTTGTACGTCCAAGCTTGTCGCCGCGCAGCTCCTTCGCATTTTGCGCAGAGATGCGAGTTTGCGTTTGTGTATAAATATTGCCTTTATAGACGATTAGACCGATCATATCAGCCATGGCATTTGATTGATCTGGAAGCTTTATTTTCGGAATCGTAATTGCATTCGGGTCGTTTATAGGTTCAACTGGATCTCTTTGTACAATGGGCTCCGTTATATCAATAAGAAGTTTATTATCACTCATCCACCTATCTGCACTTATCCATCCAAGGATAACGACCAACAGTAAACTACCCACAATATATTGAAATCGTTTGATTCGAAATGGACTCGCTGGTTTCTGACGAAGCAGCTGTTGAGCAATTCTATTCTGTAAATCTGCCTCCGGCTCTATTTGATCCATCACATGCTTGTACGCCTTGTGATTCATATTATCGTTCTCCTTCCAATTCCAGCTTTAACCGTTGCCTTCCCCGTTGCAAACGCATCTTTACTGCAGACTCACTAATTTGCAAAATGTCTGAAATTTGGTTGACCGAGTAATCCTCATAATAATAAAGGTGAATAACCGCTTTGAATTTAAACGGCAATGCCATGACATGATCCATAACTGTACGATCCGTTTCCGATTCAAAAAAATCATTCATTTCTTCCATCTTCACTACACGTCTTCGCCATAAGCTGCCTAACATATTTTTGCACTGGTTCGTGATGACTCTTATGAGCCATGCCTTTTTATGATTCTGATCATTGAATTCAGGTGATTTATACAACAATTTCGCAAATGTTTCCTGCATGGCTTCTTCTGCGTCCTCTTTGTTTCCGAGGTGAATCATTGCGATTCGATAAAGCATTTTGCCGTATAAAAGATAGGTTTCCCCAAAATCGACGCCCGGCCGGAGCGAACTGCTTGGCATTGTAATATGACCTCCTTTACCCATTAACACAATTAAGAACGTAGATTGGTCACATATTGTTTTACTTTTTTTTTTTGAAAAATCGTTTTTTAGTTTCAAATTGGGTTCAACAGTACGTTAAAAAAAAGAAGTGATCGGTCATTTGACCGATCACTCCAATTATTATTAATGAATGGGTAAACATACCATTACTGTCGTACCTTCGCCTAGCCTACTTTTCATTTCGATCGTTCCATGATGAAGAGTAACAATTTTTTTGGCGATCGCAAGCCCCAAACCATTGCCGCTAATATTGCGGTTGCGTGATTGGTCCGACTTGTAAAACCGCTCAAACACATGTTCAAGCTTATCCGCCGCAATGCCAATACCTGAATCGGTTATTGTGAATAGCACTTCGGTATCGGATTGAGTTAAAGAAATCTCAATAATTCCGCCTTCAGGTGTGAATTTGATGCTGTTGCCGAGTAAATTCATCCATACCTGGTTCAACTGATCCTGATCTGCTGTAATCTTGATCGTGTTCGCCCATTCTAATTCGATGCGAATGTCTTTGGCCGACCATTGAGGCTCGCAAGTAACGACGATTTGCCTAATTTGCTCGTCGAGATTATACGTCATCGGCTCGAATGGATGCTGATCGGAATCAAGCGAAGCAAGCCTGAGCAAATTATCGCTAAGCCTCGATAGCCGCCCGCTCTCCATAATAATAATATCCAAATAATAATTACGATTATTTTCTGCTACCAAGCTGTTGTTCTTCATCGCCATTGCAAAACCCGATATAGACGTTAGCGGAGTTTGAATTTCGTGCGATACATTCGATACAAAATCCTGCCGCATTTGCTCCAGCTGTTTCAGTTCACTAGCCATTTCATTAAAGCTATGGCTTAAGACTCCTATTTCATCCGCGCTTTTCAGTTTGATTTCCACATCGAAATCTCCCTTGGCAAGCCTCTTGGTCGCTTGTGTCATCGCTTGAATCGGTTTCACCAAATAACGAGCTGCAATAAGAATACATAGGCTCCCAATAATTAAGCCGAGAAGCAGTATGAGCAGCAGCATTCGATTTATAATATCTTCATTTTGCGCTGAAAACTGCATAAACATGGCCTGTATCTTCCCATCGATGGGAAAAGGAATACCAACGAATGTTTGGCCTTCCTTACCAGGTGAGCGATATAATTGTCCTAGAAGCACCTGCTGAACAGCTTCCGGCGCAATTTTCACATTACTCGTATTGTTTAAAGCATAGATCGTAACATTTCCGGATGCATCATACATGTGGATTGGATAAGCGGACACCTTTACCATTCTTGTTAGGAAAACACTCAGATCATCCGGCCTTGTTTGTTCATAGAGAGTAATTATTTCCTCTCCTGCTGCAAGCATGTCGTTCTGACCGACATGGTTTATTTCTTTCTTGAATATAAAAAAGCCTATAAAAAATGAAGACAACAAGCTGAATATGATGACGGCCAGAAACGTGCAAATGATGCGGACATATAACGTATTGATCATGTAATGACAAGCCGATACCCCAGACTACGGGCGGTTTCAATCTGAAAATGTTGTGCATCGCCAGCAAATCTTTCCCTTAGCCGTTTAATGTGAACATCGACGGTTCGGTCGTCACCTTCATAATTTTTGCCCCAGATCTGAGTGATCAGCTGTTCCCTCGTAAAAATTTGTCCGGGATGGTTCGCCATTTTAAACAGCAGCTCAAATTCCTTCAACGGCAGATTTAGCGTTTCTTCTCCTCGAATCACTTGATAGTTGCGGCGATTGAGGGTAACGCCGCCAAGCTGTACCGTTTGTGATGAGACAATCATGTAACGCTTCAGCAGCGCTTTTACTCTCATCACCAGCTCCATCGGATCAAACGGCTTCGTTAAATAATCGTCCGTGCCAAGCTGAAACCCCTTCACTTTCTGCCCCGACTCTCCTTTGGCTGTGACCATCAGAAGAGGGATATTGGAATCGATGCGCCTGATCTCCCTGCACAATTCCCATCCGTCTACTTGAGGCATCATAATATCGAGGATAACCATATCAATTTGATTGTTTTCCCAAATTTCTTGCGCCTCCGCACCGTCTTTTGCCTCTAAAATTTGGAAACCTTCGTTTTTCAAAAATAAAGACATCAATTCGCGAATATGTGCATCGTCATCCGCGATCAGAATTTTGGCCATTAAGATGTAAGTCTCCCCTCTTTAACATGCGCCTCCCATATGGGCGGATTGCTGTTTCAACCAAAATGCCATCCAAGCAAGTTCCAATGATAGAAAAACAAACTGAGTGCTACTGCCGCTAGCATAATAAGAGAGTAATGCACGCGTCTTAGGACTGTCCAATAGCTGTTTTTCCAAGCAAGCACACTCATAACGATCATCGCCAAAGTAAATCCAACGAGTAGAATAGGCATAAACAGATAAAGATTCAACGACTGTGTAATGCGGCTAAGTCGAGTGAGCATATCCATATTCATCACGACAACAAGCGTCGCCACAATGGTTGTAAGCGCCCAGACGGCGGTGGCTGCAGACAGTCGAGAAGCCCACTTCTGCTCTTTCGGCATCGCGCTGATTTCACGTCTGCGATTTAGGAAGCCTAATATTACCGTAATAAATAGAAAGACTGAGATGCCAAGCAATGGAAACCAGAACGATGTTTGATCCAGCAGCGACGCGCGCTCAAGCGGCATTGTAGGTAAGAAATCAAGAAGCAAATGAGTGACTTTTCCTGATTCGTCGGTGCGGAATCCAATCCGTCCCTCTCCGCCTACTTGTTGAAATACATCAGGTCCAATAGGTTCAAATACTTGTTGTTCAGCACCACTCCCAATGAGTAAACGATTACCTGCAGCTGCTACACTGATCTTGGACATAAAACTATAAAACTTATCAATATCGGTATGATTGCGACGAGTAAATTGATAGGAACCCGCATATTTCTGTACAGCATCATTAAGTTCAGCGGATACTGGCGGCAGGCTGACTTCCTCGGCTGGGAAATAGCGGTCTAAAAAGGCTTTTGCGAGTCCATCCGCTGCTAATGAGCCGTCCCCTCCATTGTAGGAAACAAAAATGCCAATCTGCTTATCTGGAACGAGATATAGCTCTGTATTAAACTGCAAATCTGCTCCGCCATGGGATATAACTTTCCGGCCGTTCATGTTCAGTTCATAGAAACCAAGATCTATTGCCGGTAAATCCTTATGGAACTGGAAAGCCGGTGCATGCATCAATATGGCTGTTTCTGGCTTCAAAATTTGATTTTCTCCATAACGTCCATTCTGAAGATGAGCAATCATGAAATGAGCCATATCCATCGCGGATACTGCAGCTGATCCCGCAGGCCGAAATCCTCCCTCAAACGTTGGCGGCTGAGCTGTATATGCACCGTTTTCCTTAGCATATCCCGGTACAGAAAAAGCTTCTAATGCAGCAGGAATAGGCTCTTGAATAGTAGCGTATTTCATATCCAGCGGATCAAAAATATATTTCTGAATATAATCATTGTACGCTGTCCCGCTAACTTCCTCGACGATTAATCCTGCTAGCGCGGCGCCATAGTTGGAATAAGACGACATCTCGCCCGGAGGCCTTACTCGTGCCGGCATATGCTTGGCAAGCGTTTCCGAAATCGATACCGGCAGCTTTTTAGGATCTGTAGTAATTTGATAGCCGACTCCGCCTTCTTCAAAGCCAGCGGTATGGGTCATTAGATGACGCATCGTAATCGGCTCTGAATAGGTTTTCGGTATTTTCACCGTTTTCAAATAGTTATTGATGTCTGTGTCCAGATCGATCTTGCCTTGCTCAACAAGCTGCATCACAGCGGTCCAAGTAAAAAGCTTCGTTGTTGAAGCGATTCGAAATAGATCTGTCTCTGGGTTCGCCAGCTGGTTCTTCTCGAGGTTAGAGTAACCATACCCCTTAGCGAGCAGGATTTCCCCATCCTTGACGATTGAAATAACCGCACCTGGAAACTTGAAATTGTCCATATGCACTTTCATAATACCATCAATGAACGCCGTTAGCCCAGCGACATCGTTTAGAGAATTGGCTTCTCCCTCGGGTGTGGACTGCGCTGCCGATACCGGCGCCTGTGCTCCGAATAAGCTCACTCCCGCAACAGCAACCAGTAAAGTGACTAACATCATTTTGTAACCTATTTTCTTCATAATCGATAACATGGTGAGCCTCCAACATTCTGCGTATTTTTTTGACAACCTACTCTCGACTTGCTTGTGAGAGCATATCATAAGCTTGTGAACGCAGAGTGAACCTCGCTAGTTTTCACAAAAAAAGAGCCGCCCGCATGCTGCGTGGGCGACTCTTAATCGAAATAAGCCATTTATTTATTCGGGAAACTGCTCGTAATCAAACTTTCCATCCGAAGCAAAAACATATTCGCAGCTATTTTGACCCCAAGTGGCTGTGATGCTATAAACTCGGCCAGTTGTCGGTATATCGCTTATAACTGTTGGTGGATTAATGAATGCATACTTTCCATTAACATGGTTTACGGCAACTTCTTCAATCGGCAATAACGATTGCTCAAAGCTTTCAGTCAGAAAAGCCATTTTCACTGTAACTTTATCTGGTGTATTTTCTCCAAAATCGACTTTCAATTTCTCGCCTGGCTTTAAACGACGCAGACCTGTTAGAAGGGTAGGCTCGCTATGCCAAGCAGCTTGGTAAAAGGACATTCGATCATACTTAACCCCATTCCAACTTGATTTTAGAATTGTATAATTTTCGATGGGATCAGGATTTCTCTCATGTGAGATGACTATTGCGGGTGGTTCAACAGGACTGATGCTGCTGCTTATATTGGAATTGCTTGCTCCCACACTAGCCCCAAGTGCAATAGCACTAATAATGACGACTGCCGCTAATACGAATGAGGATAATATTATGAATGTCGATCTTTTGCTAGGTCGCATAATAGCCACCAGCCTTTCTCTTAAAATCGTCTTCTCATCGCTAAAAGTAGCCTGTAATCCTCCAACGGGGTATTGATCATTTGAGGCTACCGCAATTAAGGTTTCACCGTATTCCTGCTTCTCTGAAGAGGTGAATTTACGAATAACCACTTCATCGCAAGACAGCTCACAAAGACGGTTGATCTCTTTTTCTACAAAATAAACTACGGGGTTAAACCAATGCAGAGAAGTAACGAGCATGGAAAACCATTTTACAACAATATCAAACCGTTTCAGATGTGTGATTTCGTGAATCAAAATATTTTTGAGCTGAACTTCATTGAAATTGTTATCTGGTAAGATGATTGTCGGCCTTATAATGCCTATAAGCATAGGAGTGGTGATGTAGGAGTTGCGTACAAGCTTCGCTTTATACCGTCCATTCAACATCATGCCAAGCATCCTATTTTCCCAATCATATGCAGGCTTGCTTGTTGTTTTCATATACTTTAAAAATCGAGTATAGCCTCTTAATTTTATAAAGAGTGATAGTATTGTCCCAATTAACCAAACGTAAATGGCATATTGCTTAATTATTGTAATCACAAAAATTTCTGAATTATCAGCTCTGATACTCTCTGCTGCTTGAGCATCATTTGCTTGAGGCAAGGAGATTGCATGAGTTGGGTCTATCTCCATACCAGATTTTGCAGCTTCCCCACCTTGTAAAATGGGACCTGTTAGAAATGGATTTTTGTTAAAAACATCATTCATAATACTCCCATCAAACGAAAACGGAATCGTCAATCTTAGGAGTACTACGATCCAGATGTAATACTGAAGCGACTTCGAGAATTTATGCTTGATTATTGGCTTCATTAAAAACAATAAAAAGAAGAGGATGCTTCCTGATATCGAAAGCGACAATATAAGTTTCATGATGTCATTCAATTCAGTCACCTACCTTAAATAAGGTACGCAGCTCCTTGATGTCTGCTTCGTTTAGCTTATTGCCTCCTAATAGCGTTGCAACTAGACTTTTTGCACTTCCAGAATATAAACGATCGATTAATGTTTGTGTCGCATGCTCGTTATATTCTTGCTCGCTCACTTGTGGCTTGTAATAGAACACTTCCTTCTTGGCTGCAATGACTACGCCCTTCTCACACAATCTCCGAAGCAAGGTTTTTATTGTAGAGCTTTCCCAGCTGCTTGATTTTTCAAGACATTTTCTAATTTCAGATATAGGCAGCTCTGTCCCGGCTTCCCATAATACACGCATAACTTCAAGCTCTGAATCCGTTATCTTTGAAACTAAGCTGCTCATCATCCCACTCCTCAAGGTTACGTATGTAGACTCTGATTAGAGTTTACAGCAGTAACCTCCAACTGTCAAATCATTCCTGTGTATTATTGCCACCACTCATGGTGTTCAATTTTTCAAAACTTCAAGACTTCAAGACTTCAAGACTTCAAGACTTCAAGACTTCAAGACTTCAAGACTTCAAGACTTCAAGACTTCAAGACTTCAAGACTTCAAGACTTCAATTCTTAAGTCTACTACACTATACCCCCAAAATTTTACTTCGTTTTATCCTAGTCTTTCAGATTAACCACGAACCCTGCAGGGTAATAGTAACTGTTAACTAACGAATCTAATAGAAATGTCCATAGAGAGGATACTATTTATGAAAAAGGCGATGATCATTATTAATCCCACTTCTGGTAAAGAAGAGGCACTCAACTATGTCAGAAAAGTGGAAAACCTTTTGACTGATCAAAGATACGACGTTACGATCAAGGAGACGGCAAAAGAACAGGACGCAACCCTGTTTTGTATATCTGCGTGTGAGGACAGTTATGATTTGGTCGTTTCAATCGGAGGGGATGGCACGCTTCACGAAACGATTAATGGACTTATCAATCAAAAACATCTTCCGAGGCTTGGAGTAGTCCCTCTTGGAACAGTTAATGATTTTGCTCGCGCATTACAAATACCGCTTCTTCCCGACAAAGCCATTCAGACCCTCTCTTCTTCCCGAATAAAAATAGTAGATTTGGGCCAATTAAATGACCAATTGTTCGTCAACACCGTTGCTGTAGGCTCATTTGCTGAATCACTCTCTTCCGTTACGTCAGACGATAAATCCCGGCTCGGCGCTTTAGCCTACGTAAAAGAAGGGATCAAAGAGCTTATGAACCCGCCGACTCATCCTCTTTGCATTCAATATGATGGAGAAACATGGGAAGGAGAATCTCCACTCTTTCTCGCTGCGTTAACCAATTCAGTAGGCGGATTTGAGAGGTTGGCATCCGACGCGGCTGTTGACGATGGTTTGCTTCACTGTTTTATTATAAAGGATTTGACTATATTCAATACGATTACAGCCAGCCTTTCATTGCTGTTCGGCAAATTCAAAAATCATAAAGACGTGGTTTATTTTACAGCCAAAAATGTAAGTATAAGCTCGCCTGAATCAGTAAGGACTAACGTTGATGGTGAAGAAGGGCCCTCCTTACCCATCCAAATAAGCAGTATGCCTCGTCATATTCAGGTGATTGTACCGGAAGAGGCTACAGTGTAGTCCTAGTCCGCAGCTATTTGTAGATCAAGATCAATATAACCGGCTAGTTGAACAGATGGGATCGATGGAGTCCGTGCGATCGGCGAGATAGGTGGATTCGGTGAGATCGGTGGGACCAGAAGGATCGATGAAGTCGGTTGATTCGGTGAGATCGGAAGGATCACTGAGGTCGGCGGAATCAATAGGAACGCTGAGATTGGTGGGGCAAGTGGATCAATGAGGTCGGAGGAGTCGGTGAGATCGGAAGGATCACTGAGGTCGGCGGAATCAATAGGAACTCTGAGATTGGTGGGATCAGTGGAATCGATGAGGTCGGAGGAGTCGGTGAGATCGGAAGGATCACTGAGGTCGGCGGAATCAATAGGAACTCTGAGATTGTTGGGGTCAGTGAGATCGGCATGATAGGTGTCTTTGTCAATGGGGCATTACAAGCCTTTTCGGAATCTACAACGTTAGGTCCCTTCGTCGTTGTTTACGAGGACTAATACTAGCCTTGGAGCAAGGCTGCCTACCAAGATTGGACAGATAAATGTAAGACGTAGTGGCTAGCATCTGCTCATTTTGCTCGTCGTACGGACATTGATCCCAATCTTCGAAGATTTAACCTCATTTTGCTTATCTTACGGACATTGGTTCCGCTATTTGTGAATATTAGCTAGTTTTGCGGATTTTATGGACATAGGTTCCGCTAATTACTATAAAATCGAGTGATTTCGAGGGTTTTATCACAAATAACGGATCTCATGTCCGTTAAAATCTCAAAACCCCCTTAAATTGTTATTTAGCGGAACTGATGTCCGTTAGCACTGCTCAAAACCTTGCAACCTCGAAACTGCCGCTTCTATTCAAGTTCTTCCGATACAAAATCCCACTCTATCAACACTTCGCTGTATGTTACTTGTCTTACAGACACATTTCCACTCTTCGAACTCTTCAGCTCACATTGCTCGTCTTTCGGATATAGATCCCGCTCTTTGAACACTTCAACTCTTTTTACTCGTCTTTCGGATATAGTTTTCGCTTTTCGAAAAGCTCAACTCATTTTACTCGTCTTTCGGATATAGATCCCGCTCTTTGAACACTTCAACTACTTTGCTCATCTTTCGGGTATAGTTTCCGCTTTTTGAACACTTCGCCTCATTTTTCTTGTTTTACAGACACAATTTCTTCTCTTCGAACACTTCACCTCATTTGGCATTTCTTACGGACATTGGTTCCGCTATTTGTGAATATTAGCCCATTTTGCGGGTTTTACGGACATAGGTTCCGCTATTTGCTATAAATCTGCGTAATTTCGGGGGTTTTATCACAAATAACGGATCTCATGTCCGTTACATACTTACAAACCCCCTTAAACCGTAATTTAGCGGAACTGATGTCCGTTAGGACTGCTACAAACCTTGAAACCTACCTCAAAACCTGGTAATCACCGCCCTTTCCTCCGCTCTACTAATACAAAAAAGCCACTTCCAAAGAAGTGGCCTTGAAGATGTTCGCAATGTTCGAATGATTCTCAAATGATTTTCGGAGATTGTTAAAAAAGAGCTAGAGTAGCTTGTCGATAAAGAAAGCTCCAAGCAGGAAATCCTTCAATGGTTCTCAGTAGCTTTCGTGTCCTATCAAATGTTTGA
Source organism: Paenibacillus sp. MCAF9 (assembly GCF_052114265.1). Classification (NCBI taxonomy): domain Bacteria; kingdom Bacillati; phylum Bacillota; class Bacilli; order Caryophanales; family Paenibacillaceae; genus Paenibacillus; species Paenibacillus sp. MCAF9. Next base: position 216,462 of record NZ_JBFREL010000006.1, read on the forward strand.
AAGTTGTTTAAAAAGTAATTGAAAATGTAATTGAAAAGTTGCTCGATTGTTGCTCCAAATACGCTTGATAAGCTCCGCAAGGAACGAGGATTCTAAAGCTCCCAAGCCAGCAAACCGCCAACCGTCCCCCGCCAACCTTCATTGCAATAAAATAATACTGCTGCTCGCTATAGCAACTACGGTGAAATAGCAGCTAGCACTCCCGATGAGTCACTATTTGCCCTAGTAAGCTTTTACTAGCTTCCACGCTCTCTCCATATCATCGATTAGCGTATACGGATCTTCCATTCCGATGTACAATCTGGCTACTGATGGGTTTGTTCCGTCCGGGTTTCTACGCTCAGGCGTTGTATTGACCGTAACGAGACTCTCGTAACCGCCCCAGCTGACTGCAATCCGGAAATAATGCAGCGTATCTGCCCACTGCTTCATGACAGCAACGGGAAGCTTGGATTCGAAAGAAAACAAGCTGCTGTATCCGTCCAGTTGTTTTTGTGCCAATTCATGCTGAGGATGTGAACGAAGACCTGGATGGTTTACACGATTGACCATAGGGTGTTTCTCCAAATACTCCGCGATGATCATGCCGCTCTTCTGATGGCGCTCCATACGAAGCGGAAGCGTACGTAAACCACGAATCATTAACGACGCTGTATGAGCGGTCATGATTCCTCCTAGCAGCATATACCCTTTGTTCTCAATTTTACTAATTAGCGCAGCACTTCCAGTTACAACGCCGCCCAGACAATCACTATGTCCTGAAAAAAACTTAGTCATCGAATGCAGCACGAGATCGATGCCCATAGTCAGCGGCCTTTGGAAGCAAGGTGTTGCCCAGCTGCCATCTATCATTGTAATGATCCCTGTTTTTTTCGCCAGTTCAGCTATTCCTTCAAGATCCTGCAGCTGAAAAAGGCCTGATGTAGGGCTCTCCACGTATATAATTTTTGTATTTGGCTGTACTGCATCCTCGAAATCGGAGAGCAAACTGCCATCTACATAAGTGACTTCAACCTGATATCTCTCTGACATTTCATTTAGAAACTCTCGTGTTGGCCCGTAAGCCTGATCAACACAGATGACATGATCGCCTGAACGAAGCAGCGCATGCAGCGTTCCTGCAATTGCAGCCATGCCCGATGCGAAGCAGCGCGACTGCTCACCGCCCTCCAATTCTGCGATTTTGCTTTCCAAATATTTTACCGTTGGATTGTTGCCTCGGGAATATACGTTGGCAGCTAATACATCCTGCATCGCATGATCGAAGGTTTCATGATTCTCGAAAGTAAATAAGCTATTTTGATAGATCGGTATGGTTACCGCACCGTAATGTTGTTTATCTACCTGATCGTGAGAGACTTTTGTATGCAGCTGATTATCCATTTCTTTTCTCTCCATCATGTCGTTTCCCTCTATCCATTCCATGAATTTATTATCCTTTTTCTGCTCCCTGTGTTAATCCCTCTACGATGAAACGCTGGGCAAAAGCGAACAATACGACGGTAGGAATGACAGATAGTACCGTTCCAGCCGACATTGCACCCCAATCGACATCAAATTTCATAACGAAGGAGTTCATAGCTACCGGCAGCGTCTTCAATGCCTCGTCATCGATAAACATGACAGCCATAAACAGCTCATTCCAGTTTTGTACAAATGCAAAGATGAAGGTTGAAGCAATGCCCGGCAACATGACCGGAATGATTACTCTTAACAACGCCGTCAGACGCGAACAACCATCAATCATGGCTGCCTCCTCTAAGCTGCTCGGAACGCGTTGGAAAAAGCCTCGAAGCATAATAGTTGAGAATGGAATAAGCATAACCGTGTAGCAGATAATTAATGACATCCTTGAATTAATCAAATCCAAGTCCGCCATCAATAAGTACAATGGAGCTAGTGCAATAAATCCCGGAAGCATTTGCGTAACGAAAAACGCCATCATAATCTGTTTATGCCCTCTAAACTGAAAGCGGGCCATGACATATGCGCTTAGAGTCGCAATAAAAATAACGATAGCAGCAGCAAGGACGGCTACTAATAAGCTGTTGAAGATGTAAATATGGAATTTCGATATTTTGAAAATCTGGATGTAGTTATCCAGCGTGAATTGCTTTGGCCAATATTGAAGCGGGAAAGAGAATATATCCTTTTGAGGCTTAAGTGAAGTAATGACGATCCAGTATAAAGGAAATACCATGATTACAAAATGCAACGCTAGATACAGCACCTTCAGACCTGTCAGTATGCGTGGCTTCATCTTAAAAATCACCCACCTTTTCCGACTTGGTCACAAACAGATAGAAAATCGTGTACAAGATTAGAATGCCGATCATCGTAACACCAATTGCCGATGCCATCCCGTAGTCCCCGCCGTAAATAATTTTATCCAGCATTAGTGAGGATAAAATATGGGTTGTTCCCGCAGGACCGCCGTTTGTCAAACCGTAAATAATCGTTGGATCATTGAATATCCATATCGCTCTGAGCAAAGTCGTTGCGATAATCGTAGGAAGAATAAAAGGAAAGGTGACATTAACAAATTTGCGAATGCTCCCCGCTCCATCCATATCCGCTGCCTCATACAAATCAGCTGGCACCGATTGAAGAGCCGCAAGCAGCATGATTGCAAAAAACGCGATGCCGTACCATACATTGGCGATAATGACCGATGACATCGCCCAATCTGGATCAGAGAGAAAACCGATTCTAGTATCAATAAGGCCGATGCGCATTAATAGATCATTAATAACGCCCATTTGGGAGTTGAACATCCATTTCCAAATCAAGCCGATTAAGAAACCAGACAAAGCCCAAGAGTAAAAGATAAACCCTTGATATACCCCTCTGCCTTTAAACGGTTTGCGCAAAATCAGTGCAAGTGAGAGGCCAATCAAAAATTGAAACGTTAAGGAGAAAAACACCCAGTATGCGCTATTCGTCATCGCTTTCAGAAACTTAGCATCTTGGAATGCGGTTACAAAGTTCTGGAATCCGATGAATCGAACGTTCGTCAGATCGAACAGAACGTAGTTCTGAAACGCCATGACTACCCCTTGTAGGAATGGATAAAACGTAAATATGAGCAGCAACACCAAAGCTGGTAGCAAGCTGAGCAAAATATACGTTCGCTGCTTTCTCAATGCAATCACCGCCCTTGACTTAGAAAATGCGATGGGCGGCTGCTGAGCCACCCATCACTATTTTTCAGATTATTTGTTCATGTCCGCTTTCGCTTTCGCCCAATATTCGTTCCACTTCGTTAACGTATCCTCAACTGAAGTTTGGCCTAGCAGCATCGCCTGACCACTTTCCATAGCGACGGTACCCCATTGTCCATTAGCAGGATATTCGAACGGCGGTTTGAAATTGATGAAAGTATCCGGTTTGTTCGTCATATCAAGCAAAGTTTTGTAAGGTCCTTTTTGGAAAAACTCATCCTCTGTAGCCGAAGAGTGGATCGGTACAGTACCATGGCTTTTGGATAGCTGTGTATTCTCCTCAGGCGAGGATAGGAACGTAATTAATTTCCAAGCAGCTTCTTTGTTCTCCGAGTGGGAAGTGATACCCCAGCCTGCTCCACCTGCAGAAATCATCGCTTTGCCTGATGGGCCAGTAGGCATTGGAGCTGTTGCCCAAGTGCCTTCTTGCATGTTCTCGCTCAATACTTGAATAACGTCTGGATCTTGCAAAAGGAATGCAGTTACACCAGAAGTAAATGCCTGTACCTGCTCTTGGAAGCCCCAGTTAATAGAATCCGGAGGTGATCCTTCTTTGTACAGCTTCACATATAGATCCAATGCCGTTTTGGCTTCTGGAGAAGAGTAGATTGTTCCGCCATCTTTCAGGAACATCGCATCATCAACATTGATCTTGTCTGCGTCGTACGCTTGGATCAATGCATCAGGAACACCGTTGGCACCAGGACCGCCACGGAATGAGAAGCCGTAACGGTTCTTTGCAGCGTCCGTCAGCTTAACAGATGCATTAACTAACTCTTCGTAGGTAACCGGAGCATTGATTCCCGCTTCCTTCAACCAATCTGCACGATAAAACAATTGGCGCTGATACAATCCGTTTGGTATGAAGTAGAGCTTATCCTTGACTGAAGCAACCGATTTAGCAACAGCCGTTACAGTGCCAAAGTCGCTCCATGAGCCTGTGTAATCGTTCAATGGCTCTACGTAGTTGTTATTTACGAATTCCGCAACGTTAAGATCGCGTACTTCCAAAACGTCTAGCGGTTGTTTGGCGGCCAACATCGTTCTGATTTTGTTATCAGCCTGATCAAACGGTGGAGAAATCAATTCAACCTTGATGTTCGTGTTCTGGGCCATGAATTTGTCGATGCTTGCTTTAATCAATGCTGTACGACTCGGGCTGGTCAAGCTTTCAATCATGCGAAGCGTAATTACTTTCTCTTTACTTCCGCTGTCAGGCTTTTTCCCATCATTTGAAGAACTGCAAGCTGTAGTGAGAGTAAAAACCATTACAGCCGTCAAAGCGGATAACATCCATGTTTTCATTGGTTTACCAAACATATGAATCCCCCTAGAGACATAGTGTCATACTATCTACCTGTATGATAGGTTAAATATAATGTAAGCACTTTCATCTTGTCAATAACAAATTTTAATTAATAATGACGTATCGTTTCCTCGATAATATCCATCATTTTGTTAAATTCAGCTAATGCATGCTGTACATCATGTTTGGCAATACCATCAAATAACGTACGATGAAACGGATACGTGTTATCAAATAATTCCTTAACGCCGAACGGGCCAGCAAAGAAACGTTTGATTAATTCAGAGATAGATTCATAGACGCTGTGAAGCAGCGGATTAGCGGCAGCATCATAAATATGCTGATGAAACTTATAGTCAATTGCCGATGTATCCAGACCTCTGTTTTTGCACACATCATACTCTTCTAAACATAGTCTCATCTTCTCGATTTTTTCGTCACTAATCCGTATAGCAGCAAGCTCTACAGCCTTTCCTTCCAAAGCTCTGCGCACGTCAAGAATATGAAGAAGAAACTTCTTCTCATTCTCAATTTTCACCTTTCCGCTATAGCGATAAGACTCAGAATCATTAACAAATATACCTTTTCCGTTCACCACTTTAACAATATCGATAGCTTCAAGATACCTCAGTGCTTCACGCAAAGAGGAACGTCCTACACCTAATAATTTAGTCAGTTCTTCGGCTGATGGAAGCTTGTCACCCTCCTGCAAACCTTTAACCTCGATGTATTTTTGAATCTCTTCTGAGACCAACTCATGAACATTTTGCTTCTTAACCTTCTGAATCATTTCTATCATCCTTTTTACCTTTCAGATAGGTGAATCTTATTCGATTATATGTATTTTGTCAATAAAGCGCTCTCTTTTTGCAAGCATTGCTTACAAGCCGATAGAGTCTGAGTTTACCATTTTCATAACTAATATTTTGCTAGATGAGAGATGAGAATGCTCCTTCGAACATAAAATAAGAAAAACTTGCTTATTTACTTTCTATTTTTTAATTTCGGTATTTCCTATTTAATGATAGTAGAATCTTACCTCCATAAGAGAAAGAGGTGCTGCCATGCTTGAGCAGATTATTCTAGTTAGCAGCTTTACGTTTATTATTCATTTTGCAGAAACGATTACATACTCTCTTCGATTAGCTGGCGTGCGTATGGGAAAAATAGCAGTCGCTATATCGTTAACCGGCATTATCCTGCTGGTATCACGAACAGCCAACATGGTGCAAGCACCGCTTATGGGAAAGCTCATCGATTCTGCCAAAACTTCCATGGAGTATTCATTGATTGAGCAATTTCGAATCATAATCTTAAGCGCGTCACTCGGAACAATTGCTGCGATGCTAGCATTTCCAACCGCGGTGATGCTGGCTAGACGAGTCATTGCCCACTTGGAGGTAGCAGGCTCTATCCCAGGCTTGCTAAGAACGACGGTATCCATTGAGAAACTTAAAAACTCGCGTTCACACATCCGACTGCCAAAGCTGGGAATGCTGGCGCGTTTAAGAATTGGCGGCATACCGAAACGATTGTTTTTACTCAACATTATCGTAACTGCGGTCTATACCATTGGCGTGCTGGCTGCTTTACTCGCTTCTTCCATTACGACTGAACATGCGATCGCCGCTTCTCAATCATCCGGGCTAATCAATGGGGTAGCAACGATTTTGCTAGCACTTCTTATTGATCCTGAAATCGGCTTATTGACGGATAAAGTGCTAAAGGGAGAGAAAAAAAGCGCTGCGTTAACTAAAGTATTCGGTCTGCTTATGTTGTCCCGTGTGATGGGCACGATGCTGGCACAATTGTTGCTTGTCCCTGCAGCATCCTTGATTTTGTGGGTCGTATCTAGATAAAAAAAGAATGTTAACTTGCTTGAGGAGGAAAGTCATGCTGTGGTCACATTTATTTTACAAGCAGGATCGTTATAAATTTTTTCCAAAACATATCGCGATCATTATGGACGGCAACGGGAGATGGGCAACTCGCAAAGGGCTGCCGCGAAACGTTGGACACTTTTACGGGATGAAAACGATGCAGAAAATCATAAAAAGATCGATTTCGCTAAAGCTTAGCTGCTTGACCTTATATGCATTTTCAACAGAGAACTGGAGAAGGCCCAAAGCTGAGGTTGATTATTTATTGGAGCTGCCTATCAAATATTTTCAGAATCAAACGATCGACGAACTAAACAAAAAAAATGTAAAAGTAACTTATATCGGCGACATTAGCTCGTTTCCCGCTCATACGGTGGATGTCATTCAGCGAACCTGTGAAATAACGAAGAACAACACTGGCATGCTTCTGAATATGGCTCTTAATTATGGGGGGAGAACTGAAATTCTGCAAGCTGCAAAAAAGCTCATTGCTAGCGGAGCAGACCCGCTCACTTTCGATGAACAATTTGAGAAAACAATCGCTACCTCCGATTATCCGCCAGTTGATTTAATCATTCGGACAAGCGGTGAAAAGAGGTTGAGCAACTTTCTACTATGGCAGGCAGCGTATGCTGAATTGTGGTTTACAGATAAAAGCTGGCCAGATTTTAACTATGCCCTATTGAACGATGCGATACAAAATTATTCGAAAAGAAAAGAACGGGAATAATGAACCTGCAAAGACCAAACCCTTCACATAAACGAGGAGAATGGTCTTTTTGTTTGAAAATCATGCTAGTTTTGTTTCGCTATTTCTGCAAACTTGGTATTGAATTGCTGTGCAATCTCATCCAAATGTGGAGTCATAACATTAGATTTTTGTTTTAAAATAGTAAACTTATTCATTAACGCTGCGATTTCATAGGGGGACCCATCGATCAGTTTGGTAATCGGCGACATATGGTATATTTTCAGAAAGCTGTATACCATCCCTCTATAATTGCGAATAAACTTAACTTGGTTTGCTGGTATAATCGTATAACCTAATGATTCCAACACTTTAAAGCCTTCATCTATTGCTGTAATCATTTGCATGAGCAGCTTTTTGTTCTTCGCCATTTTTTTGAATTGATTATCGCTTGTTATGCTAATAGCGTTCATTGCCAGTATAGGGACGATATGACTTTTAAGCCAAGCATCCATATCTTCTTGATAATCTAATTTGTATTTTACTTTTTCAAAGGCTTTTTCTAGTAAAGGTTTAAATGACAGCTCCCCTTCTAAACTGCCAAGCACCATATGTCCGCCTCCACGTATACAGATCATTCGATCAACTTCTCGACGACCACCGCTAAGCTGGAATCCGAATGCTATATTTTTTTTCACGGCACTATTTTTCTGCAAGTCATTTTGCATTTCATGAGCGTCTGCATTATTACCTACAAGCACAATATGACTGCTTTGATTTTGCGCAAGAATGGGCAGCACTAATGGAAAATCATTGTATTTCATAACCACAAAAATGAGATCATACAATTCTTCTGATGACAAATGATGAATAACTCTCACTTTGTCCACCGTCGTCTTACGCTGAAAATAATGACGAATAACGATGCCGTCTTTCGTCAGCTCTTCATATCTTTTTCCTCTGGCAAGTACGGTAACCTCATTGCCTCCACGCGCTAACACATGTGCAAGATAGTGCCCAACACGCCTGCGCCATAAACTAATATTTTCACAAAGCATCTCCGCCTATTATATATTTCAAGTGAAATGAACATTGTAGTATTTTCTGAACATTCGTTGATTAAACAACATCTGTTCAATATAATGATCATATCAGCGCAGATGCTGCTCTTCAATCGGTAAAATCAGCGAAAGTGTTGATTAATCAACAGATCGAGAGCAAATGTCTAAAACCGCTCAAAAGGAGTCACACTTTGGATAGACGAGTACTCAAAACAAAAGAAGCCATCATGAAGGCTTTTGTCGAGCTAATTGCAGAGAAAAATTTTGAGCAAGTAACCATTAACGAAATTGCGGAACGTTCCAATGTAAACCGAGGTACTGTTTATTTGCATTACGTTGACAAGTTTGATCTGCTGAATCAATGTATTGAGGTTTATTTAACACAATTGTTTGAGAGCTGCATGCCTGCTGAAGACATAACCCCATCGTCTGCCAAAACATTATTACTTCGAACATTCAAGTATTTAGAGCAGCATGCATTCATCTATACGACGCTGTTAACGAGCAAAGGTGTTCCTACGTTTAGAAACCGACTGATGGAATGCATGCAGCAAGGTATTGAGGATCATATTGATATGAGCGGCATCAATCAGGATATGAACAAGGAGATTATGGTGCAATTTCTGGCTTCAGCGGCAATTGGACTGCTGGAATGGTGGATCATTCACTCCATGCCCTATCCTGCTGAAGATATCGTCGAACAATTGTGGACGCTGCTTGAGCGTCATATCTTTCCAGAGCCAGCCTAACTCTTTTGCATTATTGGAAAGACTACACAAAATAAAAAAGAGAACCACGCGGTCACGAGGTTCTCTTTTTTGCTTGCCCAATTCATTTCAACACCCTATCAATTACACTTGCTAAAACCGCACTGCGTACACTGCTTGCAGCCTTCTATATTAATAAGCGCTGCCGAACCGCAAGAGGGGCACAAATCTACGGAAGAAGTGTCTACAGAAGATTTGGAGATTGCCGTATAATCCGCAGACGCTGCTGCTTCTTCTCTTTGAACTATTTTCGCTGCAGTCTCCTGCTCCGTCCCATTCTCCATATGAATCTCAAGCGATTTTGCAACGGCATCCGCAATGGACTCCACTCGGTTGACTCCGAATCCGATCGCCCCCGATCCGCCAATCCCTTTCAAATGCTTGACGAGCAGCTTTACCTTGTTTCCATGATCGCCATAGCGCAGAAATAACGAACATACACGCCCTAATGCTTCAGCCATCGCAAACACATCCGAACCTGCCTTGCCTACATTCAAGAAAATTTCTGCTGGTGTGCCATTCAGATCATTTATCGTAATATAAGCCATGCCAAATGGTGTGTTCACCTTATAGGTCGCTCCCCGCAGCACCTGCGGTCTGCGTTTGTACTGCTTATCCAGCTCCTGCTCAGGTTGCACGGCTGTTCGGACAACGGCTTCCACCAAATCCGCGTCAAATGGTACTTCCGTTTTCTCTTCTTTAGACGACGTTGAGAGAACTTGAACATCACGACTGCCATCTCGGTAAATCGTCACGCCCTTGCAGCCGAGCTCAAAAGCAAGCTCATACAATCTGCCCGTTTCCTCCACTGTGAAATCTGCCGGGCAATTCGCCGTTTTGGAAATCGAGCTGTCCACCCAGCGCTGGATAGCCGCCTGTACCCGAATATGATCCTCAGCCGACAAGCTCATCGAGGTTACAAAATAATCTGGTAGCTCCTCCCCCGGATGAGACGCCTTCCAAGACGCTGCAATCGGAACATCTTGTTTGTCAAAACCGAGACGGCTCTGACGATAGTATTCGAAGGCAAAATAAGGCTCGATTCCCGTAGACGTCCCGACCATTGTTCCCGTGCTTCCTGTTGGCGCTTGTGTAATGACCGTCACATTTCGCATGCCGTTCAAAGCCACACTGTCGCCAATCTCCGGAAATTCGGCTATCAATTGCTTCATAAATCCGCTCTGTACATATTTATCAGCTTCAAACGCTTGGAATGAACCTTTCTCAGCAGCGATTTCCGATGACGCCAAATAAGACTCCCTAGCCATAAATCCATACAGCTTATCTAGAAAAACCAACGACTCTGCACTGCCATATCGGATACGCAGCTTAATCATAAGCTCAGCTAGTCCCATCGTTCCGAGCCCGATACGCCGCTCAAGCTTCTGATTGCGCTCATTTTCTTCAAAATGATAGGGTGTTTTGTCGATGACATTATCAAGAAACCTTACAGACCAGCGTGTAACTTTAGCAAGTTCATCCCAAGCAACGTCATGCTGCTCTTCATCATAAAACTTCGATAGGTTTACAGCTGACAAGTTACAGACGCCCCAGCCCGGCAAGCCTTGTTCACCGCAAGGGTTCGTACTAATAATGGGATTGAAATACCAGCTGTTCGACATTTGATTATAATACTCCATAAAGACAACGCCAGGCTCGGCTGACTTCCATGCGGATTCAATAATCGCTTGCCATATTTCACGAGCGCGCATCGTTTTGTAGGGGATAACCTTTTTGCCAAGCTTGCGCCATGCATCCAGATCGCCGGTCCATAGCTCGTTATACTCTATATCTTTGGTATCTGGAAATACGAGCTCCCATTCCAAATCTTCCTTTACAGCCCGCATAAAAGCATTGCTGATACAAACCGACAGATTGGCATTTGTCACTTGCCCCATCGTTTGTTTGACCGTAATAAACTCTAATACGTCCGGGTGCCAATCATTGATCATAAGCATCAAGGCGCCTCGGCGGCTGCCGCCCTGCTCAATAAGTCCCGTTGCATAGCTGAACAGCCCACCCCATGATACAGCGCCGCTCGATGAACCATTAACGCCTGCAACTATCGCTCTTCGAGGTCGCAGCGAAGATAAATTCATCCCAACGCCGCCGCCTCGCGCCATAATTTCAGTCATCTCCGTGAGCGTTGTCATGATGCCTCCGCGGCTATCCTTTGGCGAGGGGATGACATAACAATTAAATAGCGTCAGCTCTTCACTAGCTCCAGCCCCCGCTGCAATTCTCCCGCCCGGAACCAGCTTCCAATCATCTAATAAATATCTGAATTTGTCCCGCCATTCCTTTTGCTTCTCTGATCCATCTTCAACGGATGCCATCGCATCTGCAAGACGATCCCACATTTCCTCAGGCGTTTTCTCAATCGTAAGCGTAAGTTTCTCTGTTGTAGACTCCACAAGCTCGCCGTTTCTAAGCTTTACGGTAACCTGGCTGCCATCGCGGCCGATAACTTCTCCGACTTCCTTGACAGGGAATTTCGGATCATCCTTCGTTAGAACAAGCACGATATCGCCGATCGCCGTTTTACTCGTATCTGCATTTTTCCATGCATATCGATCCAAAAAGATTTTTTCACTAAGGCCCTCAAGCCGATTTCCACCAGACATCTCCATCGCAGCTGCTTCCTCCCTCATACTAACGTGCTGAAGGCATAGGTAAGATCAGATATGCTTTTAGCACAATATATTGTGTCATAAAACCATTATACTATACTACATATTGATTTTCATGCTCGTTTGTGGCGAAATTTAGCAAACCTGTCCGCTTACATGCCCACTCTCGTTATATTGCTAGTCCATCCTCTTTTTTAAGCAGCATCTTATTAATATTAGATGAAAAGGCAATACTAATAACAACTTATCCCTTTTACTGCGGAAGGAGCTGTACTAGATGACATTTCAGACGACGCCGCAGGCTGCCTCAGGTGAAGCAGGCACTGCCTTTACTTCTCGCAAGCTTCATCCTTTAGTTGAGCTGCAGCATGACCGCTCTTGGTTTGAAGAACTGCAAAACCGTTTAACAAAAGGCGGCCCATGGGATGATTGGACGTTATATCAGCTCGCTATGGAGGCCGAGCAAGCGAAACGAATTGAAAGCTTCGAAGAATTGTTATGCTTGCGATCTCTTCCAGCCTTCGAGCCAATGGCACATCAAATCAGCACAGCGCGCAAAGTGGTGCATGAGATGGGCGGCCGTGCGATTTTGGCCGATGAGGTTGGACTTGGCAAAACGATCGAAGCAGGACTCGTGCTCAAAGAATATATTGTGCGCGGTTTAGCTAAGCGTATTCTCATTCTTGTCCCCGCTTCCCTTGTTCTTCAATGGGTGCGTGAGCTTAATCAGAAATTCGGCATCTCTGCCGTAGCCCAGAAGAAGGAGCATACATGGGGTTATGATGTAGTTGTCGCTTCTATTGATACCGCTAAGCGTGATCCGCATCGCGAGATTGTGCTTGGAACAGATTATGACATCATCATCATCGATGAAGCACATAAGCTGAAAAACAAGAAAACGACGAACTATCAGTTTGCTAATCTTTTACGTAAAAAATATTGCTTGCTCCTTACGGCTACCCCAATCCAAAACGATATGGACGAGCTGTTCAATCTCATTACGCTTCTCAAGCCTGGTCAGCTGGGCGGTCAAAGTGAATTTGCAGCAAACTTTGTTGTCGACAAGCGGCTTCCGAAAAACGAAGATCAGCTGCAGGAAGCACTCTCCGGCGTCATGATTCGGAATCGGCGCGGGGACGGCGGCATTCATTTCACGAAACGTTTTGTCAAAAATATACCGCTTACTCTCTCAGAAGAAGAGAAAGCGCTATACGACGCGGTGACGGGCTTCGTTAAGGAACGGTATGAAGAAAGCGGCGGCGATTTATCGAGCATGCTCTCACTCGTTACCCTTCAGCGTGAAGTATGCAGCAGTCGCGATGCGGTTTTTCTAACGCTTGTTAATCTATTTAAGAAAACGTCCGAAGACTCCCCTATGCGTCCAAAAATATGGGAGCTTGTAGAGAAAATTCGTAATATCAAAGCCAATACCAAAGCAGAGAAAGCGATGGAGCTTGTCAAAGAAATGGACGACAAGGTTATCATTTTCACTGAATACAGGGCTACTCAGGAATATTTGCTGCAGTTTTTCCGCGCTCAAAATATGATTGCCGTCCCTTATCGCGGCGGTATGAACCGCGGCAAAAAGGATTGGATGATGGATTTATTCCGCGGGCGCGCGCAAATCCTCATCGCAACGGAAGCTGGCGGCGAAGGGATAAACCTGCAATTTTGCCACCACATGATTAATTTCGATCTGCCCTGGAATCCAATGAGAGTCGAACAACGCATTGGACGGGTGCATCGCCTTGGGCAAAAGGAAGACGTAAAAATCTACAATCTGTGCACAATCGGTACCATTGAAGAGCATATCGTCAACCTATTGCATGAAAAAATAAACCTGTTCGAGCTTGTTATTGGCGAGCTGGATCATATTTTGGAGCGCTTTGAGAAAGGGGATGGCTCGCTGGAGCAGCGGCTTGCTCGAATGCTGCTAGAATCGGGCAACGATACGGATTTAAAACAAAAAATCAATCATTTGGGCTCCTCCCTCAGCCGCATTCGCGAAGAGGTGCTGACAGGCGAAAACCCGCTGCCGACAAGTCCCGACCTGCTAGTGAATTTGGATACGCTTGGACAAACCGTGGAGGTGCAGCCTTGAACGAAAAACAGGTGCACAAATTTGTAAACCGCTATTTAGAAGCTACCGAATGCTCGATTTTAGAAAAGTCACCAAGCCATTTCACGGTGAAGCTCTCTCCTCACGCCGACCGTGAACTTACGAATCGTCCCTACTACTGGAGCTTCGTCGATCGTGTTGACGCAGAACCAGAGACGATGACATTCTTGTTTGTAACGGACAAGAACAAATATGACGCTGCCGAGGAGCTCAAAAAAATTGAAGTCGTGAACACCGAACAGGATGCTGCGCTGAACGTGCAAGATACAGCAGCGAATGCCGCTCTTGGGCGTTCGCTAGGCTTTATTCACGGCAGCTTAGCGGCACCCGTTCGCATTCCGCGTGAAGACTTGTTTTTTGGCGCACGCAAGCTCGAGCAAATATTTGATGCTGCAAAAGCTAAGGGCAGCTTCGTCCATTTGTTTCAGGAGCCAGACAAACGCTCGAACAATCCCTTTACCTCGACCCCTTACACCGCATGGCTGTCTGTCAATATGCGGGTAGAGTTCGCTTGTGATCGCAAGCGCGAAGAAATTCATAGCTACGGTGTCTCGCTCGCGACTGGCCAATGCGTGGAGCATTTCTACGATCGCTTGCTTACGCACAAGCTTACGCCTCGCCTGCCTGCAAATATTCACATCACCAAAAATGGCCTCTCCTTCAATAAAGCGCTTAGCATCATAGAGCAAACGCTGGAGCGCAAGCTTCGCAGCTATGATTACAGCTGGGCTGAGAGTGCATCAGCAAGGTTGAAGGAAGAGCTTGATCGAATTAACGGCTACTACGAGCCGCTTGTTAAGAATGCAATCGAAGAAAACAAACCAGCGATTGAGGAGCAATTCGCTCAGCGTCAATCCGAAATCAGATGGCAATATGAGCCTAGGGTGACTGCGTCCGCCATTAACTGCGGCATCTTTCATCTCGAGGGTATCGATTGACATGGATCTGACGTTATCCGCAGCAATACGTCAAAAAAAGGCGGTCACAAGGCCGCCCTTACGCGACAGGTTGCAACAGCCTTCTTAAAGCTTGTCCTATACAATGATATGGAGGTGATTAATTATGCCAAAAAAATTCATCAAGCTTACAGCGGCATGTGTTTTGACCGCTATTGTATTGTATGCAGGAGGATTGCAGCCACAAGCTGCTGCGGCCGTTTCTAATCCTACAACCGTTTATGAGCCTGTTCAGCAGCAAGCGCAGCGCTGGGTTGAAGAACTGGCTGTACAGCCTTCTTTTGCCGCATGGAAAAAGTCGACGCTTATTGTTTCTCCAATTGGTCCTGGAACGCATAGCTGGCTTGTGCTTGTCATGCAAAATAAAAATACTGTCGGTTATCTTGTCATTAATGCGGTGGAGTCAGGTGGATATCAGCTAGGTGAATACGGAACAAACAATCATCCATTATTCGATGAAAGCACCCTTTCTAGAGCGATTAAGCAGCTGGAGCTTTTAAAGCCTGCAAACCAAATCGAAAGAATATATGTTCACCCTCTCCTTGCCGCATGGAAAATAACGACAGAGAAAGAAACGTACTATGCAGATGCTGTCAGCGGTGAATCGCTCCCTGCCAAGAAGGAAGATTGGACAAATGCTGCCGCAACTAAGCTTGATAAAGCGGCTCCATTACTTAACACTCAGAAAGCAGTCCTTATTAAACAAGTCTCGCTGCCGTCATTTAATCCATTCGATAAGCTTCCCTGGCTAACGAATAAACCCATCACATTAAGCTCTAATTCTTACACACCTCTCTTTGCGAAAATAAACAACAAAGAACAGCTCCGCTTTACTGCTGAGCTGTTTGATGGCCAGATGTTATATGTCTGGTCTGTCGTCGGATATAACAAATGGGATAACGGTCAAATCTATGTCGCGCTTGAAGCAAGCGAGGATGGTTCTGATCGCCGCTATATTCCACTTCAGCTTTTAATCGAGCTTGGTCACTTTTACCGATGACGCTCAGCGCGTCCGCGCCACCATAACATTACACTCACTGGTCCCCATCCGAACCAACGCGTCAGCCAAGGCTCTCTCCGAGATTTGGCTAATACGTTGGTTTGTTTCCGTTCTTCTCTTGGTGTCTCCACATAATTTATAAATTTTTCGGTCATAAATTTTACGTATTCATCGCCTTTTGCCATGCTAATCAGTCCTTTCAATACCGTATGAATTAATAATTTAAGTTTGCCCCTTAACCATCCAATCTAAACATGCATGAGTTTCCCTCCAAACAGCCACGCTAACCGTATGTCAAAGAAATCTGGAGGAACAATCAGCATGTTTCGTAAAATGGCACTAACCTTTGTTGTAGTATGGCTGGCTGCTTCCAGCAGCTCATCCAGCGCTTTTGCATGGCCTCTTTTGCCGGTAGGCTACAATCAGGACTGGGCGCTTCCGTCAACTGTAGTCATCATCGATGCTGGACATGGCGGGATTGACGGGGGAGCCTCATCAGCTGATATTTTAGAAAAGGACATTAATTTAGCTGTTGCGCGAAAGCTGTATTTCATATTGCGAAGCCAAAACATACCGGCTGTACTCAATCGAACCGGCGACTATGCACTCAGTGACGATAATCGTTGGCATAATACACGTTCGAGACATCGTAAAGATTTATCGCAGCGCCGTCAACTAACCGATGAAATTGAAAGTGAACTGCTCATTAGTTTGCATGTCAATTGGTCAAAGAAAAGTATGCAGAAAGGCCCTCTGGTGCTGCATCAGAGCAGCGGTGAAAGCTCATTGCTTGCATTTTGCATACAAGATGCGCTTAATCGACAACAAAATACGGCTTTCCTCCCAAGGGAAGGAAAACCGTTTTATTTACTTAGAAGGGTGCAGGACCCTGCTGTAATTGTAGAAATGGGCTTTATAAGCAGCGAGCATGATCGTACAATGCTGACAGATCCGCAGCGTCAGCAAGAAGTTGCTGAAGCCATCGCCTCAGGGATTAGGCAATACAAGTGGATCGTTCATTGATTCACCGCCAATAAGCGCAGTCAGCTTCACGAATCTCACAGTAGGCTGCATCGCAGGTATGGACTGATGTAGAACCGAGGATGTGTATTTCCCAGGTGCTCCAACATGTCCGATCGTGATGCAGCTGTCATGTGACTCCAGATGCTTGCGCAGCACGCCGATTTGCTTGGATATATGTTGAACAGTATAAACGTCATCAAGAAATACATCATTGGAGACTGTCGGCACGCCCAGCTCTTTGGCTAATTTGGGAACAACCGTTTTGAAGGTGGTCCGGCTATCTAGAAAAAAGAGCCCCCGCTCCTTGCATACGCTGAGCACAATTCGCATCATTCGCTCATCTGCTGTCACCTTTGAGCCCATATGATTATTCATCCCAATGGCATGAGGCACATCGTCAATGGCATCCTCTACCCGTTTGCGCACCTCTGCATCGCTTAAATCAGTTGTGAGCGCTCCAGGGCCTAACCAGCTTTTTAGCCCTTTGTTCGGTTCCATCGGCATATGAACAATGACATCATGGCCAAGCCTATACGCTTCCTCTGCATCCTTCTTAGTCGTTGGCATAAAAGGCATAATCGCCGCTGTAATTTTGACTGGAAGCTTCATCATTTCCTCAGTTCCGCTCATGTTATTGCCAAAATCGTCAATTACGATTGCCACTGGCTTCCGTTCATCCACCTGCTCAGCCGCACTTATCCCTTTAGCTGAACTCTGAGCAGAAACATGATTATAGCTGAGCGGGCTAATAGCAGCTGAAAATGTACTCAACAACATGACTGCCGCAGCTGTCTTAGCAACCGATAACCATCTCATTTCACAAAATTTCTGTCTTTCTTTTTCTTCAATTACATTATGCTGTCTGCTCATTGCTGCACGCACCTTTCACCGTTTGCTGTTATTGTTTGTGAAAATGCTGGAAAATATGCGAATGCAGCATAATATCAGAAGAATAAACCTAACTTCTAAATATAAAAAAAGAGACCTGATTTAGGCCTCTCTTGTCATTGATTCCTATTTATAATTTATTCGAACTTAAATTTCTGTGAGCAATTTAGTTATATACAACTTGTTGTTTAAGCGTGAGCGACTGGATGTGGTGCAAATGTTACTTTTCCGCCTGCTAATGATGCCACTCTTGCCAATGAATGTACAAGATAACCATGCTCGATGAGCTTTTCACGTCCTGGCTGGAACGCCTTCTCGATCACGATACCGATTCCGGCTACCGAAGCACCCGCTTGCTCAACAATTCGAGCCAGACCAAGCGCTGCATCGCCGTTCGCTAGGAAGTCATCTATAATGAGGACACGATCTTCAGCTGCCAAAAACTTGCGTGAAACAGTAACTTCACTTTCCTCTTGCTTCGTAAAGGAATAGATTTTCTCGGTATAGAGATCATCTTTAAGTGTCAGCGACTTGCGTTTACGCGCAAATATTAACGGCACGTTCATTTGCAGAGCGGCCATAACCGCAGGTGCAATGCCTGAAGACTCCAGTGTGAGCACCTTCGTAATTCCTTGCGCCTCGAATAGGGAAGTGAACGTTTTACCTATGGCAAGCATAAGCTGCGGATCTACTTGATGGTTTAAGAATGAATCCACCTTCAATACATTGTCATTGAGGACGATTCCTTCTTGCATGATTTTTTGCTCTAACTGTTCCACAGCATTTTCCCCCATTTTTATAAAATATTGTTGACTATTCCAGCTTGCTCATGATACGATATTTCTTGTTAAAACATGTTTTGCGGTCGTGGCGGAATTGGCAGACGCGCTAGATTCAGGTTCTAGTGGTGTAACAGCCGTGGAGGTTCGAGTCCTCTCGACCGCATCCTTATTGGGTTTATAGACTATTTTAGACGATGTTTAATCTAGTGGTCAATATGAGACAACATTTTGTAAATTTAAACCACTTCGTTATCATGATACTTAATTCATGATAACGAAGTGGTTTTTTGTTGCGTAATTTTGCAATTCACCCATTTCAATTGAAAATAGATGTTCATAAAAGTCAGTTTTCATTAGCTATTCAATCGTTCATGTGGTGATTTGTTAAATGAGCAATCTCTATTACTCTCTCCATTGTAATTCCTTCTCTTTGTTCAACTGCAAGTGGATGATCAGTCTGTTCTAGTTCTATTAATGGAACAGCGCCTACTTCTTGTGTATGTACCATTGTTTTCAACGACAGTGTAGATATTGGATATATTGAAAGTTCCGTCGACAACCAGCCAAAATATGGTTGTTCGTTTTCTCTCCCTTGTACATTCAATAATTCATTGGATTTCAAAAAATTTTCGCCACTAAGTGAAACCCAAACACTCCATATAAATTTTTCATGACAATCAATAATTGGTATTTCAATGTGTCCCCTAATATAAAAAAATTGTTCATCAATTACGCAAAAATCTCTAATTAACTCTGTTCTTTGCTCTTCTGGCACCTTGTAAAAATAGTCTGGTGCTTCAATTCCGTAACATAAAGGGACTTCACTTAATTCGTTGTTGCAATGAGGGCATTTCATCGTTTCTACTCCTGCCTGTTTTCTAATATTTTTATAACCACCAAATTATGTTAATTCTTAAAGCACTTTACTTCTATATTCTACCGTATATAATTGCATTTTCTCAATAATAATCCGTTCTATTGTACCATATTGCATTTCATTATTCAGATATAAAAACTACTAGGTCAACAACGGTTGAACGAAATTAAATGTTGTATATTAATTCATTTAAATGCATAATAATTCCCAAGAATAAACTAATAACTGGAGGCATTATGCTACGAACATATCGTGTGAGTCGGATAATATAGAAGATTATTTGGAGGAAACAGAAGACATCGATTTCAGTCACCCGACAATCAACAATTTATCAGATGGATTATTTTCTAGATCTTCTAACGAAGTCGATTTTATAAAAAATGCATACGAATTTGTTCGAAATCAAATAGCGCACTCTTGGGACATTCAAAGCAATCAGATAACATGTAGCGCTTCAGATGTCCTATTTTATAAAGAAGGTATTTGCTACGCCAAATCAAATTTATTATCTGCACTGTTAAGAAGCAAAGGGATTCCAACAGGATTTTGTTATCAACGACTTACAATTGGGGATACACCCGACACAGGATACTGCATTCATGCTCTTAATGCCGCTTATATCAACAGCCTGACTCTAAAACGATTCAAGTACTTAAACAATGTACAAACGCTATTCATATGTATTTGAATGGATTGCCTTCTGAGCTTTAGATTCATTTCGAGGCACTTTTCAGCATCCATAAGTATTGTTTAATAATCGTCGGGTGGAGCACTTAGTCTTGTATCCGGTCTAAAATATTTAATATAGTGGTCGTAAAGCGCCGTTTCTTCAAACCCAAGGCTTTCATATAATGTTTTCGCAAAATTACCTTTTGCAACGTCAAGGATTACCTTTTCTTCACCTCTGCTGATGATTTCATTAACCAGGTATTTCACAAAAAGTCTTCCATAACCACGTGATTGATGTTCTATGGAAATAGCAACGGTACATATTTTATTTCCTTCAATTTTTCCTATTGCTACTATAGTATTATCAACTATCATTACAAACATATTATTTTTATTTTGGGCAAACTGCTCGCGTTCCCATTCCACAGGTTTATAAAAAAACGAAGGATACAATCCTATACGCTGTCGCATATGATAGAAAGCTAATTCGCAAATTCTATCCCATTCAAAATAATCTTTCTCTTCATAATTTCTAACTATGATGTTGTCTGAAGGGAATGATTCACCCTTACGCTCCATAATGTATGAGGATATATATAATCTGTATCCATTATTGTCCAAAAGACTAATTAAATCAGTGTCAAGATGAGAACACGTAAATAGGGTATGCTCTACTTTTTCATTTGGAATAAGCATTTTTTCATATTCTTGTATTAGCATTGAGCCGACATCCGCTGCTTCATACTCTTTGTTCACATATAATATGGCCTGAGGTTTTCTGCCGAAACCATTAAATGAAAGAAACCCAATGGTTGTAGTATTATTGAGTGCAACCAAAATATTATCTTTGTTTCCTTTTTCATCATTATAAAATATATTCAATAGATGATTGTAGTTAAGCAGCATACGTTCGATTTGAGCTTTATCTCTTTGAGGATCATATTTTTGTATAATAATCTGGTTCAATTCTTACACCTCGATTCTGTTTTAGTATTAAAAAAATAATTTATTTATGCTGTCATTGATTTTCTTATCTACATTCTCTCTATCAGCACTGCCTTGATCATAGGCTTTATTTAATTCTTCAGCAATTTTCTCAGCAAAAATTTTATCCGTCATTCCTTTTATGATCTCTTTTCGGCCAGCTACAATATCCCATTTCTGTTCTATCGCATTCAGTTTAACTTCATAACGCATCGAATAATCTCCTCCATATCTAGCTGTTTTTATAAGATAAAATGATTACCCTTTTCTCCCAGTATACAATAAACCCAACACCTTGGCGGTATTGGGTTTATTGTATTTGTATCGCTTTCAAATTGTAGCAACCCCATCATTTCAAATAAGGATTATTTGCAATCAACTTCACCGTTCGCTCTGCCAAATGAGATAGAGGCACGATTCCGAAGCCATCTACGCCGGAACGAATTTTATCGTTTAACGGCTTCACCCATTTCTCGGGTAGTTGGCTCGCACCTTTTTGCATACCTACAATAGAACCTGCGGTAGCCGCATTGCAATCAGTATCAAAGCCCGAAATAATTGCTAGACCTATTGTTGCTTCCAGGTCACCTTCACCATACAGCAGAGACGCCGCCACAATCATCGCATTAGAGATCGTATGGCACCAATGATGTGCATTGCTTTCATCATATTTATGGTGGATACGCTCTACTACTGAATCAAAGGCCACCTGCTCCTCGTACCAGCGTAACACCGTCCGAATATCGTCAGCAAGCCGGCAATTGGCAGGAATTTGACCGAGACCGGCTCTGATCACATCCTGCCTGTTGTCCGTCACGGCAGCCATGGCCAGCATAGCTGCTGTCCACATAGCGCCGTAGATACCATTTTTTACATGTGAGATCGAAGCGTCTCTCCAAGCCATTTCAGCGGCTTTCGCTGGATTCCCAGGATTAATGTAGCCATACAAATCAACTCGAATTTGAGCGCCAATCCACTCTCTATAGACATTGCGATATGTAGCTGAGAGTGGTGGATCTAAGCGATTAACGAGATTCCGGTATGCAATGCGTTCTGCAGTACAGGTGCGCAGCAAAGGCAACAGGTTAAGCCATGTTTCTGCTACATCGTCGGGAGAGAAGTCATAGCCGAATTTTTCTAATACAGCAAGGCTGATGATCGTATAGTTCATATCGTCGTCCTCGACCATATGCTTCACATTATTAATCCAGCTTACGAGCTCGTTTCCATACGACCCGCCCTCGTTGATGACGCCGTACTTCTCCGCAATTTCCGGATCCATTTCGGATGAAATATAATAATGAACTGGAAGATTGTTTGTTTCCTTTAACAAGCCTGTAATACGTTCCTTTCTCCACCCTTCGATCGGCTGCCCCAATAAGCAGCCTGCGGATCGACCGAGCCATGCACCATACATTTTATCCGCTAAATCTTCATATAGAGCAGGTTGATTCACCGGGAATTCGGCAACTGGTCGTTCCGCTACGATTTCCGGCTGGTTAGAGGGCTCAACAAACGGGAAGTCAGCTCTTAAAGGCAGCTCTCCCATTTCGTCTATATAAGCCGCAGCCATTTGTTCACGTTGCGGGTCATTCCACGGCATGGAAGCCAGCTTCTCATACGTAGCAGCCAATTCTGCGCTGATCTGTTTCCCCTCGTCCATTGCCTGCTGCCTTTCAATTTCAACATGATGGCTGTATTGCAAGTAATACTGCTCGGAGGCTTTCATGAACGGCATTCACTCCTTTCAGGAACCGTATTATAGCTGCAAAAGCATACCGTCAAAAGCTGCTATGATATCCTCTTGATCAAAAAACTGCGTAAGATCATCGTGCAGCAGTCCTATATTGTGAGAGAAATGTGTGACCACAACCTTGCTTTCCCGGCTGAATATCCCATTGCTGCGTAACCGATTCCTAATATCAAGAACGGCTGCGATGTTGAGATGGCCGCCTGTAAACGGCAGATGGCCGTTCGTACAATCCAATATGGCGAGGTCCAATTTCGTCTGTTCCAGCCATCGCCAAGTTTCTTCAGGAAGAAGCCCGGTATCGTGTCCATAAAAGATGCGCTTTCCATCCTTTTCGATTAGAAAGAGCAAACAGGTTTCATCGGGATCATGATTAGCCGGCAGCGCCGTCACCTTGGCATCTCCGGTATCGACGGTTTCGAACGGATCTATTTTTCGCAGCACCAACCGCTCCGCATCTGGTCTGCCAACAGCATCCCGGCATTTGCGAATGACTGCATCGTGGCCGTAAACATGCAACGGCGCATCCAATCCATGAGCATAAACAGGCATCCGCAGCTCCAAATCCTCTGCACGAAGATGATCCAGATGCGTGTGCGTGATGAACAAATCCTTCACAAGACCGAGATCGATGCCGCCCGTCAAAACATGATGAAGCGTATCTGGCGGAAAATCAACCTTCAACACGCCATCAATAAGGACGGAGCTCCGTGTTCTCACATTTTTACCGCCAAGCTCTCTTGCCTTCAAGCAGTGCACACAACGACAAAACATCGCAGGAAAACCTTCCGCAGCAGCAGTGCCAAGAAAATGCACCTTCACGATATATCTCCTTCCAAATCGTTCTTAAGTTTTGGTCGTAGACACAGAATCAACTAACTATCCTTTATCATTTAATGCTTTCTTAAAGGCCTGCCACTATTCGTGTTACATGATTAACCGCTTCAATAGAGCCAAGCTTAGGCTCCTCTTCGCCTTCAAACTCTACGGTAAGCCACCCGTCAAAACCTGATTTTTTCAGCTCGCCGAAAATATACTTCAAATCGACAGCGCCTTCTCCAGCAATTTTCCCTAAAAACAGTTCCCCCGTTAAAGCCCGAGTGACGCCGCCAGCCGTACCTTCCGGCACTGGTAAAAAGTCCTTAACATGCACATGACCAACATATCCATTCAGCTCATCAATCGCATCGCTAGAGCTTTGGCCAACGAGCAGAAAATTTCCGGTATCAAATGTGCTTCGCAGCGCATGAGAATTAACCTGTTGGATAATAGCCATAACCTGGTCGCTGCGTCCTGCAAATAACCCGTGATTTTCTAGGCATAGTGTTACACCCTTCTGTTCGGCATAATCAGCCGCTGCACGAAGTCCATCAATTACGAATTGCATTCCCTGCTCAAACGATATGGAGTCATTGGGTAAATCCCCTGAGAATACACGAACGACCTTGGCTCCAAAATGAACAGCCGCGTCGACAGCATCCGTTACTTCCTTTAATTGTGCTTGCCTTTGTGAATCATCTGCTACCACAAAGTTGTTGCACGCGCTGAAGCACGCAACCTGCAAACCATATTTACGAAGCGCTTCATCAATTAATGGGATATCCTTCTCCTTATCCTTCCAAAAACAACTGAGCAGCTCCACTCCCTTAACCCCTGTCTCGGAGGCAAATGCTAGAAAATCAACGGTATCCCATTTTCCCTCATACCAATATTTATGCACGCTCCACATACTCAAGCTAACGTTCAAACCAATCACGCTCCTCATGGAAAATAGAAGTGCCAAATCAAACTTGATAGTCAGCTGAACGATATATCGCTTCAGTCAATTGAATAACCCTCCTAGCATATTCTCCCGACACCAATATTTCATGTTCTCCTCTAATCGCATCAATGAAGCTTTTATCCTGATTGGTGCTTTGAGCTGGCAGCTGAACTGGCAGAACGCCATCCATATAGGTTGAAATTTCAATTCTGCCATTCTCGAGATAGATCACGCCTAAATCTCCGCAGAAGGAATAAAACTCCTTATAGCCCGGTACATAACCAATAATGTTCAGCGCAGCAATGGCACCCTCTTCAAAGGTGATGCTCGAAAAAGAATCGATTTCCACCGGTGCACCGTGGCTGCTTAGCGTCGACTTCACCTCAAGCGGCGTAAGGCCTGTTGTCCATAACAGAACGTCAATAATATGGCTGCCTGAATCCATTAGCATACCGCCTCCAGAAAGCGCAGCATTTTGTCGCCATGTGCCTGTTTGGCTGCGTTTCCAATCCTGATAGAGCGTTGCGTTAATCGAGCTTAGCTTGCCAATTACGCCATCTGCTATCGCTTGGCGAATAAAGATGAACTCCGGTTGGAAATGTCTTTGGTAGGAAACCTGAAGCAGCCTCGAATTTGCCTCTGCAGCATTTATTAATTGCTCAGCTTCTTGGGAGGTGCAGGTCATCGGCTTCTCAATCAAGACATGGCAGCCTGCGTTCAATACATCAAGCGCTTGGGCAAAATGCAAAGTATGCGGTGAGCATATAATAACAGCATCCAAGCCGCCTTCTTCGAGCATTTCTTTATGGCCTGCGTATCGACGGGTATTGGTCAAATGGAATGTTGATAGAAACTGCAGAGCAGACTGTTCATTTGGGTCTGCCACTGCAACGATTTCCACGCCTTCCAGCGCTTGCATCTGACCAGCATGAAGCTGCGCGATACCGCCAGTACCTATAAAACCAATATGAATATTTTGCATATAATCATCTTCACTCCCCATGAGTAATGATTGCTGCGTTCTTGCTCAATAAACTCCTAGAATGGACAATCTCGTACCATTTGGAATCACATTTGCGGGTCTATCCTTAAACAACCATCTCTCCGGCGTATCACGAATATCACTTAGCTCTAGCACAAATGAAGCTGCCGGCAGCTGTTCTGAACGAAGAATAACTCTATTTCCATCAACCGCTATAATATCCCATATCAGAGAAATAGAAGCGCCGTTATCCCAAAGCTTGTAGCAGGAATCATTCATAGCCGAGTGTTCGTCAATCCGTTTGTTGAATGAAATCACAATTTCGTTTCTGCTTCTCCGTTCAGTTAGCATGGGAAACGGCTTATGATCATACATATAACCGCCTGTATGATACTCATAAGCTGTCCAAGATGCATAGCCGAGCGCAAAAGCCGTTTGACTGAATGTCTCCAGCCATTCCCCGCTTTTAATCATTGGCTGTGCAGAACCGATATCCGCCTGAACGGCTAATGGCAGCTCGGGAAATCGCTCCTTGATCTGATCGACAAAGGGCTGGTAGCCTTTAACGTAATCAGCTGGCAGATCACCGCGCAGCCAATCGGGCCAATGCGTTTGCAAGAAATGGATATCGGGCTTAACCTTTTCAATCATCGATGGAGCATCGAGGCCTTGGTCTTCACGGAGTCGTTCAACGCTATCCTGTCCTGCATTAATCGCAAGCGACCAAGTGGCGACAACGATATCTGGCCTAACCTCGCGAACGCCTCCTTCTCCATTTATCATTTCATTTATAAAGCCATTGACTGCTTCTACACGGAACTCGATCCACTTGTTGTAGGTTTGAACATCCCGAAGGTAATAGTTAGGGGCAGCTGCATTTGTAAAATCAGGCATATCTACGCCGTAACGTGCTCGGAACGCCGACCTAGCAAGCGGCCCAATATCTCCGTAAACCCCTCTCTCAATCCCGCCCCACTCCGGAAAATACGGCTCGGCAATTTCTATCCCGTCAAAAGGATACTCCGTCACAAGCTTAGCCATCGCTGATTTTTTCCACTGCACGTAGCCTTCACTAAATGGCGACAATCGCCAGAAGCCGTCATTCAGCTCCTTAAGCAGCTTCATCTGCCAAGAAGGCCATTCTTCTGGAAACCTGTCGGTAGAGAAGGTACCGTTTCCTATCACCATCGCCCACACCGGAATTCCATTTTGACGGAAAGCGTGCAGCAAGTCCTTCTGAATGACATGTTCATTTACAACAAAATAATGGACGCTTTGATACCCTGCAAGCATAATTTCTTCAACAATACTCTCTGGCGACCTTTGCTGATAATAGGGAAATGAGGGATCAATTTGGATGCTAGGACCAGAAACGGCTTGGTTGCGAAATGAGTCCTTAAACAACGTAGACAACCATTTATACCTCCTTTTTCCAATTTCACTTGTAGTGTACCACCTATAAATAGATAACGGAATATTTTTTTATTTATTTTAAACTTTTAGAATAAATCCTCCAATCGTTTCAATTTCGACTTTTCTAGTAGAACGAGACCACGCCTCATAAATGATCATCCAACGACAGATGTGAGATCTCGCAATCTAATTTTCATGACCTATTTAGAGAAAAAATCCTTTTTAAATTATTTCTATAAAAAAATATTCCATTCACTCTGCTTGATGTATAATAGGTGTAATTCATCATTTATCCATAACTGGAGGTCATTGTATGAGTAAAGTCGTTTACCTTCCGCTAGACGAACGTCCTTGCAATGCAAAATTCCCACAAATGATAGCTGCAATCAGCGATCTCTCGCTCGTCGCTCCGCCACTAGAATTGCTCGGAAGAAAGAAACAGCCTGCCCGCTATGAAGGGGTACATGACTGGCTGCTTCAGCAAGCTGTTGATGCAGACTACTTGATTCTTTCCGTTGATATGCTCGTTTACGGCGGCATTGTTCCTTCCCGTCTGCATCAATTATCGCTTCAAGCATGCATGGAACGTCTCCAACTGCTTGAGCAGCTGAAGCAGCGCAATCCCGCACTTCGCATTTATGCGTTCAATTTAATTATGAGAGCCCCAGCATACAACAGCAGTGACGAGGAACCTGATTATTACGCGCATTATGGACACTCGATTTATCGCTATGGCTGGTTAAAAGACAAGCAGACCTCCGAGCTGCTGAACGATGATGAACAAAACGAATGGCTTCAGCTTCATACCTCTATACCAAGCGCCATTCTAAATGACTTTCTACAGCGCAGAGAAACGAACTCACAAGTGAATGAACACATTATCACGATCGTACAATCCGGCATCATTGATCATCTTGTTATTCCTCTGGACGATAATTCGAAATACGGCTTCAGTCCGATGGAGCAGCGCAAGCTTCTTATCTCGTTAGAGCAGTACAATCTCATGGATAATGTGCTTATTTACCCTGGTGCTGACGAAATAGGAAGCATCTTATTCGCCAAGGTGTTTTGCTCGATCAAAAAATATCAACCTGAAGTTTTTGTTCGCTACTCCTCGACACTTGGGCCAACGATCATTCCGAAATACGAGGATCGCAGTCTGAATGAAAGCATAAAATCTCACTTAACTTCAGGAGGCGCCTTCATGGGTGATTCCTCGATGACAGCCGATTTTGTACTCATGGTACATTCTCCTCCAGTGTCTTCGCATGATGCAGCTGAATCACCAAATTTATACCGGGATCGTCACCGTTCCTACTTCTCTGAGGTACATATAGCTGAATTCGTTACGGCGATTGAAGCGATAGCTAATAAAGGGGCCATGGTTGCACTGGCGGATGTCGCTTCATGCAATGGCGCCGATAATAGCCTCTTAAAGCTGTTATCCAAGAAAAACCTAATTTCCCGCCTCTCCGCTTACGCCGGCTGGAATACGTCCGGCAATACACTCGGAACGGTGATAGCGCATGCCATCGTAGCTTCCTACTATCGCCAACAAAGCAATAACCAAGAATCAAGCACACAAATGAGCGAGCATTTCATGCTTTATCGTTTGATTGAAGATTGGGGTTATCAAACAATCGTAAGACAGGAAGTCGCTCATCACTTGCCAGAGCTCGGAGCCAACTACTTCGATGTGAGCCAAGTTAAAGAGCATGTATCTCAGCTCATCACCCAAAAGCTGCAGCGCTTCTGCAATGATTATTTAGCTGAACTCGCTGAGGGCAGGATCGACGAATTAAAAGCCGATCTCCCTTGGAATCGCATGTTTGAAGTCGATTTATCCTTATAATACAGCGCTCGCAAGCCATCAACATCAGATCTGAAAATGCTGTTCCTAGGCTTGCCCGATGGAACAGCATTTTTATTAATCCTTTAAAGCTCAGCTGAACTGAATTTCTTCACCCTTCTCTGCTGATTCGTATATGCCGCACAGCATTTTCATCACCTCAAGACCATCTTGTACTGGACTTAAGGTCTCTTTTCTTCCGAGACAGCTTTCGATGAAATGGTTGATTTCATTTTGGAATCCGCTGGCGAAATCAAAGCCTAGCTGGTCAACCTGCGGCGTAATGTTCAGAATCGTATCATGTTTCTCCGCAACGATGAACAACTCCGGCTCGATTTCGGCGCCGCCTTTGTCACCAAAAATTTTGACGGTAATCTCATCTTTTTTGGCATGCAGCGTAAAGCTTACATCAACCAAAAGTGATGCCCCGTTGTCGAAACGGATAAGCGCGTTTGCCAGATCCTCAACGGTGTTTTTGCTGGAATCATAGTCGGATGCTTTGTAAAACGATAGATTTTGGACATTTGCCCGATTCCCTAGCTGACGATAAGTATTGCCGCTGATCGACTTTACTTTCGGCTTGCCCATTAAGTACCAGCATAAATCAATGATGTGTACGCCAAGATCGATTAAAGGCCCCCCGCCCGAACGCTCCTTGTCAGAGAACCAACCACCTGGATTCCCTAACCTTCGCAAACAAGTCGCCTTTGCATAATAAATGCTGCCGAGCTCACCTGCACTGATGAAACGCTGCAAAACGTCCGTATTCGAGCCGTAGCGCCTCACGAAACCAACCTGCAAAACCTTGCCGCTATTTTTCACCGCTTGCTCTACCCGCTCCGCTTCTGCAACGGTTTTGCAAAGCGGCTTCTCCACGAGCACATGCTTGCCGGCCTCTACGGCAGCAATGCTAATTTCAGCATGCGAGTTGTTCCATGTGCAAATGCTCACTGCATCGATTGCTGGATCTGCAAGCAGCTCGCGGTAGTCGGTGTACACCTTCTGCGCGCCAAATCTACTCGCTTTGTTTTGGGCCCGTTCTTCGTTTAAATCACATATGGCATAAAGGTTAACTTCTGGATTGCCTGCATACGCATTCAGATGAACCTCCGAAATAGAACCTGCCCCGATCACGCCAATATTCACTTTTGTCATCGTTTATAACGCCCCTTTATAAATTGATAGGTCAAATCATAAATATCCCTTTTCTCCGGCTCCTCCGCATATGCTGCATCAAAGAGCAGCTTGACGTCTTGATAATAACCTTTAAATACATCCCCGCTATAACCATATCTCGCGCCGCCTGCCAAATAATTTTCATATTTTGCGCGAAAATCGCCATTGCTTTCAAAAACCCGAGAATCGACCTCGATCTCTACGCCCATGCCGGCTTGTTTGGCCATGTTGGCTGCGATCCCGACTCTCGATTCGCCTGTCTTAGTAAAAAAGTGATTAGGCTGCATTGCTGCTGCGTCAAAGCCTAGCTCCTTCCATTTCCAATACAAGCTGGCCCTGTAATAGGGAATCCAGAAAAATTTCAACCCTTTCGCGCGAACCAGATCTCCCGTCCAGCCAATCAGCCCTTCCTCGTAGGGAACGCTCGTATTCACAGCTTCATTCATCCAATAGAGCGCCTTCAGCTCGAGAAAGGGCAAGTTAGCATTCTCCCAGCGCTCTAGAAGTTGACCAATATACCACTCAAGCGCTTTTTGTTTATTTCGAGTCGCTTCTAGTGCAGAAACAATCGTATGATCGAAGCAAAGCGATTTGTTGTCATCGCTTATTTCTCCAAAGTTTTGTTGATTCGGAGCCGGATAGGGAATCATGAGCACAACCTTCATTTTATGCTCTGGGTCTGCTAATTTTAGAGCAACTTCCTCCATCGCTTCATTTAATGCCGACAGTTCACCTGATTCTGCAAAGGTCTTATCCAAGTACCATTGCCAGTCTTTTTGATCGTTTGGATGCTCCTCTGATTCTTCAAATCCGTTTGAGGAATAAGACCACTTGGCTAGAAACAAAGCCCCGTCAAACAGCCATTCGAGCGGCTTGCCTTCAGCATCGATGTAGCTGATATAGGGAATAAATTGTTCTTTCCTCCATACGCCCGCATCGTTTTTATAATGACCGTTATAAAACAACATCAGGTTGTTTATTCCTGCCGTTTGTTCCCCTGAACGAAGAAAAGCTCCACTATCCGATCGCTCCATATCGCTGCCTCCTACTCATTACTTGATGCTCGTTACAAAACGTCTCACAACCTCTTGCGGCCTTGTAATAGCAGTTCCGATTACGACAGCGTGCGCGCCAGCGTCAAAGCAGCGCAAGCAATCCTCGATCGACCATATTCTTCCTTCCGCAAAAACGGGTGTCTGACCAAGCGCAGCTAATTTCCCGATCAACTCAAAATCAGGAGTTTGTTGCTTCGGACTTTGTGGCGTATAACCCGACATCGTCGTAGAGACGACATCTACGCCAAGCTTCATAGCGGAAACGCCTTCCTCAAATGTAGAAATATCCGCCATGATCAGCGTATCAGGGAATTTTTTACGAATAGCAGCAAGGACATGATCCAGCTTCTCGTTTCCTGGCCTCGGCATGGAAGTACAGTCTATAGCCACGATGTCAGCACCCGCTCGAATCACTTCTCCTGCCTCTAGCAAGGTTGGAGTAATGTAGACATCGCTATCGGGATAATGTTTTTTATATAGTCCGATAACCGGAATCTTGCATTTGCGTTTGATAGCGGCAATATCCTGCGGCGTATTGGCACGGATAGCTGATGCCCCTCCGGATTCCGCTGCCGCTGCCATCGCAGCCATAATATCGGAGCCGTACAATGGCTCATGCTCAAGCGCCTGACAGGATACGATAAATCCTTTTTTTAGTCCGGCAATTAATGGTGGGATCATAGGGTCACCTGCTTATCCAAGAGCCCCTCGCTATCTACTCCTATGGCATCGTTCATTGCAGAACCCTCCAATCGTAAGTACGGTTGCCCGAATAATCGCTAGCCTACCAATCCTGTGCGCTCTACGCTTTCTACAAAGTATCTTTGTGCGAATAAATAAAGAATGAAGATCGGTAAAATGCCGAGCAGTGTACCAGTGTTCAAATATAAAGATGTATGAGAAATACCTCCAACATATTCGGGTCGAACAGCGCCAGGCAGCAAATCGAGCATTCTTGCTAGAAGGGTATAATTTGGCGCAAAGAGATTTACAAAGTAGCTGTCATTCCATTGCCAGATGAACGAGAACAGCATGACCGTAGCTATCGCAGGTACAGCATTAGGCAGCATGACTCTTGCAAAGGTACCCGGAATGCCCGCTCCGTCCACATACGCAGCCTCCTCCAAATCCTTCGGCAGCGAGCGAAAAAATTGACGGAAAATATAAATATACAGACCGTTTTTCAAGCCCATCGCAAGCCCCGAAGAAATAAAGAAAGGCCAGAAGCTCTCCAGCAGATTCACGCCATCTTTTCCTGTGAACAGATGATAAAGCCCAAACACATCAAAAAAGCGATAATGCAAATACGTAGGAACCATAATCGTTTGCGGCGGCACAACGATGGTGAAGATGACGACTCCGAACAAAATGGCGCTGCCCCGGAACTTGAGCCTTGCAAAGCCATACCCAGCCAGTGCGCAGGAAGCAAGTTGAAGCAGCGACGTCCCAAGGCTGAGCAGCAGCGTGTTAGTGACGGATTCCGAATATTTTAAATAACCCATGACGATTTTGATATTATCCAGTGTAAAATGCCGCGGCAGCCAAACGACGGTTGCATCGAACATATCCTGCTTGTCGCGCAACGCGATGGAAAGCTTCGTAATGATCGGATACAAAATGATAAAACAAATCCCGACGATGAGTACGGAACGGATGAATATCCAAAGCCAATGCTTCGCTTTCTCAACTGGGCTATGGCGATCGTACCAGCTCGTTGCGGCCCGCACTAAGGCAGAGTCCGAGATGCGGCTTTTCACCTTTGTCTCAGCATCCATATCTCTTCCTCCTTGTTAGTCATAATAGAATACACGCTTCGAAATCAGATACGTCGATACGACTAGAATGATCGAGATGACTAGAAAGTAAATCCACGACATCGCCGAGCTGACGCCAAAGTCCAATCGACCAAAAGCTGCGTCCTGAATCATTTGCGTCATTTTATTGTCATAGAAGGAATCGATGATGGTATACACCACATTCGTCAGAATGAGCGGCGAAATCATTGGAAACGTTATTTTCCAGAAGGCTTCATAACCTGTGGCCCCTTCCATCTTCGCCGCTTCATAAAGAGAGGGTGAAATCGACTGCAGCCCCGCTAAAAAAATGAGTATCTGGACGCCAGACGAGCTGATGATCTGGTAGATTCGATCAACCGCACTCGTCAAATACTCCACAATGTCCCGGCTAAGACCGGCTTGGAATAACAGCGGCCTAAGCTCAATGCTTCGCAGTCCAGAATAGTTGCCCTCCATGTCGGTTGAAGCGGAGCCGATCATTTGAGCTAGAAAATTGCCGTTATCAAGCTTAGCTATAACCCCTGAGGCTAACACGACTGGCAGGAATATGATCGCTCTCGCAAGCATTCTCCCTCTGAATTTCTGCACCAATAATGTGGCTGTAAATAAGCTGAAAAAAATAATGAGCGGTACGTTTAATGCCATCACCGTAACGGCTTCCGTTAAGGAACGAACGTACCAGGCATCAACGAAAAAGATGTTGCGATAATTTTCAAGGCCGACATATTGAAGCGAGTAGCCTTCCGAATTTAGCGTCAGCTTATGGAAGCTGAATTGAAGCGACTGGACGAATGGGATAACCATCAGCAGTACGAATCCAAGCAGCCAAGGGGTTACGAACAACACGCCGTATATTTCCTTTTTGCGCTCCAAGCTCAGTGTTCGTCTCTTCGACATCCTTATCCCCCCTTAACGATGTAATCATGGGCTTCAATGCTCACACCATCCGTATGCACAACGGCATCGCTGTAATTTACATAAACCGTTAAGCCGCTCTCATACACGGTTTTGTAAGTGCGTTCCGCCAGCTTTTCGTGCTTGATCATGCTCTGACCGCGGACCTGCCGCAGCACTGCATTCACTTCGCCATAAGCGTCGACAGCCTCATCAAACCATTGCTCATAATCATTCGAATAAAGATAACTGAATCGAGTGTCCTTAAGGACGGACGGCTCCGCATAGAACCAGCTAAAGTAGACATTTGATCCCGTTTCAAGCGAGCGCAGTACACTTTCCCGAATGTCTTGCTCGTCAGCCATGTTGTATGCTTTTCCCGCATATT
This sequence comes from Paenibacillus sp. MCAF9, assembly GCF_052114265.1. Lineage (NCBI taxonomy): Bacteria > Bacillati > Bacillota > Bacilli > Caryophanales > Paenibacillaceae > Paenibacillus > Paenibacillus sp. MCAF9. The sequence continues at coordinate 250,378 of NZ_JBFREL010000006.1, forward strand.
CGATATAACCATGCAGCACCATTTGGTTAAACGGTATCGACTCACCGGCTAGCTGGTATTCATTGCTTTTTTGCGGCAGGTTTAGAATATGCGATACATACGGAAGCACATAAGCATTGCCGCCATTGACCATTATGCTTGGAGACATCTCCGAAATGGCTTCGAGCTGATCTGTAACGATTCGTTTTGCGTCCTCTCTTGTCACCTCTGCATTTCTTCGGAAATCCGAATGAAGCTCAGAGCCCAGATCCCTTAAGGAAATAGCTCCAGGATTCAGCTTCTTGAAATCAGACAGAAAACCGCTGACCGTTGAACTTAGCTTTCTTGGAGTCAACAAATAGTGTGACAACAGCTCGTTATGCCGAAAATATGCTGCGCGATCGAACTCATAAATTTTCGCATAGCGCCGAGAAATGTACTGGGCAGAGTCTTTGCTCGGGCTAAATTTCCCGGAATTCTGATAGATATGCTGGAAGGCAGCATCCGGATAAAACCCGCCTCCGCTCTTCTGCAGCTTTTCCGCTAATCGCAGCCAATCGCCTTTGCTCCCTATCACGTTATCCATGTCGATATTCGAAGCTATCGTATGATTTAAGCCTTCATTAAACCAGCCCTTGTAACTCAGCCGTATATTTTGTATTTGCTTGCCGTGAAGCTGATCAACGAGCTGCTCAGCTTCCTTCAAATTCGTTAAAGGCACAAGAGCCTCATATGGAAAACCTAACATGTTTTTCTTTTTTGGGATGCTGCCAACAAGCTCCATATAAAATGGCGCATCTCCTTCTGCTTTCAGCTTTGTTAGCCCATCCGCCTTCTCCAAATAAGTGCGATAGCTTGCTGCCATGCCCGAGTAATCAGCCTCATCGCCGCTTAATAAGGAATAACGAATTTTCAAATTCCCCTTGTACGTCTCCTTTGGCGTTTTGTGCATAATCTCGTTATTGCTTAAACGCACCTCGTCCTTCGGCAAAATAATGAACTGGGCAGCAATCGTATTAAACTCATGCAATCGCCCGCTTATATCCGCGGAAAGCTTGGCGAGCGCTTCCCCCTGCTCAATAATGGCAAGAAAAGCAGCATCGTTCTTTTTCATTCCGAATACCGGCAACCGGTTTGGTTCAAGCGTATTAAACTTTTCATTTACATAGATCGAGCTGTCTTCACCGTAAATCGGAATCAGGATAGGCTGCGCTTGAATATTTCCAGTGTTGAACCTAATAAGTGTTCCCGACCCGTCAGGAAGAAAGAGGTAGCCGTCATCCTTCTGGCCCGCAGCTCCGAAATTTTCAAGAAGACTGATCGAATGTATCCGATAAGGCGGAGTATCTTCAGTGATGGTCGACGTATCCACTGAAGCGATTAAATCTCTGCCATCCAATGTGTATTCAATCGCTGCTGAAAATTTCGGCTTAACCGATTCTTCAGCTGCTCCACCGCCGTCTCCCTCACCATTATCGATAGCAAAATCCTCTTCCGTATATTCCGCCTTCTCAAAAATTGCCAATAGCTTTTTCACGACAGCTTTTGGTATTTCTCGGCGTTCGTAAATACCCTGCTCCTCATTTAGCTTGTATCTAACCTTCAGCTGTTCTTGATCCGCTGGATCTTCCAATCGCTTCAGCAATCTTTCTTCGAACCGCTCCTTGCTTATCTTCTGCGGTATGGACTCGAGCCCTTTCTGCGGATCACCGAACTGATAGGTGACCGTCACCCCATTATCCGCTTGCTTAATTTCAAACTGATTATACTTCACGCTGTTGTTATAGCTGTCATAATCCTTGTTCTGACCGCTCTTCGTGAGGTAAACGAAAGAGATTTGGGAGGATAATTTCCCCTTTAAATAAGGTGAAGCAAGCTTATCCTCCGTGCTGTCAGGATTCGAGCGCCAAATGTTCCCGCTTTTTTTATCCACGACCGCGATTTCAGCAGTAGCTTTGCTGATATAAAGCCGAAGCGCATCATTCTCCAGCACCGGATCAAGACCTTCTATTCGAGGCTCCACTTGAGCGGATGCGTCCAGTGCACGAAGCGAAGCATCCGTTGCCGCGGCATCTTTACTCGGCGTCCCGGATGTAAGGGTACTGTTAACCGTTCCCGATGTGCAAGCCGGCAGCGACAGCATCGCAAGCAGCAGGGATAATGCCACCCATTTCCGTGTATTGTGCTTTGACATGGCATTATCCCTCCCCTAGTCTAAACATCGCTTCTTTGTATACCGTAGCCGCGAAGGAAAGCATCTGCTGCGCTAAGCTGAAGAAAAGCAAGCCTAAGAAGATAATGATGCCCATCACAAGCATCGTTAGCAGCATCGTAATGACCGTTTTCCCCACCGTATACTGATGAACGGTAAGCATACCGACAAATAACAATCCAAAAAACCACAAGAAGCCGATTGACTCCAGCAATCGATAGAAGGAGCCTTCCTGAATCGTAATGACATTGGACAATAAAATAAGCGGAATTTGCATCAGCACAACTGGAATAAGCGCATAGGCGGTAGCCATTACAATTTCTTTGAATTTCCCCTCGCCATCCATCAGCGTCGTCATCGACCAGTTGGCGATGCACCATAGAAAAAACGGGAGCACAATAAATTTAATCTCATCAAGCACGTTTACATTCTCTGCATTGACCGTTGGATTAAAGATAAAGCCGGTAAACTGCCTTTTAAGCACATAGAGAAGAGAGAGAATAAGCAGCAGCAGCAAAGCAAACCAGATCTTCCCTTTTCGCTCAAACTTCAGCTCCCAGAATCCATTAAACGGATGGAAGATTGTATACCAGCCCATTCCCACTACGCCAGGCTCAGCTGTTCTGCGCTTGATAAGCACTCTCGCAGCGATGAGCAGAACGACTGCTGTTATCGCTACTGCCGCAATTTTCCCGAAATGCTCCCACATGAAATCCTTGCGGTAACGTTCAAAAGCCCGTGAATAATATTGCGTGTGCATGCCCAGCTCAAAATGCTTCATCGCTTCGTAATTATGTCCCTGTCTGAGCTCCGCTTTCCCGATCCCCAAATAGGCGATTTCGAGATTGTTGTTTAAGCGCAAAGCCTCGCGCCATTTCTCGACCGACTTTTCTTCCTCGCCAATATCATTATTAATAACGGCTTCTCGAATCACCTTTCCATAGCGCGTTGGCTCAAACATGACCAGCTGATTCAAGCCTTTATCCAGCACAATCATCTTCTCGCCTAACATGTCAATGTCGGTTGGCGTCTTAAACGTGCCAACCTGCTCACCAAGCAGTCCGTAAATATACATCAGCTTGCCTTCTCTGTCGTACGTAAAGATTCTCCCTCGCGTACTATCCAAAATGCTGTAAATCCCATTTCGATCAAGCGCGACGCTTTGAATAGCTGATGTTCCGGGCCGTGTGCCTCCCATGCGGAATCGGATATCGCCTTTTGGCGGCTGGTAGCCCGTTCTCTTCAGCACGTCCGTTCCAGATGGATTCAACCGCTTAACTGGTGTATCCGAGAATGCCTCGCTTGTCGTAGCATAAACAAAGCCCTCGCTGTCAATATCGACGTTGTTGAATTCGACAGGGATAAAGAGCACCATTTTGGAACGCTGCTCCTTCGTCATGACGCGCTTCCAGAACAAATCCGCGGCACTGTAGCGTACTTTATTGACCCCCATAAACCCTGAGAACTTGCCGCCGGAATCAAACTGCATAATGCCATTGAACACGCCTTTTCCGACAACATATAAACGACCCGCTGAATCTCCGACCAGCTTGATCGGCTCATAGACAAAGTTCCCGCCCAGCACATCGCTCTCCGGAGCGCCAATGACGCGTACCAGCTCGCCTTCCTTCGTTAGTTCAACAATGCGTTTGTTTCCTGTATCGGCAATGAACAAATGTCCATTTGAATGTACGAAGATCCCTTGCGGAGCTGAGAAGCGATCCTCTTTATTGCCATTCACAAAAGCATCAATCGTCTGAATTACGCTTGCTTGCTCATCAAGCACTACGATGCGGTTATTCCCTGTATCCGCGACATAGATCTGATTGTCAGCGGTGATGAACAAATCCTCTGGCGATTTGAATGGTCCGGAGCTTAACTGCTCCCCGCCGATTTGCTTCACTGGCAAGTACGGCACAGGCGCTGGCTCAGGATCTCCCCACCACGAATAATTGTAGCCATCGTATGGCGCAGCATAGACCGGAACCGAAATGCCAACCAGGATCAGCATTAGTGGGAAGAGCAGCAGCAATTTACATAATCGATTCAACGTAAGCCTCCCCTTTCCCATCATTCTTTCATGCCGGAGGTTGACATCGTTTGAATAACGCTGCTCTGCGATAGCACAAAGATGAGAATCGGAACGGTGAGCAGCAGCAATGTTGCTGCCATCGAAGGACCCGTTCGTGCGATGCCTCCCGCCAGAATTTGACTTAACGCGTAATCAATTGTTTTGAGCTGCTCGCTGTAAATGTACATCGAGCCCGCTGCTCCGCCTGCCCCCCATAAACCTTGGAAAGAGAAAATAACTAGCGTAAGCCATGCAGGTTTGACGACAGGCATAACGACACTCCAGAAAATGCGAACTTCACTGCAGCCATCAATCTGTGCAGCTTCGAGCAGCGCATCCGGTATTTGCTCCATAAACTGTTTCATAAGATACAGCCCAAGCGAGGAGCCAATTGCCGGAATAATAACCGCCCAGTGGGTATCCAGAAAACCGAGCCATGACATCGTCATGTAATTCGTAATCTGAGTAACCGTAGCTGAGAACATTAGCGATAGGACTACAATGGTAAAAAGGAATCCCTTTCCCGGAAATTTCCGCTTCGCCAGTGGATAAGCTGCGAGGGAAGCAATGAGCACATGACCGACCGTACCAACAATCGCAATAAAAAAAGTGTTATAAATGTAACGAGTAAAAGGCACCCATGAGCCGGAAAGCAGATGATATAAGTCCGTAAAGTTAGTGAATGTTGGATTTTTGACCAAAAAATCAGGCGGAAACTTCAAAATTTCGTTAATCGGCTTGAATGCATTGCTGATCACAAATACGAGCGGCATTGCCATAAAATAGCCTACTGCTGCAAGCAGCAAGAACAGAAAGATATCGCCCATCCATGAGCGGCTTATTCTTTTTTTTCTTAGACGAATTGTGATCATCGCTACTCACCGACCTTCGCCAGCAGCCTTCGTACGATGAGATTGGAGCCGAGCATCATTGCGAACAGCACGGTCGCAATAGCTGAGGCGTATCCCATCTCAAAGCGAATGGAGCCGTAATCCATTAAATGCGTAACGATCGTATGGCCCGCATACTTCACGCTTGGGAACCCAGCAAGCGCAGTCGCTACCTCCGCAACGCCGAAGGAAGCTGTAATTTGGATGACCGCACCAAACATCAGCATCGGCCTCATTGAAGGAAGCGTAATGAACCAAAGCTCCTGCCAGCGGTTGCGTATGCCATCGATCGCACCCGCCTCGAATAACGTTTTATCAAGTCCTTGCAGCCCTGCGATAAAGGCAAGAAAACTCGTTCCAAGGCTGAGCCAAAGCTGTACGATAATGATGATCGGAAGAATATATTTTGGTGTCTTGAGCCAAAGGATGGGCTCCAATATCAAATGCCACTTGAGCAGGAAAGCATTGATATATCCATAGGAATCGCTGCTGAACAAGAGCGTCCACACGATAAAGGCGCTCCCTGACAAGGCAGGCGCATAAAAAACCAGCGTCGCAAAAGCTCTAATCTTTGGCGGAAACTCATTAATAATCCACGCGAGCACAAAACAGGCGATATAACTGACAGGTCCTGTGATTGCGGCGAAGATCAGCGTGTTTTTTAAAGCGATTAGAAACACATCATCCCTTACGAACAATTGAGCGTAATTGCGCCAGCCTACCCACTTCGGAAACTCCAGCATATTAAAGTTAGTGAAGCTGACCAGCAGCGATAAGCAGACGGGAAGGACGGTAAAGGTGAAGAAGATCAGAAAGAACGGTGCAATCATGGCATATAAAACCTTGTTCTTCGAAACTTCCTTCCACTTCAGATTCAACCGCGGCCGCAGCGTTTTGCTGTCCAATTTTAACTTGCTTTTTTTAACAAGCTGAATCATATGGACCCCTCCCTTCTACTTTGTCGGCAAATCAAATTCTTCGCGCTTGATCGTAATTTCCTGATTGATCGTTCGGACATAGTTTTCCAGCGTTTCCCGCGGTTCGCTGCCGTCGGTGTACACCTCGTAAAAGGCATTATAGATGTGCCGATCGAGTGAATAGCCGCCTGGGACAGCAGGTCTGCCGACGACCCAGTTCAGCTCCTCAACCAGCTGATTCATTTCCTTTGCTGACCATGGAAGACGCTGCAAAGCTTCTAAATTCGCAGCTGCATATCGCGCCGATTCCCCTAATATCGCTTCCATCTCACGCCCAAACGTGACCTGCGCCTCCGTGTCCGTCCACCATTTCATAAACGCCCAGCCTGCCTCTTTATTTTTGGCGTCTTTAAACATCACTGTGCCTGTAGCTGAGCTAAGTGTGTCGTGGCGAACCGTCCCCGCCTCGCTCTTCGTGCCCGGTACCGCGACAAAACTCCACTGGCCTCTAATTTCCGGGGCAAAAATCGTCAAGAAATTGAACGTGGTATAATCCGCAATACCAATTGGCATCTCGCCTGTACGGAAACGGTTAATGAAATCAAATTCAATTGGCAGCTTATAGTTGGTATACAGCTCCGTCCACTTTTGGAACGACTCTATGCCAATAGCTGAATCAAGGTCGGTTGCAATACCGTCTTTCTGGTAATATTGGCCGCCATTTTGATAGAGCATCGATTCAAACACAATATTTTGCGGCAGCGCCAAATCCATGTTGTGCTTCTGGAGCTCGGGAATGATACGGTACATATCCTCCCATGTTTGCGGCACGTCCAAATGCAGCTCTTCCAAAATATCTTTGCGATAGAAAAGCATTGGGAACGATTGTGTTTCTGGTAGAGCAAACACGCCGTCCTGATACTTAAAGCTTGCGAAAGCGCTATCCATAAACCGGTCCTTAACCTGTTCAAATTCCGGGAAGCTGGATAAATCCTGAAGCGCGTTCCGCATCGCAAAGTTGATTACATCGCCTTGGGTCAGCGCGATATCCGGGCCTTTCCCCGCTAGCGTTGCAGGCAGAACGACTGCTGGATTCACGAGCTGTAAATTAACTGAAATGCCCGTTTGCGGCGTAAAGGTGTTGTCAATCATAGACCGAAGCAGCTGAGCCTGATCTCTTCCTGCTGCAATCCACACGGTTACTTCCTTGTCTCCTTGCTTGACGTTGCTGATGTGGCTGTAATCCTCGGAAAACGATCTAGCAAAGGACATCACTTCATGTACAGACTTCCCGATGATTCCAGTACTGACCTTCGGCACAGGTACATCCTGCGATTTGAAAAACAAATAATCGATTTCAAGCGGCTGTTGATTTACGGTAAGCAGCCAAGTGCCGAGGGCGGTCACATTATCCTTGAAGCCTTTGAGCCGTGAGGTCAACGTCTCGGTACGGCTCCCAATATCCTTCAATTGATAGGCGGTTGTTCTTAAAATCGTCGTGCTGGCGCTCGTGCCGCCAACCAGCTCATCCATCCGATCTGCTGCGGCGGTAAGAAACTCGCTCTGCTCCTTAAACACCTTTTGCAGCTCAGGAATTTTTTTCTCCAGCTCGTAATCGCGAAGAGGGTCTGGTGAAGCCGAAGTGATCATGATGATTTTGAGATACAATGCGTTGAGCTGCTGGATGCTGGAACGCACCATTCGAATAATTTCAGCGAGGTCGCCCATCGTCAGCTCCAGCTTGATTTCATGCTTCCCCTTGGTCAAATAAAATAAGTACGGCTTGCCATCCTCGCCAGGCATTCCAATCTGCCATGCGCCGTCATAACGGAAAGGGATAGCTTCCGCCTCCTTGAACGGAATTTTTCCGTCGATGGAAAGCTCTCTAACCACGTTCACGCCTCTGACCGTATTTTGCTTGTATCTAAGGCCAAATTCATAAAGCCCGTCTTCTGGAATATCAAGGTTCCACGAAATCCACTGTCCAGGAATTTTCCAGTTGACGCCTCCGATTGTATTCATTCTAATTTTTGATACATGATAGGGTTCCGTGCCAGGACTGGAGCGATCATTCAGCGGATACAATGAGGGATTTGATTTGAACGCGGCGTCCTCGCCTTGAAGCTTAATAAACAAGCCGTTCGTCGCACTATAGCCTTGCTCTTGATACCCTTGCGCTACTTTCTCATAGGGAGGAATTTCTTCTTGCTGGTAAAGCTTCAAATAGTCTATAATCATCGGTTCTCTTAGAGAAACGAGTGAAATTCGATGTTGGCCTTTGGATAGATAAAAAGAGAACGGCTCACGATAATAACCTTCCGCATCTCGCATTACTCTCTCCTGCCACTGCGGGCTTTCAACTTGTCTCGGCCGCAAATCATTTTGCTTGGCATCCTGCTCCAGCTCGGCCAGCTCATTGCGCCATACCCGTGAGAAAACAAGTCTGGATGCTTCTTCAAAAGGAACTTCACCGTCGATACGCAGCTCTCTCTCAATGGGTGAAGTGTTGCCTTCCACCGGAAAATAGCGCAAAGCCATATGATATAATCCGTCTTCTGGCACATCAACATCCCAATGAATCACACCTGAATCTTCCGTTTCAACGACTGGCGTCTCGGCACCGTCGTAAACTTCCATTTTTTCAGCATTCATACCCTCAATCGCAGCAAAGGATTCGGCTTCAATTGTTTGATTGATCGATGGATGCGGCTCATTTGCATACTCAGCTGCATACTCTTCATAGCGATTTCCTGCTGAAGGAAGGTCTGCTAATTTCTTCTCCAATAAGGCTGATGCCGCATGAGTAGACTCCAGTATATGATCGCTGCCTGAGGAGCGGCTTGCAGGATAAATGGAGACGATTGTCAGGCATAGGACCAGAGCCAGCAGTGCGCCAACCACTCTCTTTGTTTTCCTGGTTACCTTCAGCATGCGAACCCCTCATTCCTCTTTAAATGGTCGTCCATATAAAAGGATGGGAATCCCTAATGGGGATTCCCTGCGATGCTGTTTTATCAATCTAGTCTCATCCTTTATTGTGCTGCCTTTGTTGTTGTTTGTGTATTCAAATCCTTATCAATCGCATCCTGTGCAATTTGTTTATTTCGCTCAAGCACTGTCTCTGGCGACTCGCCGCGATTGGCAATCGAATAGGAAATATCGCTTAAAGCTCCGCCTAGCGGCAGAAAAATAGGCTGTGCATATTTCAGAGAATCGAGCATCACTTCAATATCGCTTTCATCAGCAAGCAGCTGCTTCTCCGCTTCCTCGCGGTTAATCGGCTCTACGCGATCCCACATTTGAATTTGTTCCCAAATATAAGCTTTCTCTTTTGCTCTCTTAACGATGGCAGGGATATAGAACTGCACGTAGTTTTCAATGCTGCCTTGCCATGTTGTTGCTTTTGGACCTTTAGGGAAATAAACAAAACCTTGCTCATCGGTCATTGTTGTTCTTGTTGCGCCTTCCCACACTTCACCAGTCACCATTGCGGCTTTACCGGAGTTGAATAACGTTTGCGACTCATTGTAATCCTCGAAATTCTCGTTTTTGTTAGGAGCGACGACTTTATGCACATTAAACAGATCACTAAAAAAGCGAAGTGCTTCTAGCAGGTTTGGATCGTCATAGTTGAAGACGTTTTTGCCGTCTTTGAGTGTAATAAAGGAGGAGTTGTTGGAGTGAATCAAGATGCGCGATAGATTTCCGACGATATTGGTGACGCCCCATTGGTCGATTACACCGTCGCCGTTCGTATCTTTTGTCGCTTTTTTGGCGATGTCTAGGAAAGCGTCCCATGTCCATTTGTCTTGAGCGATCAAATCATGCGGATCTGGAAGACCTTCGCGCTCAAATAATGTTTTATTGTAGTAGAGACCAGAGGCGTTGTTGATATTGGAGGTAAAGCCGTACATTTTGCCATTGACCGCACCGTGCTGCTTCAAGCCTGCAGGCCATTTGGGATCATCAAAATTGAAGAAATCATCCACCGGCATAAACAATCCTTGATTGATGGCCGGCACTGCAAAATAGTAATCCAAAGGTACGATATCGGCTGCTGACTCACCAGAAAGCGCGGCGTTTGTAACCATTTTGATGTTCTCGCCCCAAGGCACCTTCTCCCACACGATCTTCACATTATATTTCTTCTCGGCAGCTCGCCACTTCTCCAGTGTCGCTGCACCTTCCGGCGTATCCTCTGACGGTCCGTCGACCCAGTGAATAATTTTCAACGTCTCGCCGTTCATGTCGATAACCGGCTCTACAGGCGGAGCTTCTGTCGGAGCTGCCGTTTCGGCAGTCGTATCATTCGTAGGCTTGTTCGTCGCTTTCTCACTTCCGTTATTGGTGCCCTTGCTGCATGCCGATACAAAAACGAGCGTAACCGCCAATAAAACCATTGCAAACCATTTTATTTTCCGCATAGCTTTACCCCTCCAATGGATGAAATGCAAGAGCTCATGCTTACTCTACATTTGCTGCGATCAACTGCTGTTTGGTCATCCCTCCCTGTTATCAGTTCAAGTTCCAACCCCGCATCGATGCCTTCATGCCCCACTTACTTGGAAGGTTTCGGCTTACTTTTTATGTGATTGTCATGGTAGTCCACCAATAATGAGATGCTATAAATCCTTCCAGAAAGTGATGATCTTTCCTGTTTACAACATATCATCACTGGAGGAATTTTTCAATAATTTTATTTTTTCTGAAAGAAAATTCTTTTATTCGTAAATCTACTTTAAAACCGTTTGGAAAAATCGTATTTTAAAAGGTTCGTCCTTTTACGGGTGAATCCTTTTTTAAGCTATCACACAATGGATTTTATCTCCACTATTAATTTATATATTAAAAAAATATGCCTTTATTCTATATTGTCAGAAAATTTAAACATTAGCTGTCAGCGCTCTCTATTGGCATAATTTCGGTGCTTGTCGGACATCTTAAGAAGGACTACTGCACAGAGAGGAGGATTACAAATGGCTAAACCAGACAACAGAGAAGATAATGCCGCTCATTTGCAGCAGCATATTAACAACACAAAAGAAAATTTGCAAGAAGCAGAACAGTACTTAAATGAATTTGCAGATGAATTATCTTCGGATCAGCAGCAATCGATCGAAGCTAAAAACGAGCGCCGCAAAGAAAGCATCCAATCTTTCGCAGCGGAGAAGCAGGATGAAGCAGGGCAATAAAGTAAACTCGATTCCCTAAAGCAGTGTATTCGGACATATCAAGAATAACCGGGGATTTCGGCGTTTTCTGCTTCGCGGCTTGCCTAAGCCAAGTCTAGAGGCCGTGGCTTTCGCCTGCCCACAATCTGATGTTGCAAGCAAATATAGACCAGAATAGAAAAATAGCCATACAGGAATAGCTCTCCTGTACGGCTATTTTTCATGTGAGCAATCCCTTCAGAAGCTAAACGTTTTTGAGACAGCCCTATTTTTAATAGGCTTTGCGATATGATTGAAAGACGGCCCTGTCGATTAATACAGCTTGTCTACGACGGAGCGAGCCGTCTTCTCCAAAGCTTCTGTGGCATTATTTTTCTTATGAGACAACAAATTGCACAAAATGTCCAATAAATGTACCTGAGTAATTTTTGTTGACCAAGAACCGCCTTCGGTAGGCATCTCACGTGAGGGCACCAATAAAATGGTGTCGGCATGTGCTGTTATCGGAGAACGCATATGGCTTGTCAAGCAAATCACCTCAGCTCCATTAGCTCTCGCTTGGCGCAGCGGATCTACCAAATCTCTCGTGCTTCCCGAGGTTGATATGCCAAACACCACTTCCCCTTTCTTCACGAGCGATGCAGACATCGCGATAATATGGGAATCCCTATGCGCCTCCACATTCATTCCAATTCGCATCAGTCGATAATGAAGATCAAGTGCTGTAATACCGGATGATCCTACTCCAAAAATATAAATTTTGTCCGCTGCGAGCATCCGATGGACTGCTTTGTCCAAATCCGCCGGATTGATTAGATCAAGCGTATTTTTCAGCATCATTTCGTTGCGAAGCGTAATTTTTCTTGCCTTCGTCAGCGTGCTGTCTTCTTCTTCTATTTCAACGGTCGAGTACGACGGACGGTTGACCAAATCCTGCGCAATAGAAAGCTTAAACTCTTGATAACCGCGGAAGCCTAGCTTGCGGCAAAAACGAATAACGGACGTTTCGCCTACCCCCGCCTGCTCAGATAAATCGGTTACCGTCGCCATAACCGCTTCCTCGGGATTTGATTTCACATAGTCGGCTACTTTTTTCTCCGCTTTGGTCAAGGAAGTATATATACTCGAAATCAACAAAAGCGTATTGGACTGGTTAATTTTTTGACCTGCCATCTTCATCGTATCAGCTCGCTTCATAGTATACTTATCTCAATAGTTTAGATGATCTATTCTTGGCTTACAATAAATGACATACTCTCAAAACTCCTGATTAATTCCTATCGCTTCACATAATCAGGATAATCGGTAATAATGCCATCAACGTTAAAATCAAGCAATGGCGGCACTTCCGCTGCCGAGCGAACCGTCCAAGGCGTCGTTTTTTTGCCTAAAGCATGAATGGTGTCTACGAAACTTTTTGTAACGAGATTCAAGCTCGGGTTCACATAATCTGCATACACGGCTGTTTCTTGAATCTTCTCTGCTGTTACATCTTCAGACTGATAAACGAGCAAACCAACTAGAACCTGGGGCATAATAGCACTAAATCGCTTCACAGAGCTCTGATCAAAAGATTGAACAATAATAGAGGCAGGATCTTCATCCAGCATGCCGTGAGCAAGCAGCTCTTCGGCTAACTTTTGCTCTATCCCCGGATACAGCCAAGGCGCCTTAATCTCGATTAAGATACCGATCTTCCCTTTGCATAAGGTGAATACCTCTGATAGTGTTGGCATTCGTTCACCTTCAAATTTCGCATTAAACCAGCTTCCTGCGTCCAGTTTACTCAGCTGAGCCATCGTAAAGTCTAGCACCTTGCCTTTGCCATTACTCGTACGATCAACCTCTGTATCATGAATAACAACAAGCTGCCCATCCTTAGTAAGCTGAATATCCAGTTCCAAGAAATCAGCCTTCATCTCTATCGCAAGCTGAAATGACGCTATCGTATTCTCGGGTGCATACCCGGCCGCACCTCGGTGGGCAATGACGATAAGTTTTTTATTGATTGCTGGTTTCATTCTGATCCCTCTCCTCTATCCATTCCATCCACTCATCAATATTTGCTGACATTTCCTTTAAGGACGAGAAGGTCAACAGCACCTGCTCATTGCCAAGCTGCTGCTCCGAATCACCGAAAATATCTGTGTGCAGCGAACGTCTCATATTGTACTCCAGCCATTCGAGCATGCTGCCCATTCTGCCGTAGAAAGCTTCCTTCACATGCGTTAGCTCTGTCCCACCGGCCTTTTGATATGCGCCTAGCATCGTCATAAAAGTCTCTTTATTGACGTGTCCCGTATCCATCCCGCTCCAGCTTAAGGCAGCATCAAGCAGCTCCATTGTTGGATTTGTTGAGCCAGCTGCTTCCCAGTCAATAATATGCGGATGAAGACCGTCCTTCCAAACGACGTTTTTCGGATTTAAATCGCGATGGCTGAAGCACTGGCTATTGTTCAACATCTGGCTGGCTTGCTGATACTGATGATTCCATTCTAACAAGTCATTGAATCCAGCATCCATCTGCTGCGCCCATGGCGTCGCTGTCCTGAGCCCATCATCTATCAATTTCCTCCAGTAGTCCTGCCCAAAGGAGGTCCAGAGTGGACTTTGCTGCTCCTCGAAATTCAAGCTGTGAATCTTATGAAGCAAAGCTCCAATTACACTCGCGTGTTCCCTGCGGCAATCAGCGGGAGTAATGACAGCTCCGTCAATCCAATCAAACAGCATAACATCCACACCAGAAACCTGAGTAATGATGTCATTATTAACCGTCTTTGCTAAGACGGCAGGTATACCTGAACTTGCTGCGGCTGCTGCAATACGCTCCGAGAGCAAATAGTTGGACAAGACACCTGCTCTTGCCATAATTTCAGGGTTTAATATTTTCAAGGCGAATTGGCCTTCTGTTGTGCTGAGCTTCCACATGTGATGAAGCAAACCGCCAGTGACCGGACTTGGCTGAATGAGCGGCTCTCCAATCTCGTAATGAATACAAAGACTCGTAACCCATTGCATATTGATCTCTTGAGGCAATAGAATCCCTCCTCTTTCCTTCAATTAACTTTCACAATTTAAAATAATGTTCGGATATAGGCTTTATGGCCTGCCAGAATTTTGAAAAAGATATTTTTTTTAATAATATCATAATTGGTGGATATAATCTCTATCTCGTGTTACGATATAGCAAATTTTCATTCAATTCTAGAAGGGCGGGACTCGAATGGAACAACAATCGATTACGGCTGACATCATTATACTTGGCGGAGGGCTTGGCGGATGCATGGCTGCACTATCCTCAGCTAAGTTAGGCATGAAGGTGATTGTTACGGAAGAAACAGATTGGATTGGCGGGCAGTTGACTAGTCAAGCCGTTCCTCCCGACGAGCATCCTTGGATTGAAAGCTTCGGCTGCACCCGTACATATCGTGAATTTCGCGACCGTATTCGCCGTTATTACAAGGAAAACTATCCCTTAGTAGAAGACGCCAAAAACAATGATCGCCTAAACCCAGGAAACGGCTGGGTCAGCCGACTTTGCCATGAACCAAAAGCCGCGCTTCATGTGCTTGAGACCATGCTTGCTCCTCATATCAGCAGTGGAAAAATAACAATTCTACTCGGCTATCAATTAAAGTCCGCTGAAACAAACGAAGACCTGATTGAATCTGTCCTTGTCAAACATATCACCTCAGGTGAAATGAAGAAGCTGCAGGGCTCCTACTATTTGGACGCGACCGAATGCGGCGACCTTCTTCCTCTTGCCGGTGCAGAGTATGTATCAGGAGCTGAAGCGAAAGCTGAAACGGGAGAGCCACATGCGCTCGAGCAGGCCGATTCCCTTGATATGCAATCCTTTACGTTTGTATTTGCTTTGGATCACATGGAGAACGCGGATTATACGATTGAGAAACCAGAGCAGTATGACTTTTGGCGAAGCTTCATTCCTGCGCATTCACGCTTCCCGCTGTTCGGCTGGAAAATGGGAGACATTCATGATCCGTGCCAGGACAAAGAAATTATCTTCATGCCCGATGGGAAAGAACCCATGCCCTTCTGGTCTTACAGGCGCATTATTGACCGTTCTTTGTTTAAAGAAGGCTCGTTTGAAAGCGATATCACTTTAATTAACTGGGCACAAAACGATTATTATTTAGGACCTATTTATGAGGTAACTGAGGAAGAAAAACAAAAACATTTGAAGAGTGCGCGTCAGCAAAGTCTATCGCTCGTTTATTGGCTGCAAACGGAAGCACCGCGTCCAGATGGAGGCATTGGTTATCCAGGCCTTCGACTTCGCGGTGACATTGTTGGAACAGAAGATGGTATTGCCAAACATCCTTATATACGGGAATCTCGCAGAATAAA
Organism: Paenibacillus sp. MCAF9; assembly: GCF_052114265.1. NCBI lineage: Bacteria > Bacillati > Bacillota > Bacilli > Caryophanales > Paenibacillaceae > Paenibacillus > Paenibacillus sp. MCAF9. The sequence goes on from NZ_JBFREL010000006.1 coordinate 265,986, forward strand.
GGCGCAGTATACGATTACGGAGCATGATGTCAGCCTCGAAATCAGGGGGGATCAAGGGATCAAACGATATGAGGACAGTGTAGGCGTCGGAAGTTATCATCTAGATCTCCACACAACAACAAAATCCAATCGCGGCTTCTACATTCCCAGCTTGCCATACGAAATTCCGCTCGGAGCCCTCCTCCCTGTTCGGATGAAAAATTTGCTCCCTGCGTGTAAAAATATTGGCACCACTCAAATTACAAACGGCTGCTACCGGCTGCATCCAACCGAATGGAACATCGGTGAATCTGCAGGTTATTTAGCCGCTTACTCCATTATAAATCAAGTCACCCCGCATGAAGTACGAGAATATAAGCAGCATCTGGAAGCTTTTTTAACGCTTATTCAAAATCAAGGCATTGAGACTCATTGGCCAGAAAATTTAAAGCAATAGATAGAAAATAAAAATATTATCCTCTTTTCATAAAATTTATGGAAAAACGATCCGCTTGCTGGTACACTACTGCTAGATAAACAATCAATCATGAACATGAACAGCTACTTTATCCGAAAGGCGGTGAAGTGTAAGGTTCTGTTTTATGCGTACAAATGAGAAGATTCGAGGTGTATGCCATGATGACCAAACGATTGTTTAATCTCGTCCTTTGTGTTGCCCTTCTTCTGATCAGCATTTCTTCAACCGCCTTCTCAGAGCCCGCTTCTCCTGACCAGCCATCCATTACGCTTGAGGACGGCACAAACCACATCGTTGACCTCATTAATCAAGAGAGTCAAGACAACAAGCTCATGATATTTACCCGCAGCTACGGAACCACAACAAAACCTCCGCTCGTTCCGACAACAGAAGCCATCATTACAAACAATATCGTTACAGCCATATACACAAACAGCACTAACGGCACTTATATTCCTGCTAACGGATACGTCATATCTGGAACGGGAAACAAAGCTGCATTAATCAACGGCTTCAAGATTGGAGATTCCATTACAACGAGCTTTCCTATATCGGTTTATCCAGCCCAATATTTTACCGTTAATGAAGAGATCGTTCCAATTACTCAGATTAATGCAGGGCGCGGAGCGGCAGATATCGTTCTGTATTTGCCAGAATACGGCCCTGCAACAAAAACAAATCCATGGGGCATGGAGATCACCGTTGACGGAGGTTCCGTTACGCGAATAGCAACGATGACGCAGGATACTAGCGGCAATTGGCTCGATAACAACTCATCCATTCCTGCGAGTGGATACGTTGTCTCTATTCAAGCTGAAAGTCCGTTTTTTGCCAAATTAAATGGAACTGTGCGGATTGGAGATGCCGTTGAATTGAATATGAACAATGAAGTGTTAGTTGAAGCCTCCAAAATAGGATACGACGCCTTAAATCCGCGAACGAGAGAAGATAATCCCGGAGGCTGGGATGACGGCAGCAATGAACCATACCCCGGACACCGCGGAACGGACCAGCTCATTATTTACGACAACAGCTATGGCGCGTCAACGGGAACGAATCCTTGGGGATACGAGGTTGTCGTAAACTCGGAAGGCAAAGTCACGCATGTGAGCGGCAATAATTCTACCATTCCAGCTGGCGGATATGTCATATCCGGGCATGGCGTCAAAGCAAGCTGGCTAAGCGAGCATGTATCCATTGGCAGCAGCTTCAAGCTGCTCACGGATAAGAAACAAGCGTTATTTCTGTTCACGCCAGAATCCTATCTGGATAAAGCGCAAATAGGAATAGATGCCGCGAAGCAAAAGCTTATTCTCTCCAAGCAGCAGTTTCTAGACATTAACTATAACGGTATGGAACAACAAATTACATCTGCACAAGCAGCATTGGTCGATTTGAAAAGCCAGATTGCACAAGGTGATTTCGCTTCCTTCACCGTCCAGTTCGCAGAGCTGCACGCACGGGTGGAGAAAGCCAGCTTCATGGGCTATGAATCCCGCGCTGTAGACCATCGATCCATTTGGATTCGTCCGAAGGAAACGAATCTAGCGCAGGTTCAGCAGCATATTGCGAAGCTTCACGCTTTAAATATCAACTCCATTTACTTAGAGACGTGGTGGAATGGCTTTACGATTTACCCAACGAGCCATCCGCTAGCTGATCAAAATCCGATTTATGGCGGTTTTGACGTATTGAACGCCTATATAACAGAAGCCAAAAAAGCAGGCATCGAGGTTCATGCGTGGGTCGAAAACTTTTTGGTAGGCGTCGGCAGTATGGCTGGTCCCGTCAGAAGCCTTAAGCAGGAATGGTCCATGATCAGTAGACAAGGCCACGATTATCAAGACGTTCCGCTTTACAACACCCAGTACTACTTCCTCAACCCTGTAAGGCCTGAAGTACGGGACTTTGTTTCTGAAATTTATAAGGAGCTGCTTCAGAAATATAAAGTAGACGGCTTGCATTTGGACTATATTCGTTATCCCGATGCAGGTGACTACACGAACGACTTTGGTTATGACTCTTATACGCGCAATCTGTTCAAGCAGAAGCATGGCGCAGATCCGATCGACCTTCATCCCGGCGACAAGCTTTGGCAAGCGTGGGTTGATTTTAGAAAAAATACGATTAATGAGTTCGTATATCGGATCTCCAGTGAAGCCAAAAAATTGAAGCCGGATATCCGAGTCTCCGCCGCCGTATGGCCGAACTACGTGAATGGGCCAGAGTTCATGCACCAGGAGCCAAGGGATTGGATTGCCAAAAACTATATCGACCAGCTCTTCCCGATGTCCTATCATCCAGATGCTTCATCTGTTGCCACTGATTCCTTAAACTCCGTTGCACTCGCAAACAACAAGGCGCTGATCGTCATTGGTGTCGGAACGAATCTTGGCTTAACGAAGGAGATGCTGCTTAAACAAATTAATGACTCCGTCGCAGTAGGCGTATCCGGCTCAGCTTTGTTCGAATTTGAATCGTTGTTTGGAAATGAATATGACAAGGCGCTTTTAGCAGGTCTCTACAGCAAGCCTGCCATCGTCCCAGACAAAGATGTTTTAACATCCTTCAAAACGATCATTTCCGAAATGCAGCGCAAAATCAAACAAATTTATGTCCCGTTCAATGGGATGGATAACGATAAGAAATATGTAAAAGAGCTGGAGCAGCTTGAAAAAAGCTGGAAGGATAAAAAATCAGTCGGCAAGGACGCCAAAGAAGCACTTAAGAAAATAGAGAAGCTTCTGGAGCGTATCGAATCGGATCGTGCTTTGAACGTAGAAGTTAAAAAACGAATGGCTGCGGATCTTAATTATTTGGAAACCATTATTCTCGTTTACGTATCCAAGGCAGCGCACTAAACAACACAGAGAGGACCAACTGTATGTTATGGGAAAACTTAACCGTCAAGGAATTTGAGACGGCCGTGAAGTCAACGAACCGAGTCTGTGTGCTGCCGATCGGCTGTCTTGAAAAGCATGGCGATCATCTTCCCCTCGGAACGGATATGATGATCGCTAGAGAAATCGTAGAGAAGTCAGCTCAATTAGAGTCCTGTGTTATCTTTCCTTATTATATTTTCGGCCAAGTATCCGAGGTGAAGCATTACGCAGGCACAGTTGCTCTTGGCAGTGAGCTGCAGCTGCGCCTCTTGCAGGAAGTGTGCAAGGAAATTAGGCGCAACGGCTTCAACAAAATTATTTTGGCCAATGGGCACGGCGGCAATAACAATCTGCTGAGCTATTTCGTCCAAACGATGCTCGATGAACGCAAGGATTATGTTGTGTACGCCTATAATCTATGGGAATTAAATGCCGAGCAGCTTGCTCATCTTGATCAATCCTATGAAACGCCAGATGACTACGGGCATGCCGATCATATGGAAACATCGCAAATTCTTCATATTAATCCTTCTCTTGTCCATATGGAACGTTTGAATCCAGGCGAGTGGGAGTCCAAAGGTCTTGGACGAACGCTAACAGAGCATAGGCTGTCCGCTGGCATCCATTGGTATATGGAGTTCCCAAATCAGATTGCAGGCGATCCTTCACTGTCGTCGGCAGCGTATGGTAAGGAGTATATTTCAATGTGCGCTAGCAACTTCGCCAAAGCGATACACGCTGTCAAAAATGATGAAACCTCTTTGCAGCAGCAAACCGCTTTTTTTGATCGATGCGACGATGTGAATCTTATCCGTTAAAACAAGAAATGGCAGTCCTGCCTAGCTACAGGCTTTGGACTGCCATTTCCTTTACTCCTTACATTACAAATATTTATGGATGTGCTCGATGACTTTCTCCGCGCATCTACGATTTCCTCGTTCAGATAAGTGCAAACGATCCTCGCAAATATGTAATGCTAGATCTTCTTTTATGGCAGCATTCAGATCATTTATTTGTATGCCTAGGCTTTCCATCAGCTTTACAGCTGCCGCATTGTATAAATCAATCTCTGCATTGCTGCGCCCAATCGCATCGGCTGGAACAGGCGTCGTTGTTGCAAATATGATGTTTGCACCCGTTCTTTGCAGCTCATTCGCCGTCCGTTTAAGCGTTTCCAAATATTCTTCTAATGAAGTGAGTGCCTCGACCATTGGCGCTTCATGATGCAAATCCCATAACCCGTTGTTCCAATGAACGATATCTGGTTTGCCCAGATCTCTAATCCACAAGTTAACTCCCCATAACGTATGTTTCGCAAATCTGCCGTTCTCCTCAGGTGCGACAACCTCTGCCGTTTCATTCAAAGCCTCGCGCACAAGCGGTTCATAGCCCATTCGGATCGAATCTCCGAGCAGCAGTACTCTTTTCATCCGCAACACCTTCCCCTTGTTTTTATAATATTTGCCCATGCCGCAAACGTGATGCTTACGTCCATGTCATCCTCATCCCTCTTGAAATATAGCACACACCCAACCGTTTCTCAAAGACAGTTAGGTGTGTGTTGTACTCCGTATGCTAATTTACAAAGTAACATCTAAACTAAGCGTAATGATTTCAGCGGGACGAACCACCATTCGGCCAAGCTCTGACTCCTCCAGTCTCTGCTCCATAACGCTGCTGCGATGTGCTGCGCTCACGCCTAGCGTAGGGTAAACGCTTAACGTTTGCTCATCTCGTGATAGATTATACCAGCGCGCGATCAAATCCCCCGTATTCTCCGATACCTTAAGAGCAGACAAACATAGTTTGTCACCCTCCCATTGCATAAAGGAAAAACTACTTGGAAGCCCACCCTCATGTGTACCCGTCTGTTTCACTATCCAAGGAAATTGATATTGATAAGCTTCCTTCATCGATGCCATAGCTCCATGCCCAATGAACTCCGACTTTGCATGCTGATTCTCCACCGAAAACGGTATAATTTCAAGCTTAACCGTATGCTCGCCGAGACACTGCGCCTCAGGGGTCGGGAAGTACCCCCAATCACCTAGCTCACCCACCGCACGCAGCAAAGTAACCGCAATGGTATTGTTTTCATCTTCCTCTCGCAAAACTTCATATTCATTTAAACCAAGGTTGGCGATCGTAACCCCCTGCTTCTCGCCAATCAACGTCACAAAAGCTTGCTGATGCTGACAATTGCTTGGGTTTCTCCATTCCTCCGATGGGGTATTATCCCGCTCCACCACTTCAAAGATTGAATCTGCCAAATGTGTCTTCGATTGAAAGTCTACCGGGAACAACATACGCAAACGATGGTCAAGAGCCTCGTTGTTAAAGGTTGTTTCTATTTGCAGTGCTTGCCCGTTTTTGTTAAGTGATACCTTCGTCTTAATCGTAAAAGGAATGTGCTTATCCGACCTGCCTGATTTTCGTCCAGTAAACCAAATCAGCTCTTCTCTCTCCTGCTGCAACAGCTCTTCTGCCGACTTCGGGATTAACATCTGGTGCGTAATTTCAAAGCTGGCTTGAAAAGGCGAATCTTCCGTTATGCGTATTTCGGCTCGAAGACCTCTCGTTGTCAGCGGGACGTCACCGTTTGGCTGGCGGTACATATACTCATTACCAATGTCTCCTGTATCTTCATATATACACTGATTGCGCAGCACTTCATTCGAACGATGATCAACAATAGTCAAGGAACCATCATCAGCGATCGTTACAGTCAAATAAGCATTGCCCATCTCTCGTTCATTTCTAATTAGAGAGCCATCTTCAGCTTGAAGCTGTTTAGAGTAGTCATTTCTAATCAGCGCATAGGTTTTGTAGCCAAGTGCTGGTACACCGTGCGCCTCAAATCGAATACGTACTTTTCTAGCAAAATAAGGCTGACGGAACTGATCCTCGGGCAAATCGTATCCGAATTGTACGCCTAGATCTTCTATGCCGCTGGATACCTTGCTGCCCTCTGACTCCATGAGGTATAGACCTGCTAAATCAATTTCCTTCAGTCGCTGCTTCATCGTATAAAAATCTATTCCACTATTGAAATAGATGCGCTCGATCTCAACATCAGTGGTAACAATACCAGAACGCAGCCAGCCCGTTGTATTAACAACAAGGAGTGTAGAAGTAACCTCTCCAAAGGAAGCAAATACGCTCGTATCTACCTTCGAAGCGACTGCGGATAAACTGTCTTCGATAATGCTTTCGGCGACATGCTTACTTTTGGCAAAACGGGTCACCATTTCTGCATGGACCTCATCGACACTGCATCCGCAAATGCTGTCATGCGGATGGTTTTGCATCAATGTTTTCCAAGCATATGTGAATAGATGATGAGGATAAGCATGGCCTGTCAAATAAGCAAAGGCTGCTATCGGTTCGGCCGCTTTCTCCAGCAGCGCCTGGCCTGTTTGGTTCATTTGCTTAAGATAGATTCGCGAAGATGCAGTATTAACAAGCGTCGACCAGCCATCGGTATGCTGGCTTCTTAGTTCACCTTTGACGATGGACAATTTCTCAGGAAGCGATGCGGTTACCGCACTAATATAATCTTCAAAATTCGAATGGACAAATTGATATTCCGGAAATAGCTGCTGCGCTGTCGCAATAGCTTGTGCTACATCCGTCTGCACCGGCTGATGATCGCAGCCATTCATCATGAGCCAGTGGGGCGTTGAAGCATACTCTTCGACATCCTTTAATTTACGCTGCCAATAAGCATCGGCCGCTTCAGGATCAGTTGGAATTTCATTGCCATTGCTGTACCAATTGGCGAACAGAATGCCGATCACTCTTGAGCCGTCTGGAGCCTCCCAAATCATCTCGGAGAACGGTGATTCGTAGGCTTTCGTTTGAGAAACTTCATTATTAAAGCCAGTTGGCTTCACACCGCGTCCGAACACAGCATTCTCGATTCCTGCTTGCAGCATCAGCTGCGGTGCTTGCCCAATGTTTCCAAACGAATCCGGAAAATAACCCACCTTTGCAGCTTTGCCGAACTGCATAGCATCTCGGTGCCCATAAACGAGATTGCGTACATTTGCTTCACCGCTCGTCAAAAATTCATCCTGCAAAATATACCACGGTCCAATATGAATGCGTCCTTCGCGAACATACTGCTCAAGCAGCGCTCTTTTTTCCGGACGAATTTGCAAATAGTCTTCTAATATAATCGTCTGCCCATCAAGATGGAAGCTTTTGAAATCCGAATCTCGTTCCAGCGTCTCAAGCAAATGGTCGATAAGCGCAATTAATCTAACATGGTGCTTCTCATATGGCAAGTACCATTCCCTGTCCCAATGGGTGTGTGAAATGATATGAACAGTAGTAGATGATATCAAAGTATCCTTCTCCATTCTCTGTTTGGGATGAAAGCAAAGACGCCGCTCCACGTGCTTGCCTAATGCCGATTAATGCTTACTTTGCTAGCGTTAGCCTACGATGCCTGTACGCTCTACACTTTCGACGAAGTAGCGCTGTACGAACAAGTACATAATAATAAGCGGGAGCATAAGCAGGAGAACGCCCGTATTCAGCAGCATGGATTGATACACAAGATCGGGTTCTTTGCCAAGCACAGAGCCCATGTCTGCTAACTGCGTTGACAATACTTTTACTTTGCTGAGAAACAACGAGACATAATAGCTGTCATTCCACTGCCATACGAAGGAAAACAGCACCACCGTAACAATTGCAGGAACGGCATTCGGCAGCATAATCTTATAGAAGGTTTTAAAAACACCTGAGCCGTCAACAACGGCCGCTTCTTCAATCTCCTTCGGAATGCCTCGGAAAAATTGCCGAAAAATATAAATATAAAGACCGTTTTTGAGCCCCATTCCCGTAGCGGATGAAATTAGGAAAGGCCAAAAGGTATCAATTAGATTAAAGCTGTCCCTCTTCGAAAACAAACCTACTAAACCGAACATATCAAAGTACCTATACGTTAAATATAGCGGAATCATAATCGTCTGCGGCGGTACAACAATGGTGAATATAACGAATCCAAAGAGGATGCCGCTGCCTTTGAACTTCAACTTTGCAAAAGCATATGCCGCTAGCGCACAGGATGCGAGTTGAATGGCAGTGGTTCCCGCCGATATCAAAAACGTATTCAGTAGAGTAGCCCAATAGTGGGTCGCTTCCATCGCAATTTTAAAATTGTCCAACGTGAAGTTTCTAGGAATCCACAGCACCGTCGGATCATAGATATCAATTTTGTTGCGGAATGCGACCGAGAAACGAAGAAATAGCGGAAATAATATAATAAAACAAAAACCAGAAACGAGTACTGACCTTAGCAACGTCCATAACAATCGCTTCGATCTCTCGACCGGATTATAGTGGCGGTGAAACCTTTCCGCGTGAATGGCCGGCAGCTTCATGGCCTCTCCTCCTTCTCAATCGTAGTAAAACACTTTTCTCGAAATGATTCCCGCCGATAAGCTGAGTACTATAGCGACAACGATAAAATACACCCAAGACATCGCTGCGCTCTGCCCGAACTCAAACGTTTTGAATGCCGTTTCCGAAATAAGTGCGTTAACAGAATTGTTATTGAATGAATCAATAATGGAATAAATTAAATTCGTCAGAATAAGCGGCGTCATCATCGGGAATGTAACTTTCCAAAAAATCTCATAGCCCGTTGCCCCCTCAATTCTCGCAGATTCGTACAGTGAGGGTGAAATGGATTGCAAGCCCGCAAGAAAGATAAGAATTTGGACGCCGGAGGAGCTAATAATTTCATAGATTCGGTCAACCGCATCCGAAATATAATTTACGAATACAGGCGCCAAGCCGGACTCCATCATCATCTTTTTCAGCTCGAAGCTCTGCATAAGGTTTCCGCTTCCGCTAGATGATGAAGAGCTTCCAACAAAGCTGCTAATGTCCATATTGGCTATAGCCGCAGAGGCTAGAATGACGGGTAGAAAAAAGACTGCCCTTGCCATCGCTCTTCCTCTGAACTTCTGATTCAATAGCACCGCTGCAAAGAGACTGAATACGATGATGATTGGCACATTAACGATCATATCTGTAACCGATTCAGTCAGCCTGCGCGGAAAATCTGCATTTGTCAGAAATAGATGACGAAAGTTTGCGAAACCCTCATACTTTACTGCGAAGCCGCCTTCAACCAAACTTATTGAGCTTAAGCTGAATCGTAAGGATTGAATGAGCGGCATGATAAACAGCATGACTAATCCCAGCATTAATGGCGTGGCGAACAGCACGCCGCACCATGCTTTTTTCTGCGCCAAGGTCAATGGCTTATTGAACATCTGCCTCACCGCCTACCTGATAACTTTGAGCTGCAAGCTGCATGCCCTCTAGTGCTATCGCCTTATTATTGTAGTTAATCGTAATGACATAACCGTTCTGAAATGTCGTTTCCACGACGCCCGGCACGATTTGTCGATGCTTCACAATGACCTGATTCCGAACCTTCGACAATACGCCATTCGCTTCCTTATAGAGCAGCACCGCTTCATCAAGCCAATCTTTGTAGTTCAAAGCATAAAGGTTATCGTAGTCGGTGTCCTTCACTTTCGTTGAGTCACTGGCGTACCATTGATAATATAAGCTCGAGCCCGTTTCCAGCGCCTTCAGCATCGATAGACGAGGATTTTGCTTATCATCCATGTTGTAAGGTGAGCCAGCCAAATCATAATAGCCATGCAATGCAATTTGATAAAACGGAATATCCTGATCTGTAATATTCATCAGACTGCTCTTGGTCGGTGCGTTTACGATTACATCTGCATAAGGCAAGCTGTATGCGTTGCCGCCATTCACCATGATCGATTGCGTCTGAAGGCTCAGCTTATTTGTCTGTGTCTTGATCATTTCCAGCGCTTCCTGACGAGTTATCGTTTTATCCGGATTGTAATCGGAATTGACCTGATTTCCCATATCTCTTAGCGATAATCCCTGCAGCCCGAGCGCTTTGTAATCCGCCAAAAAACCGTTTATTTGCTTCGGCAGCGCAGCAGGCGATAAGATATAGTGGGAAAATTTCGAAGTATCCTGATCGTACATAACCGGATTATATTGATAAACCTTTGCTTCACCGCGATCAAGCCATGTAGCCGATCCGCTGGAACCTTTGTATTTTTCCAAAAAAGCTGTATCCGGGTAGAAGCCGATCCCGTTTTTCTGTGCAAAATCAGCTAGCTCACGAAGCCCTTCTTTGCCTCCCAGCTTATTCACGACTTTGATACTTGCTGGCGAGCTGTGCCGAATACCATCATTAAACCACCCGACATAACGCAAATCGATATGGCGGATATCCGTATCCATCAGCTCTTGCAGCAAGTTTTTCGCTTCAGCAAAGCTGGTTAGCGATTGTGTTGCTTCATACGGTATTCCGAGGAATGATTTATCTACCCGGAATGCTCCTATCAGCTCCATCACAAACGGCGAATCCTCGACTTTATCCAGCTTTTGTATATTGAATTTATTGATTAAGTAATTGCGATATTCAGCAGCCATTCCTACATAATCGGAGGTTTCACCGCTAAGGAAGGAATATCTTATGGATAAGTCGCCGTCATACCTTTTCTTTTGAAACATCGGCACGGAGCTCGTTTTTGTCCCCGACGTAAGCGTGTAAAAGTCCATGGATGAAATTTGAAACTTGCTTCCAACGGTATTATAGGAGTCATTTCGTCCGCTTACATCTGCTGTAATGCTTGCCATCGCATCACCATTTTCAATGATTCCAAATAAAGCATGGTCGGATCGCTTAAGCCCAAATACCGGCAGCCTTGTCATCTCATTAGTCTGTATTTTTTCTTTCACATTGTACGTACCGTCATTGCCGTACACAGGCAAATTGTAGGGTTCCGCTTGGTGTTTTCCGCTGTTCAGCTCAATTAGAGCGCCTGCGCCGTCAGGCACGAACAAGTATCCCGATTCCTTCACACCAGCAGCGCCAAAATGTTTAAGCACCTGTACGCTGGCAATTGGATATTCCGCATTGAATTGCAGCTCCTTGCCCGGAATCGTTACAACAAGCTGCTCATTATCCAGCTTATACTGGATTGGAATCGTAAATTCTGCCCTTGCGGCTGATGCAGCGTCGGCTGCGCCGTTCTCTTCGTTATCCTGCAGCGCATCCTCCGCTGTGTAGCCCGCAGCTTCGAGTGCCGCAGAGATTTCCTCCGCTACGTAATCCTGCAGCTTGCGGACGACATAAATTTGTTTTGCCTCATCGAAGCTGAATTTGTATTCAACACTTTTTCTCAGCTCTTCATCGGCAATCTGATCCAAGATTTGCTCTTGAAATCTTTTTTTGCTGATTACCTTTGGAATATTAGCGAAACCTTTGGCAATATTGCCTATTCGATAAACGACTTTGATCCCGTTCTCTTCGTCCGTTATTTCAAATTGCTGCTTTGCGACGCTATCGTCATAGCTGTTGAAAGCATTGACCTGCCCTTTTTCATTGTAGTAAGTAAGCAGCACCTGTGAGGATAGCTCTGATTGGTACAAAGGCGAAGCTTTCTGATCCTCGCTTCTCTCAACCGGGTTTGAAAACCAGACGTAGCTGTCGCGTTTGTCCTTTAGGGCAATTTCTGCTGTTTCACGGTTGATATAGAGCTGAAGCGCGTCATTTTCTTTCACTAATTCCATCGCCGACAACGCTTGCAGCTCCTTATCCGTGTTGACCGCAGTTGATTTACGTCCTGCTCCAATCACCCGGTCTTCCTGCTGATCAGAGATGGCCTCGGCTTCTTTTGTACCGAGGTTTATCTGCGCTCCAGCTTCTTCCTTCTTGCTGCAGCCTGCCGCACTTGCAGCAACAACGCTCGCAAGCAGTGCCGCGAACAGGATGCTGGACATCTTCCTCTTACCTGTCACGACCATCTCTCCTTCCCGCACGCTACAATCTGAACGATAATTCCTTATAGACAGAAATGGCGAAGCTGATCATCTGCTGAAGCATGCTGAATAATAATACCCCGATAAAAACAATAATTCCGATGACAACGAGTGTAAGCAGCATCGTCACAACCGTTTTCCCAGCTGAATATTGATGCACTGTCATCGTACCTGTGAACAGCAGCCATGCTGACCAAATCAGGGCAACCCCATCAAGCAAATAATAGAACGAGCTTTCGCTGCCTGTAATTAAATTGCTGTACAGCGTTTGAGGCAAATAAATGATAACTAATGGCATCATCGCATAAGCTGTCGCCATCACAATTTCCTTGAATTTACCCTCACCATCCATCAAGGTCGTTAAGGACCAGTTCGCAACACACCACAGAACAAAAGGCAATACGATAAAAGTTAATTCGTTCAAGCTGTTCAATTGGCTTGGGTTGTTGAAATTGACGACGAAGCCGCTGTATTGCCGCTTAATAATGGTGAAGATGACAAGCAGAAACACAATGCCGAAAGCGAGCTTGAGCCTGCCCTTCTGCTCGTATTTCATTTCCCAGAAGCCATTAAAGGGATGCATCATCGTATAGAAAGGATTTTTGATAATGCCGAACTCCTGAAAGTGCTGGCCATTCACCTTTCTCCGATTCCACTTCAAAAGGGTAAAACCAAGTACAACAGCTAGTGCAACAACGAGAACAATAGTGCCAAAATGCGCCAGCACGATGCTTTTTCGATAACCCTTAAAGGCTTCGGAGTAATACTCCCTGTTGTTCCCAAGCTTGAAATAAGACATTGCCTCATGATATTCGCCTTTTTTGAGCAGAGATTTGCCGATGCCTAAATAGGCTACCTCCACATTTCCGTTTAGCTGAAGCACCTTCTCCCAAGCAGCTGTGGATTGCTCTGTTTTGCCATGATAAAGTGAAATAACGGCTTCCCTAATCAAGCTGCCATAGCGGGTTGGCTCAAATGCTGTCAACCGTCCGTTATCTTTATCCAGCACAAGTATATGATCATCCATAATTTCAATGGCAGAGGGGGTACGGAAATTCTCCTGCTTGCTTCCTAACCCTCCAAACACGTACAGCAGATTTCCATCCTTGTCGTAAGTAAATATCCGTCCCCGCTTAGAATCAAGCGCGGAATACATGCCAGCTTGATCCGCAGCCACATCGATGAATATGGAGCTGCCCGGATTGGTCCCCGTCTTCAGAGTGCCAATATCACCCTTGGGCGGAAAATAACCCTTGCTCCGCAAAATATCAGCTCCCGATGGATTCAGCCGTTTGATCGGCCGGTTCGAATCCTCTTCTGAGGTTGAGGTGTAGATGAACCCGTCCTCATCAAGATCGAGATTGTTAAATTCAAGCGGTATGAACTGCTCCATTTGCTGTCTCTGTGCTTTGGTCGATATCCGTTTCCAGAACAGATCAATCGGGCTGAACTTTACTCGGTTCGTTCCAATAAAGCCGATAAACTGCCCTTCATCGTCAAACTCCATCATTCCTTCGTAAGACCCGCGGCTAACGACTAATATTCGCTTCGCTTTATCAACGGCCACCTTAATTGGCGCGTACTGAAACCCTGGCCGCAGCAGCGTTGATTTAGGCTCGCCTATTGCTCGTATGAACTTACCCGCAGTATCAAATACGACAAGTCTTCGGTTGAGTGTATCTGCCACATAGATGAGACCATCGTTTGTGCCAAATACTCCCTCCGGCTTATTCAGCGCATCTTCTTTTCCTTCATTATCAAATTTGGAAATGACCAGTTCTTCTTGAAATTCCTTGTTCAATATTATGATTCGGTTATTGCCCGTATCCGCAATGTATATTCGCTCATCCTTGCCAACGAACATATCCATTGGCGAAGCAAGACGCCCACTGCTCCAGTTGTCACCGTAAATGACTTGCTCCATTTTGTATGCATTCGGCGAGGGCACAGCATCTCCCCAATAGGAATACTGATAGGTATCTATTGCGGCTTCTGCAACAGGAGCGGCCGCACCGATCATGAGCGATGCGATAAATAACGCGGCGATGATTCTCTTCATCCGTTGCTTCCCTCCTGTTATTCCTTCAAGCCCGATGTAGACATGGTTTGAATAATATTGCTCTGCGTTACGATAAATACGGTGATCGGTACAAGCATCATCAGCAGTGTTACCGCAGCTACCGGTCCTGTTCTAACAAGTCCTCCGCTCGCGATTTGACCAAAAACGTAATCTACCGTTTTTAATTGCTCGCTGTAAATATATTTGTGGCTCGTTACCGACCCATTTGTCCATAAGCTTTGCAAGGAGAAAATAATTAACGTCAGCCAAGCTGGCTTAACGATCGGCATAATAATTTGCCAATAAATTCGGTATTCACTCGCTCCGTCAATTTTGGCTGCTTCTAGCAGAGCATCCGGGATTTGCTCCATGAATTGCTTCATGAGATACAATCCTAGAGTCATGCCGAAAGCAGGCAGCAAGATCGCCCAATACGTATTAATCAGACCAAGCCACGATATGATCATGTAGTTCGGCACTTGTGTAACGTAGGCGGTAAACATAAGAGAGAGTACAACGAGCGAGAACAACACTCGTTTCCCCGGAAATTTAAGCTTGGCAAGAGGGTAAGCCGCTGCCGAAGCAAAAATGACATGCCCCACGGTGCCCACGATAGCAATGAAAAAAGTATTGAATACGTATCTTGAGAAGGGCACCCACGAATCACTGAATATACCAAGCAAATCTCTAAAATTTTTGAAAGTAGGATTTCGAACGAACAGCTTTGGAGGAAAGGAGAAAATTTCATCCAACGGCTTAAATGCATTGCTGATCGTGAACACAAGCGGCAATGCCATAAAACAAGCGACGCCGCCAAGCAGCAGAAACAGCAGTATATCGACTGACAAGGAACGATTCAGCCTCTTTGACACTTTAAAAGATCGTTTCATCCCTCTACTCACCCACTTTTCCGAGCAGCTTCTGCGTTAAGAGATTTGTAAGGAGCATGATACTGAACAATACCGTGGCAATCGCCGACGCATAGCCCATCTCATACCGAATGGAGCCGTAATCAACCAAATGGGTAACAATGGTGTGTGCTGCGTAATCCACACTTGGGAAACCGATCATATAGATGGAGATCTCTGCAATGGAGAACGCCAACGTAATTTGGATAACCGCGCCAAACATCAGCTGGGGGCGCATAGCAGGCAGTGTTATGAACCATAATTCCTGCCAGCGGTTGCGAATGCCGTCAATGCTTCCCGCTTCGTACAGGGTACGATCTACATTTTGCAGCCCTGCGATAAAGGCTAGAAAGGATGTGCCGAGACTTAGCCATAGCTGAACGAGAATGAGAATGCCCAGCACATACCTCGTATCTTGCAGCCACTGAATCGGCTCCATAATGAAGCCCCACTTCATTAGAAAGGAGTTCGCATAACCATAAGAGTCGCTTGCGAACAATAGCTGCCAAATCAAATAGGTATTGCCCGCAATCGATGGCGCATACAAGACGAGCGTAAGAAAAGCTCTTATCTTCGGCCTTAGCTCGTTAATAAGCCATGCAAACAAGAAGCACGCCAAGTAACTAATCGGCCCCGTAATGGCCGCGAACAAAAACGTGTTTTTTACCGCAATCAGAAAAATATCGTCTTGAACGAGTAATCTTGAATAGTTTTGCCAGCCAATCCACCTAGGCTTCTCAAGAAAATTAAAATTCGTAAAGCTGAGCAGCAGCGATAATAGCACAGGGAGTACAGTAAATGTGCAGAAAATAATAAAGTATGGTGCCAGCAGCACATAAGCGTGTTTACTTTTTTTCATTTCAACAAACATGCGCGTTAATTTTGGCTTCAGCTCTTTCCCATGAGCTAGAATACGTGAATCGCCTTTCCCCCTCGTTACGGGGCGGGCTGCTAACTGCTGTTTCATTTAAGCCCCTCGTTTCTAATAAGGAAGATTAAATTCCTTGCGCTTTAATGTAATTTCCTCATTCATCGCCCTTACATATTTGTCCATCGTTTCACGCGGATCTTCTCCTTGAACGACAACACGGCGGAATGCATTATCGATGTTTCTGCCTGTCAAATATCCACCCGGAACCTCTGGTATGCCCTTAACCCATTTCATTTGCTCCTGCAGCATTTGAAAATCCTTCGTTGGCCAAGGAAGTGAAGCTAACGCTTCCATATTTGCCGTTGGGTATCTGGCAGCAGCACCCATTCGAATTTCCATTTGTCTGCCAAAAGCAACCTGCGTATCTTTGCCTGTCCACCATTTCAAGAAGGTCCACGCCTCTTCTTTGTTTTTCGCTTGCTTGAACATAATCGATGCCGAGCCTCCGCTGCCTACCTCGCGGTGTAAGGAACCATCCACAGCAGCAACGCCTGGAACAGGCGCAAATGACCACAGCCCTTTGATCTCAGGCGCAAAAACAGTCAGCTTGTTATACATCGTATAATCGACGATACCGATTGGCATTTCGCCTGTTCGGAAGCGGTTTGCGAAATCAGCTGCGATTGGAATTTTATAATTGACATAAAAATCGGTCCACTTCTTAAACTCCGAAATCGATGTCTCTGAATCCAAATCACTCGATTTACCACCGTCCTTATAAAACTGGCCGCCTTGCTGAAGCAGAAACATCGCAAATGCAGGATTGGGCGGAAGCGTCATGATATTCGTCGTTGCAAGCTCATTACCAATGGAATCAAGCGGTTTTTGCGGTAAACCAAACTGCAAGTTATGCTTCTGGAGCGTAGGCAGCATATCATAGACATCCTGCCACGTTTCCGGCACTTCCAAATGCAGCTCATCCTCCAAT
The DNA here is from genome assembly GCF_052114265.1 of Paenibacillus sp. MCAF9. NCBI lineage: Bacteria > Bacillati > Bacillota > Bacilli > Caryophanales > Paenibacillaceae > Paenibacillus > Paenibacillus sp. MCAF9. The sequence continues at coordinate 283,043 of NZ_JBFREL010000006.1, forward strand.
ATATCTTTTCGGAAAAACATCATTGGAAACGTTTGCTGCTCAGGCAATGCGTAATAGCTTCCTTTATATTCATAAGGCACCATGGCGCTTGCCAGAAACTGCTGCTGAACTTCCGGATAATCTGGAAACGCAGATAAATCCTGAAGAGCGCTGCGGCTCGCGTAATTCATCGGCAAGTCGTTGCCAACCTGCAAAGCAACATCCGGCCCTTTCCCCGAGACAGTTGACGGTAGAAGCACATCCGCGCTTACGAGTTTTAAATTCACATGTATGCCCGTCGTACTCGTAAAACGATCATCTATCAAGCGTTTAATGACTTGTGCTTGGTCACGAGCCGATGTTACCCATACAGTAACGCTTTGCTTCGTCTCTTCTTCATCCGAGAAATCATCGTAGTTTTCACTAAAGGATGCTGCGAACGATTTGATCCCAGTTAACATCTTTGCCCATCTGGTTGCTTCGGGCTTCGGCAGCTTTGCTTCTGGCGAGCTAACGATCAAATAATCCAAAGCAAGCGGCTGTTCATTAATCGTAAGCATCCATGAGCCAAGCGCGCCAACATTCGTCTTAAATGCTTCGATCCGTGATGGCACGGATTCCGGGCGGCCCGCCATGTCCTTAAGCTGATACGCTAGTCTATTAATAATCGCTGTTCGGTCATTTCCACTCTCAGATGGTCCTTCCATACTGCTCGCAATACTATAAAGCAGCTTGCTTTGTTTCTCAAACACTTCAATCATTTCAGGGATGCGCTGTTCCAGATTGTAATCACGAAAGGTATCCGGAACAGTACCTGTATAGCTGATGATTTGGCGATACATGGCATTTAGCTCAAGAATGCTCGTTTCCACCGATCGCAAAATTGGCGCCAGCTCGCCCAAAGTCACTTCCATCCGTAACCGATGCTTGCCTTTAGTGAGATGGAATAAATAAGGCTCATCTTTGCTCGTTCCCAAAACATTCATTTGCCAAGAATGGTTATATGGAAACTGAACCTCTTTCAACTCCTTAAAGGGCAGCTTCCCATCTATATAAATGGAGCGCAGCGCAGACATGCCATTCAAATAGTTTTGACGGTTTTTCAAAGCGATTTGATAGAGCCCTTCTTGCTCTACTTCAATTTCCCATTCAATCCATTGTCCCGGCATTCTCCATGCCCATCCACCCATTGCATTATTGCGAAGCTTTGATACATGGTAAGGTTCGACCGCGGGAGAAGAACGATCATTATAAGGCAGCAAGCTTGGCGTAGATTTGTATAAAGCTTGCTCTGCTTGAAGCTTGATCGAAACGTCTGCAGCCTGCTTTAGCCCATCTTCTTTATACTTGCTGGCAACCTCTGCATATGTAGGAGCAATTTCCGGTGCAGACAGCTTCAACCAATCGATGAGGAGCGGCTCTTTAACCGAAGTCAGCGTCAGTGTATGCTGGCCTCTCGAGAAATAAAATAAAAAAGGCTCTTCATAAAAGCCCGTGTTATCTTTAATTAAGCTTTCCTGCCACATATGCTCTTCGATTTGGTTAGGCAGCAGATCATTTCCCCTCGCATCGCGATCGAAGCGTTGCTTCTCGTTTTTCCATATTCGATTGAAGGTTATGCTTCTAGCTTCATTAAATGGCGATTGCCCATCCACTAACAGCTCCCGTTCAATATCTGAATCCTTGCCCGGCTCGCTATAAAAATATATACCGAGATTGTATAGTCCTTCTTGCTTAACCTCGAATGCCCAGGAAATCGCACCTGAATCTTTCGTGAGAACCGCTTGCCCCTCGTTGCCCGCTCTATTCTCAACGATAGAAACTTCCATTCCCTTAACTTCGCTGTAGCTCTCCCCTTCGATTACAATCGTATCGTTAGCAGCCAGTTGAATAGGATCATATTTAGACAAGTATTCGTCATAACCACCCTTTTCATATGGCGCATCTAAAGCCGTCGAATGGGTATTCCGATTGCTTGCCGATGTTCCTTCAGCAGTAACCGTGCCATTTAGTGCGGACTCCTGAAAAAACAAGGAGACACAAACAGCTAGTGACAGAAGCAATAACGAAATGACTTTAACGCTTGGTCGCCGCATCGTTTCCCCCTCCTCCCTAGCAGGCTCTCTATTAAAATAGGAGCCTGCCGAGAGTTTTTGACAAAATTTTATTTGTTGTCTTGAAGCAATTTGTTCATGTTCGCTTCAAACTGCGGTTTGATTTTGTCAACTGCAGTGGACGGCGATACTTTGCCTTCTGTAATTTCTTTGACGACACCTTCAAAGAGCTTCTCGCCATCTGGAATGCCATAGTAGGAGATATACTCAATGTTGTCGGCCATCTGTTTCCGAGTATCGAGCGACTCTTTACTAGGGTAAGAAGTTTCCCATGACTCATTGGCTAGCTTTCTGCCCTCTTCATGAAGACTAATCTCATCAAGAATTTTCACAGCAACCTCAGCATTTTTCGAATATTTAGCTACCATGAACATATTGCCAAACGGTGTGTAGGAAACATAGCGATCAGCCTTAGGGCCTTTCGGGAAGAAAACATAACCAAGTTGTTGATCCTTCATACTATCGACAAACGTGCCAAGCTCCCAGCTGAATCCTGCATAGATAACGCCTTTGCCAGCGATGAATTCTTTCGCTGCATCCTCAGGAACCGGCTGCATGATCGATTTATCAGTGTTGTAGAGATCAGAAATGAATTGCAAGGACTCAATCGCATTTTCACTGTTCATAGCGAATTTGTATTCTCCACTTGCATCCTTGTCCAGAGCCCCGTTGTTCGTGTAGACCATCTGCTCTGCAAATGCTTTAACTTTACCATAAGCGCCGGTTACGCCAAATACATCTGTTTTTCCATCGCCGTCTGTATCCTTCGTAGCGGTTTTTGCAAATTCACGGAATTTATCCCATGTCCATTCGCCTTTTTGTTGAAGCTCGTATGGATCCTCTAGGCCAAGCTTCTGAACGAGCGTTTTGTTATAAAACATGCCGTACGGAGAAGGAGCTGAATCCGTCATCCCGTATTGCTTGCCGTCATAACTTCCTCCAACCTTCATCCAGCTAATATATTTCGGATCATTCAAATCCAAAAATTCATCAACTGGCTGAATGAACTGTTTGTTCACAAGCTGTGGAAACGCCCAGAAAAGCTCGATCCGAACGATATCCGCAAACGGTGTGCCTGAGAGAGAAGTCGTCGTAAAATTTTCAATATACTTTCCATAGTCGCCGAACTTTACAAATTCAATTTTGCCGTTATATTTTTTCTCCGCAGCTTCAATCAATTTGATTTGTGCTTCTTCTGCGGGACCTTTTTCTTCTACTAATCTTGGATCTGCTCCGTCGTACCAAACGCCGATTTTAATCGTCTGCCCTTTTAAATCGTATTTGTTCTCTTCCGGCGCCACAGTCGCTTCTGTTGTTGGTTCAGCATTTGTCGGAGAAACTGCATTCGTTTCTTTCCCTTGATTGCTGTTAGCACCATTTTTTCCGGAGCATCCTACAATTGAAACCATGAGTATTAATGCAATGACTGCAAACGAGCGTAATTTTAGCTTTTTCATTTAAAATCCCCCATCATTCATATTGGATTGAAATTTTAAAAAGACATGATTACGAAACGCTTTAACCAAGCTCTAGACAGAAATACCGAGCAGCCCTCCTTAACGGCATAATAAAACCAGTTATAAAGCGCTTACATTCTTCGCAAGCAAAAATAACCGATATATCCATTGTTGTACAATCGGTTCGTTCTCAAGGTGCATCACTTCAATTACAAACCGACTTGGCTATGTAATTAGATATACCTTTTAGCCTGCTTACAAAAGTTATTATAATCGCAATACTATTTTTTGTAAACAATGAATATACTTAATATAGTAAAATACATTATTGATTATACCAAATAAAAAAGCTGGCCATTATGGCCAGCTTTTTACATTAAAATGAATGACGCAGAATAATAGATTGCCTATACCGATTTGACCGAGGCTTGATCATCTACCGTCTGCATGCCAATGGACTCTCTTTCTACCACACGAACGGGAACCTGTAATTTTTGCGGTGAAAAATCAGCTCGTTCAATTCGATTAACGATTAATTCAGCCGCTTTACGGCCTATTTCGTTATAATCTTGGGCTACGGTCGTAAGCGGAACCTCTACATGCTGCGCAATGATATGATCGTCGAAGCCGGCAATTGAAAGCTGTCCTGGAACTTGCAATCCCATTTCAATCGCGTTTTTAAGAAGATCGACGGCAAGGTGATCATGCTCAACTTGAATCGCTGTTACCCCAGCCTGAATCAGCGAAGCAATCATTGATTTATAGAAGGTTTTGCTATTTGTTTCATCTACTTGTCTATAGAAATCCGAAACGATTAAGTCAGGATCAATCGGAATTTTGTAATCCTTCAGCGCATTGCAGTAGCCTTGATACCGGTCGCGCACCGAACTGCGAAATTCGATGCTGATGCTGGAAACAAAAGCAATTCGCTCATGGCCAAACTCAAGCAGCTGCTTCGCGATCTCATAACCGCCTTCAAAGTTATTTGAAGTAACGCTCGTAATCGGAATGCCTTCAAAGTACTGATCAATCGTCACAATCGGGTAGTCGTTCCAATAAATAGCATTGATCAAATCAATATTGCTAATGGTGCTGATCGGATACAATATGATGCCGCTTGAACCGTTCTTAGGAATTCGAACGAGCAGCTCCTTCTCTTTGTCCCTGCTCCAATTGCTGTTATGAATGCTTAAATAATAACCTTTATCGTCCAAATAGTCCGATGCTCCGGTTATATAGTCCGATTCATGTGTCGCCATATAAGGAAGAATCATTGAAATAATCCGATTGGCATTTGAGGTGCCTGTATCGGATTCGATATAAATCTCTTGTTTTTTGACGAAGCTCCCGCTTCCGCGTTTTCTGTATATTAGGCCTTCCCGTTCCAGCTCGATTAATGCGCGCTTCGATGTAATGCGGCTAACCCCTGACTTCTCCGCCAATTCCACTTCTGTTGGAAGTTGTTGATCAGGCAAATATTCTCCCGATTTTATCTTTTCCTTGAGATCCTCAAGAATGACCATATACAAAGGTTTGTTTTCGGACTGCATGCTCATTCACTTCCAGTCTATCCGTAATGCATTTCTTGTATTGATTATACCAAATCAATTCTTTATAATGCAAATTAAATATACCAACTTCATTGGAGTATACCTGCAGTTTTTAGGAGAGGATGATCATAATTATGAATTCAGACTGGACAACACAGGTTCTAGAAAAATTTGCCTACAAAAGGAGCCTAGCCAGCTTGCGTGAAGAGCAGCTATTCAGCGTTTTTCAGCAGCCCTTAAGCGCGGATGAGCAGTTTGCGCTGCAATTTTTATATGCCTACATGCCTCTAAATGACTTAGCTGATTATAATGGTGAACTTTTTCTTAGCCATGTACGGGCTTCCCTTGCTATTCGGAATAAAGTGCCATGGGGCAGCACAGTGTCCGATCATTTATTTTACCACTTTGTTCTCCCATATCGGGTCAATAACGAGAACATCGAAGATATTCGAAGCTTGCTGTTTAATGAATTGTTCGAGCGCGTTCGAGGTCTGTCCATGGAAGATGCCATTTTGGAGACTAACTACTGGTGCCATGAAAAAGCTACCTACATAGGAAACGACCAGCGCACCGTATCTCCTTTAACCATTATCCGTACCACTCTCGGACGCTGCGGAGAGCAGTCCACACTTGCAGTTGCTGCACTCCGCAGCATCGGAATTCCTGCAAGGCAGTGCTATACACCACGCTGGGCCCATTGTGATTCCAATCATGCTTGGGTGGAAGCTTGGGCTGATGGTCGATGGCGTTTTCTCGGTGCTTGCGAGCCAGAAGCAAAGTTAGACCAAGGCTGGTTTAGCGCCCCTGCAAAAAGAGCTATGCTCGTTAATACGAGAGTTCCCTCCAACTATGCAGGCCCCGAGGAAATTACGCTGCAGCATCCTTGGTATACCGAAATTAATTTACTAGACAACTATGCCGTAAACAAGACCATTACGATCAAAGTACTTAATCAAGCTGGTTCCCCATCTAGTGCTAAGGTACACTTCCAGCTGTATAATTACGCCGAGTTTTCTACTATTGTGACAAAGACGACAGATCAATCCGGGCAAGTTACACTTACAACTGGACTTGGCAGCTTATATATACATGCTGTTGGCGAAGAAGGCTGGGGCTCTATACTTATCCATACGGGAGACGCGAACGAATTTACAATGGTTATGAGCAAAGAGGAAGTTCGAGGCGGCATTTCGGATATTGAGATGATCCCCCCGCCATCTGTGGACAGCAAGCTGACTTCAGCCGCCACTGAGCAGGAGAAACAGAAAAATAGTGAGCGAATTCAAGAGGGTTCCCAAATTCGTGCTGCATATGAAGCCACATTTGTTAGCTTGGAGCAGTCTTCTCAGCTAGCTGATCAGCTCTCCCTAAATGGAGATCGGGTATGGAATGTCCTTCAAAAAGCTAGAGGCAACAGCCATGAGATTTATGCTTTTTTACAAAATCAATCCCCTTTGCATGGAGAATGGCCGCTTTTGCTGCTGGAATCACTTCATGAAAAGGATTTGACAGATACGTTTCAAATCTCGTTAGATGATCATCTACTTGGTTTTTTGCCGCTGATTGAAAGTCAGGATACCGATTTAGATAAATCTTTTACCAGCAAGTATCTTCTTTGTCCGCGTATACATTATGAGATGATTGCACCCTACAAGCATCGTTTCCAAGAGCATTACTCTGAGGCAGAAAAGGAGCTGTATCGCGGTCAACCTGAGGCCATGTACGAGCGGCTTGCCGGTGAATTTGATATTATCGAAGGCATGAATCATTATAACGGCTCTGCCACGCCGCTAGGCAGCTTTGAATTACAAAAAGGCGATCGGCTTTGCTTCCACATTCTTCTAATCGCGACAGCAAGAAGCATAGGAATACCAGCTCGCCTTGAACCAACTGATTTAAGGCCGCAATACTTTATGCTAAGCCATTGGACTGACTTTTGTTCGGAGGGCACCTCAGCGCCAGCTCTAGGTTTTGTTCATTTCATCAAAGACATAGCAGCAGATGTAGAAGAAGCTGCCTATTTCCATAACTTCACGATTGCGCGCTTTACGAAGGGCATGTATCACACACAGATGCTCCCCTTTGGCAAAAAGGACGTATTCGACGCGCCAATCGAATTGGTATGCGGACAATATCGGTTAATAACCGGAACAAGACTTCCAAATGGTACTGTAAAGGTCCGGCTTGCTTATTTTGACATCTCTCCATCAGCTACAACAAAATTGACATTGAGCTTCCGCAGCAAGGATATGGAAATTCCAATACTAGCCTCACTCTCTGTTGATGCCATGGATAAGGAGTTATTCTATCCAAAGATTAGCATGAAAGCAGCCGTTCAGCCGCGCGGCGCAGTCATCGCTTGGATCGAGCCAGACCGTGAGCCTTCAAAACATCTGCTGAGAGAGCTTCGAGAGCTGGCTCCTGCATTTGAGGCATGGAATGGCCAAGTCATATTGACAGCGGGTGAAGATAAGCTGACCGCATCCTTCTCATTAGAACAAGATGCTGCCTTGCCCCGAAACGCTTCTTTCCACCTTGACCAGTCATACGCTGGCCTTAACCTCTTCCAGCCCTTGATCGTGCCGAAGAGGATGGAACAGTTTCCCATCCTGTTTGTCTTGGATAATATAGGACGAATCCGATACATGTCAGAGGGATACAAGCTCGGAACCGGCAAAGAAGCGCTGGATGCCATTCATGCGATTGCTAATTCTCATCAGGAAAAAGATTAAGCCGATCCTCGGATGCTGGTGTGTAGCTATATGTACGGCTTAGCTTCACTACTCGGCGATTTGGTCTGCGAATAACGACAGAGGACTCGTCCCATGCTACAACGATACCTTTAACGTCATTTGCTTCGATTGCATCTCTTACAACTCTTATCGTCTCACCGCTTACGCGATATTGATCCAATTGCTCTTCACTTATCATTGCAATTCCTCCTGCTTCTATTCTAACCCGTATGATTATTGAAAAACCTCAATGGATGCTTACGCATCACATTGAGGTTTACTTCAAAATATAAATAATAATAAGGTTTAACTTATACTTATATCATTCTTTACGTTAACCTGCATGCTCTTTCGCGTCATTCGTTTCATACCACTCATCCAGCACGCGTGATGACATCACCCGTTTGCCGATATATTCGCCTTGACGGTCAGTGAATTGCTCCCGCCATTCAATAGACAATTCGTCGCAAAGCTTCACGATAGTGAGCAGCTCTGACCACGCGACATAACGTTTGTACCAGAAAAATTGCGGATGCTCAATCATATAAGGATATAAATCATCAAATTCCGTATGTTTACAATCTAGTGCACGCTCAAAGTGGACTTTAGCATCGCTTAGCTTTGTATACATAAACTCTGCAGACATTTCCCCCATAGTATGTGCCTCCCCTCGATCACTTCTGTACCATTATAAGCGATAATGCCGGATGCGAAAAGAACATTTGTACTGGAACTTATTACTCAAATTTAATTTCACCGTTATCAAGCGAAGAAATGCGAACGAGCGGCTCCACACGAATTCCTTGTTCCCGCAATGTTCTTCCTCCAGCTTGAAATGACTTCTCGACAACGACGCCAAGTCCAACTAAAGCTGCTCCCGAGCGCTGAATAATTTTTATCAATCCACGCGCTGCATCGCCGTTGGCAATAATGTCATCAATAAAGAGTACCCGATCTTCAGCCGTTAGAAACTGTTTGGACACCATAATATCAGTCACCATTCCCTTTGTAAAGGAAGGAACACGTTCCACATATGCATCCGGATCAGCAATTAATGTCTTCTTGCGGCGAGCGAAAACGAGCGGTACTCCTAGAGTATATGCGGTTGCAAAGGCAGCGGGTATTCCCGACGACTCCACCGTTATCACCTTCGTAATTTGCTCCTCCGCGAAGCGTCTTGCAAACTCTTGTCCCATTTCCATTGTCAATGCTGGGTCGACCTGGTGGTTGATCAAAGCATCCATCCGCAGTACATTGCTAGACAATACGGATGATTCTGCTAAAATACGTTGTTTTAAACTTTCCATCTTTCATTACCTCCACCAAAATCCTTTTTGATACCGTACCATAGGTCAGGCAAAAAGTGCAACCCTATTGAAGGGATCGTTTTTAATCCCAAAAAAATCTAGCGAATTCGAGCGAGAAATTTCATATCTACAGTAAAATAGAGAAACTTTTACCACATTTTACACGTCTAATTTAATAACATAACTTTTGAACGAATTTAGCTGAACATTTATAAATATGGTTCATTATACCGATGATATTTCCTATAGGGAAAGGAGTGTAAACCTTGAAAACCAATCGATTATTTACGAAAAAAGCAGCTATGCTCGCGGCAACTTCAACGCTTGCCTTATTGCTTGCCAGCTGCCAGAGCGCATCGACGACAACGCCAGATACTTACACGGATGACACAGCTCCTCTTCCGACCAAGCAGACGAGCAAGCCTAACAGCCCTCAAAACTCTTACTCTGAGCTAACGGAAAATGAGATTCAAATGGACGAGCCTCATGTGAACAAAGTGGATACGAGCAGCAATACAAACGCTGAAACCTCAGCAGTCAGCAAGTCAGAGAATCCCAAAGCGCCGGTAAAAACCGAAAGTGAAGATGCTTTGTGGCAAGCAGACGCGCCTCTTCTCCACGGCGTAGCAATTGGCGATACCCATGCTTCGGTTGTTAAGCAGTTTGGCAATCCGCAAGACAGCTACAAGCTTGAGGAAGAGACGGATCCTGTTACCGTGCTTGAATATGATGGATTTGCAGTTGGAATCAATGCTAAGAAAAAAACGCAATTTATTGAGCTTTTTGAAAAAAACATTCAAGCCGGCCTAAGCGGCCTGCAAATTGGCGACAATCCGGAAGCTGCATTGCTTGCACTTGGCAAGCCTGAGAAGCAAACCGCCTATTTGCTCACTTACAAAGCAAACAAAGCGCTGCTAAAGCTGGATCTTGACCCCGAGCATAACGAAATCATTTCCATTAAGCTTCTCGCTATCAGCTAGACAGAATTTAGCATGCGTGACTAATGTAAAGAGCAAACCAAGGCTGCCATTGAAGGAAATACACCACAGCACTACCGCCGCTGCTAGAATTAAGGCCCTCTCTGCTTCTAAATATCCCGTAGAAAATCGTAATATTTTGAAAAAAGTCATGCCTGTCCCCGTTTGGACATACCTTCTAATTATAGAGGGTTATCGAACGGAGGACGGTAGACGATGTGGAAACGTACTGGGAAGGTATTGCAAATCGCTTCAACTTACATGGGAACAATCGTGGGGGCCGGTTTTGCCACCGGCCAAGAAATACTTCAGTTTTTTACCCGCTTCGGTTACTGGGGTACGGTCACGATTGTTATATCTACCATTTTGTTCATTTGGCTAGGCACCAAGATGATGCTCATTGCAAGTGAAATTAGAGCAAAGTCGTACGAAGACTTAAATAAAGCATTGTTCGGCGACAAATATGGACGACTTATCAGCCACTTTATGTTAGTCGTACTCCTTGGCGTAACCGCTGTTATGCTCGCAGGTGCCGGCACCATATTTTATGAGCATTGGAATATTTCTTATCAATCAGGTCTGCTTATTACGATTGCCGCTTGTTATTTTTTGCTGCGCAAAGGAATGAATGCTATTCTGACGGTCAATGCGATCGTCGTCCCTGTTATGCTGCTGTTCACTGTACTCATCATCATCAATACATTTCAAACGCCAGGCGCAGACAAGTTCATTACTTTATCAAGCGACCATTCCATCTGGGCCGCTTGGGCTTCACCTTTTTTATATACCGCCTTCAACCTCTCGATGTCGCAAGCTGTGCTTGTGCCGCTGGGAGCAGAAATCCGTGACCGCAAGGTCATTATTGCTGGCTCATGGGTCGGAGGAATCGGAATTGGGTTCATGCTGCTGGCTGGTCACATCGCGCTTTCCGTTCATATGCCAGGCATTCAACAATTCGCAATACCGATGGGCGGGATTGCTCGGCAGCTAGGGCCTAGCGTACAGTTTATTTACGTTTTCATTATTTTCGCTGAAATCTTCACGACACTCATTGCAGACATTTACGGCCTCACCCTTCAGCTTCATGAGCGTTTGAAATGGGCTCGGAGCTTGATTGTACTTCTTATCCTCGCGATTTGTTATGTAGCCAGCCAAATCGGATTTGGTCCGCTGCTGTCAACTCTTTATCCGTTATTCGGCTTGGTCAGCTTGGGCTGGCTCATCTTAATTATCCGCAAACGTGTTACTACTCATTAGAGAGCATTTGGCTGCTTGCAACCATCAAATTTGTACGAGTAACGCACCCTCGCAATGCTCAAGCATTGCGTCTCGAACATGCTCATGACAAGTCATAACGATAATTTGCCTTTCACTCGATAAGGATGCGAGCAGCTTGGTTACTGCATGCAGCCTGCCTTTGTCGAAATTAACAAACACATCATCCAGCATAAGAGGAAGCTTCGATCCACTTGTTGCTTCCTCCGCCAAAGCAAGGCGCATCGCCAAATAAACCTGCTCCGCTGTTCCTCTGCTTAACATTCCGCTGTCGATGAGACGGTGCTCCGCTGTTTCCAGCCTGATTCCCGGTTCGCCTGGCGTTGTAAGTACCCGAATATATTTGCCATCTGTCAGCTCCATCATATAACGCGACGCATTGCGAAGCACGACAGGCTGACGCTCTTCTTCATAAACACGTTTTGTTCGGCTAATTAATGCTGCGCTAATAGAAAGGACCGCATACCGCTCTGCATCCTTCTCGATCTGGGCAACCGTCATCGCTTTATCAGAAAGCAGCCTTTGATGCTCCTCTTCCTGCAAAAGATGGTCTAGCGACTGCCGCACTCTCCCCCGCTTTTCAAGCTGCTCCTGCTTTTGCCGCTCCAGCTCTTTCAGCTCCGTCTGCGACTCCAAATGCAGCTGCTGCAGCTGCTCTTCATCATAGCTGCCAAACAAATGCTCGAGCTCGGAAATTCTCTCCGCTGACATGCCAGCCGTTATTTCCAACGCAAGCTTTGAAAGTTCAAGCTCAAGCGCTGTCCATATGCTATGATGCGAAATGGCAAGCTCATATTGGGCTTCACTTGATAGACCAGCCGCTTCCACTGTTTTCAACACTTGGCTCTCTAGCTTAAGCTGCCGGGATTCAGCAGCCTGCTGCGCCATTTGCAGCTCGTCACGGCGCGCAATAATAGCGCGCGCTTCTTGTTTGGCTGCAGCATGGCGGCGAATTTCGGCATGCAGCAGGCGCAGCGCGAGGGCTGGATCAGCTGCAACCGCTGCGGCCGCTTCCTTGAAATGCCCGCACAGCTTCGCTGCTTGCGCAGCGAAAGCAGCCAGCTGTTTGCCTGCGGCGGCTTGTTTCGCCGACAGCCGGTCATAATGCTGCAGCCGCTGCAAAGCTTGCTCGGCAAGCTCGAATGCTTCGAGCGCAGCGGCCGGCGACATTCCCGCCGGCAGTGAGCGAGCTGCAAGCCAGTCAGCCCACTGATGGGCGATGGCTTGCCTTGCTTGTGCAGCAGCGGCGGCAGCCTCGCTGCGTCCTGCAGCGTGCGCGCGCAGCCGCTCTAGGCGGCGGGCGAGCTCGCTGCTATGGTCGATGAGGCGCTCGCTGCGCTGCAGCGCCTCGAGACGGGCTTCGACTGCGGCGCGCAGCTGTGTGCGCGCTTGTTCCGCTGCGAGCAGATGCTCTGGCGAGCTGTAATGCTTTGCCGCAAGCAGGGCAGCCGCTGCCTCTTGCGGATTATGTACAATCATCTCTAAAGCTTGATGCACTCGTTTCTCTCGTTCATTAAGCTCCGTACCGGTGAGCGCAGCTGCTCCGCTGCGCCCTCGCGAACGTCCGCGTCCACGCAGCTGATCACTGCTCTCGCCTGCTGCTGCATTCCCAGCACCGCGACTCCGCAGCAGCGCCATAACAACAAACGCAAGCGCCGCTCCCGCCAGCGCCAGCGCAGCAATACCTGCACCGCGCCCTGCTCCGCCAAGCGCGGCAGCTCCAAGCGCCAGCGCGGCTCCGCCCGCTCCTGCCGCCGCAGCCCACCAAGGGCCGGCTCCGCCTCGGCCCGAAGCTGCCGCGCCGCGGCCAGCCGACTCGCTCTCGCTTGCGGCTGCAGCGGCTCCGGCAGAGCGCGCCCGCTCGAGCTCCCACTCGCGCAGCGCGCTATCGAGGGCGTTCCACGCCCCCTTCAGCGCATCTCGCGTGCGCGGCAGCACCTCAAATCCGGTGCTGCCCTCCTGCTCGCTGCGCTCCTTCTCCCGTGCGGCGGCTGACCTCGCCTCCTCCAAAGCGATAGACGCTTCCTGCTCCTGCTGCTTAAGCGTCTCAAGCTCAGCCGCGAATCGCTCCTCTCCTCGCGCGTGCTCCAGCTCCTGCTGCCTGGCGCTGCGCACAAAGTCACGATCGGCTATCGTAACGTGAAGCTCCCTCAGTTGACGCTCTGTCCATTCCGGCGCGATGCTGGTAACGAGCCTCGCAATCATCTCATCATGCTCGCGAAGCTCTGATTCCAGCTCTATGCTGTCCTGCTTCAGCTGGCGCATACTCTCAGCTGCCTGAAGCAGAGCTTCCGTCTCATCTCCAATACGGAGAAGCTGCTCATCATAACTTATTGCTTCAAGCTGCAGCTCCAGCAGCAGCGCTTTCTGCCTTTGCTTCTCCGCTTCTTCGCGCAGCTCAGCTCTTTGCCTTTGCAGCTCGTCCCATTCCTTCTCCGCATGCGGCGAGAGCTCTGCAGCGTAAGCGACTTGCTCGCGCTCAATCATCAGCTGCTGCTTGCGAATCCACAATGGCCTAGTCGTGCAAGCTTTATGAAGCAGCATTTGCCTTGCTTCCTTTGCTGGCAGCCCCAATTCCAGCTGCTGCAAGAATGCATCCAGCTCGCCCGTCTGCTGCGTCAACTGATTGTAGGAGACAATGGCATCTGCGCGCTTGCGAAGCTGCGCATCTATTTGCTCAAGCGTTTTCAAATGCTGATTAATTTGTTGATTAGCTCCGCGTGGCTTAAAGAGAAGGTCCATTTCCTGTGCTAAACGCTTCTCAGCTGCTGCTATCGATTTTCCGTTGTCCCACCCTGCTTGATACAAATATTGTCCAAGCTCTTCTCCCGACAACGCGCCGATTTCTTGCAGTTCAGTCAGCGTAATAGCGAACAATTGTCGATACAGCTTTTCGCTAATGCCTCCTAAAAACTGCCGTTCCCATTCCGTTTGTGTGAGTGCTGCTTCTTCGAGTGAATTATCTGCTGCAGCAATGACGCTAATGAATGGATCATTTAACAATTCGTCATTGCCAGCTGCAAGGCTTAGAGCGCGCAGCTTAAGCTTGCCTAATCCGTCAGCCGCGTACCGCTCAACAACGTAGGCTTCATCTTCTGCACTTTGAAAAAACATCCGACCGCCATGCTTGCCGCCATTCACCGGTTCTTGCCGCTCATTCGACTGTCCGCGTTTGGCAAAACCAAAAAGCATCGATCGAATAAAGCCGAACATCGTGCTTTTTCCCGCTTCATTTGGACCATATACGATAATGACCGCCGCATCGAGCGGTATTTGCTTCCTATATAGCTGTCCGAAACCGTCAATTTCAGCCTTCAAAAGCTTCATGCTTCCTGTCATCTCCTATAGGCTTTTGCAGATACAAGCTGCACTCGCCCTATCATCATCCGCCACGTTCATGATCATGAAGCAAACCAAGCGTCAGCTCGCGCGCTTGCTCTAGCCAGCGCTCGGGAGGCTCGTCCCATTGGTTAAACATAAGTCTGCCAAGCTTCGCATGCCCTGCTGCAGGGCTCACAGCATTTTTGGCAAAATCCTGCCATAACTTCTCATCCTCCGTTAATGCTGCGCTAAATCGAACGAGCTCTCCGGTAAAGCTGTCTTCCACCGCCAGCTCCTCCCATTTGATCGCAGCCCCTGTATTCACCTCTAGGCCATGCACGAAGATCCATGGTTCAGCAGACGATATCGCCCTGCCCTCCTGCAACTGCTCAAGCAGCGTTCGAACAATCGCTGGCTCCGAGAGCTTCTGATGCAGCAGCCCGCGACCTGTCAAACAAAGTCGAAGCATAACCGAGCGGCCTTCCGCTTCAGCTAATATTGTGTCAAGTAGACCTTCCAATTGCTGCAAAAGCTCCTGTTCTGTACTCAGCTCAGAGATGGAGCAGTCATACTCGTGCCACCTGACTTCATCCAGCGGCAAAAAGGTCAGCTCTACCGCTCTTGCAGCGTTTACCTCCACCAAGTAACAGCCCTTAGCCCCTACTTCACGCGGATTTCTTCCTTGTGTGTTGCCTGCGTATACGACATGAGGGTATTCATGCAGCACCCTTCGTTTATGAATATGGCCTAGCGCCCAATAATCGAAGCCCTTGCCCCCGATAAGCTCGCCCAGCGAGCATGGCGCATACGGGTCATGCGTTCCATCGCCATCAACATTTCCGTGGAGCAGCGCGATATGAAAGGGCGCTTCTTGCTGTATTTGATAAGCCGCAGCTATATTTTCCGAGACGACGCGTTTTCCGTATGACCTGCCGTAAACAAATGCAGCCAGCTCACCGTTAGTACGGTAAGCCGGCCGATATTCCATTTGATCCGCTCCAAATATATGCACGTTTGCCGGCAGTTCTAAGTCTGCTCGCTCGCCATTTAACGGGTCATGATTTCCATGGATCACATATACGGATATTCCGTGCTCCTGCAGCTTTTGCCACTCTCGTACGAGCATGAGCTGTGCCCTGAGCGAACGGTCTGCTTCATCGAACAAATCGCCAGCCAGCACGATAAAATCCACCTGCTCGCGTATGGCGGTCTGCGTTAGCTGACGCAGCGCTGCAAAGGTGGACTCGCTGAGCACCTCTCTCACCTGATCCGGAGCCTTCGCAAGCCCTCGGAAAGGGCTGTCTAAATGCAAATCTGCTGCATGGATAAATCGAAAAGGTACCGACATTTTATAACCGCCTATTCCGATAGAATGAGCCGTTATTCCGGCTTCATATGAATATAAACTTTTTTCAGCTGTGCAATCACTCGTTGAAGTGAATATACCTTTTTGGCTTTATCCGAACCAGACCTTGCCAGATGATAACGATAAGTGGGATCGGTTACGACCTTCTCCAGCGCATCAGCAAGAGCTGTCGCATCTTCCGGCGGTACTAACAATCCATTAACGCCATCTTCGATTTGCTCGGCAATGCCTCCTACATTCGTGCCGACAAGCGCAAGCGAGCATAAAGCAGCTTCTGCGAACACAGAGCCGAAGGCCTCAGCGCGTGAAGGCAATACAAATACATCAAAAAACGGCATAAACTCTTCCGGATGCAGCATATAGCCGTAAAAGATAATATCATCATACAAATCAAGCTCAACTGCTAATGCTTCAAGCTCCTCGCGAATCGGTCCATCGCCAATGATATGAAGAACAAACGGATGACCCTTCTGTTTAAGCTCTGCGCATGCGCGCAGCAGAACATCAAGTCCTTTGGCAGGGACAAGCCTGCACACCGTAATGAGCTGCGTTACCGCATTCTCGTGGGATATCGGTTTAAATCGTTTCTCGTCAAAACCATTTGGAATAACCTTTATTTTCTCTGGATGCTTGATATGAGGAGCGATATAGGTACGGAAGGACTCGGAAACGGTCAGCAATTGATCCGCCTTCGCTTCCAGCTCGCCATAAAGACTCATAAGAAATCGGTGTTCAGGTCCACCCTCTTTAATCTTGCCGTTTAGAATAAGCTCCCGTTCATAGCTGGAATGGATCGTCATCGCAAGCGGAGTATCTGGAAATAGCTGCTTCATGACAAGCCCAGCAATGGGATGATGCGCATGTATAATATCGTATGGCTTTTTGATGCGCATCTTTGTCCACCATACGTAATCTTTATACGTTTGAATATATTTATCGACCATTACATTTCCGCTGTAGATCGTGTGATCAAAGGTTTCGAATGTCACTTCTTCCTGCCCTTTGCTTCTTACCCGCTTAGGCAGAGAGAACAATTCCATTTGCCAACCAAACTTAATGAACCTATCTTGAATATACGGGATCATGGAAGAAACTCCGCCCGGCTGCTCCGGTGGAAAAAATAACGCTTGTAAAATATTCATGTGTCCCATCCTTTCAACGTAAAACCTGTATTCCAACTATTCGTTCACCGTAAAACATGATATATTAGAACATATGTTTCTGTAAAGCTATTGAAACTAATACTAGATAACGGTGGGTAACTCATGACTCTTACACAATGGCTTTCAGGCCCAAATGGACAACTGCTCTCTTCATCGGCGGTCATCGTCATTCTGATCTTAATGCTCTTCATGTCGGTTCGGCTTTATGTAAGCTACCGCAACAAACGAATTTATCGCTTGCTCATTACAGCCATCCCAATCATTATTATTAAGCAATGCCTGCTCGTCGTGCTCGCTTATCCAGGCTGGTCATTATCACCATTTCTACATTTAGCCTTTACCATACTTCAAATCCTATCTTTTATTATTATAAACTTTGTTTTCATGAAATTATATACTCATCGAACGGCACAGCTTAAAGTCATTCCCTTTATCATTATGAGTATGATGACATTCGTTATTGCAGGCATACAATTTGCGATTATGCCCAATTCAATGGACACGGTCGTTCATGCGCAAGCTTTTACATATCCCGCACTCGATTTCTATGGTTTGATCGTTATTTTCATGATTATGCTTGATACAAGAAGCGCCCATATGAGCTCCAAATATTACGCGAGCTTAATCGTTTTTTTTGCAAGCGAGCTTGCTAGGCTGTCGAATGCCTATGTATTTCATGGCTCATTGACTTGGTTGCTGACGATTAGCCAGCTGCTGCCAATCGTATATTATACCCTGTTGTTTATTCTCTTGTTCGAGTGGGTAATCGAAAGGTTGATGTTTACCTATCAATCGTCAATTATGGATGGCTTGACTGGATTGTATAATCGGCGCCATTTCTATTCAAAGGCGGAGCAGCTGCTGCTGAGCAGCAAGCCGATGGCTATTATTTTTTGCGATATCGACAACTTTAAGAAATTGAATGATACCCATGGCCACCATAAAGCCGATGGCGTACTGAAGCAGGTTTCCGAGATTATTAAGGAAGAATCGAGCGGCATCGGATCAGCTGGCCGTTATGGCGGAGAAGAGCTGCTAAGCTGCATTAGCACGGAGCGAGTGAAACCTGAAATTGTAGCTGAATCCATTCGGCGCAGAGTCGAGCAGGAAACGATGGTTACGATAAGCGTCGGCTTCAGCACCTCCAAAGAAAGCAAGGCTGTTCAAGAAATGATTAAGCAGGCTGACGAAGCGATGTACTATTCCAAAACGACGGGCAAAAATAAAGTAACCCCGTTCAAATCATCAGCTGCTTCCAAAAAATCAAAAGCATAAACAATGAAAAGGCACTGATCATGAGGCTTATAGCCTTGATGGTCAGTGCCTTTTTTTGCTTGCTTCAGAGAAATGCGTACATGCTCATTATCAGTCTAATGATTACCATTTAAAACAGCTGGCCTGCCTTCTCGCTGTACTTACAGCTGACTGCCAAGCCCTCTCGTTATCGCTTCGCCGCAGTTGGCTTCTCTAATGAATAAAGCTCGTCTTCCAGCGTTTGCATCCGCTCAAGTACCGTTTGGCGTGCATCTTTAATCGCATGATTATAAACATGCGGCCCAACCGCTTGTATCATAAAATCAAGCAGCTGCTCCGCCGCAATCGATCCAAGCGTCTCCGAACGCTCCAGCTCGAAATACTGCTGAATGCTAGCAATCAACTGCTCCTTCTGCTCTTTTGGCAGCTTCAACATTAACATTTTATTACCCCTCCAATTGTCCTTTTAGAATGGTCACTGCTTGTCCTTGCAAATACACTCGCTCGCCTTCCGGCCTTACCTTCACAATCCCGCCGCGCTCCGATGCCTGATAGCCAGTTAACTCCTGCTTGCGGAGCCTCTTCGCCCAATATGGCGCGAGCGCGCAGTGAGCCGAACCCGTTACGGGGTCTTCATCGATCCCTGTGCCAGGAAAAAATGCCCGAGATTCAAAGTCATACGCAGCATTTGTTGAACGGCTTGTAACGATAATTCCGCGGGCGCTCAGACGGGCAAGCATCCCAAAGTCAGGCCGCAGCGTACGCAGTGTATCCTCACTGTCTAGCTCAACAAAGTAGTCCATTCGATTGCGGCCAACATATCTCGGAATGAGACCCAGACCCTGAATGAGCTCCTCAGGTGCAACAGCTGCTTCCGGCGGCTCGGAAGGGAAATTCATCTCCATCCAGTCCCCTTTATGCACAGCGGTCAATAACCCGCTATTCGTCATAAATCGTGCCGTTTCGTGCTGTGGCAGTCTTCCTGTTTCCCATAATATATGTGCTGTCGCAAGCGTAGCATGTCCACATAAATCAATCTCAGCAATCGGTGTGAACCATCTTAACTCATAATGCTCTGCTCCCTGCTTAATAAATGCCGTCTCTGAGAGATTCATTTCCGCTGCCACCTGCTGCATCCAGCGTTCAGACTGAGGCTCGTCTACAATGCAAACAGCGGCAGGATTGCCTTTGAATTTTTCATTCGTAAATGCATCTACAATATATAACGCATAATTCATTTTTCCAACATTCCTTTCTTAATCCATGTCACGCCAAACAACGAAAGTACAGCGCCATATAAGAGATGACCAAGCAACCACCAAATCAGCGCTTGTACATCGCCAGTTGCTGGAGTACGCTCTGATAGCTGTGTAAGTGGAATCCACGTACAGCATGCGACTGCTATACTCATGCCAAGGCTTAGTCCTATCGGGGCTCTCCAAAGCGACAACAGGGATAAATAAATAATACCGAGTGGAAGTGCAACAACCATATGAAGGATAAATTCAAGCGTCTCCGTTCGTTTATAAGGCAGCCATTCTATGAAATCAATATTAAGAAGCAATACATATACCGCTGATCCGGTAAGGTGCTCAAGCAGCTTCATCGTAAAGCCTAACACGATTCCACTCACAGCACCAGCCGCAATACCAGCAATAACTAGCTTGCTGGCATACTGCCGAAACGAGTGCTTATTCCCATCTCTCATAGCTGACATTTGAAATCCTCTTCTCTGAATCTGCTTCAATCTCAAACAAAAAAGTGCTTGCTCTCACAAAATGATTCGGCTCGAATGTTATCCATTCCATACTCCGATTCGTTTGCGTGCAAGCACTTCATATAGGCTATCCTTTGAGCGGAATAAGCAGCTCTACCGGCTCTTCCTCCAAATGATGCTCGTCAATATAAAACAACTCCAGCGATACGGCGTTTTCTTGCTTCTCTAGCCGCAGCTCATTTATCCAAGCATGAAGCTGCTCGTACCCTTCGCCGATTCTTTTATTGGAGCAAGCGACCATCGCATAACGATGTTCAGGAATCGTGAATTGTACCATACCAGGAGGCAATTCCTCCAGATGCTGGACTTCATAACAAGCCCAGTAGGTAGCAAACACTTCATTGCCGAAGTACGGACTGTACAATACGGTCGATTTTGTTGCATCATTCAACTCGTGCTTGCGTGTCAAAAACTCGGTCTGCAGCCGAATCGCTTCATCCGGAAAGGATGAATATGGACCGCAGTAGCTGATACCCGCCAAATGAAGCGCAGGTTTTGTTACGATTGAGCAGTTTTCCACGCGATTTCCTCCTTCGAATCTGTCAGGACTTGTGCGCTAGGATGAGCTTTCTCTGCCCATAGTGTAACATGATTTGCAAGTATTTGGATAGTCGTTTGCATGTTAATCCTTTATCGGGATTATTGACAAAGCCGCTAGCCTTGCTCCAGCCGTTTCATAAATTCTTCTACCGCACTATAGCCTTGCTGCTTTAAGTACCAATTATTCGCGGCTGCCTCAATTAAACCTGCAACGTCTCTGCCCGGCTGCACTTGGATTTCAATATGAGGAATTTTCACGCCCATATAATCTGTAAATTTGGTTTCCAGCTCTAAATCATTATTGAGTTCATTATCACGCCACTTCGTTAATTCAATATCGAGTACAATTCTCGTCTCGTCTTGAAACGCTTGTCTGCCATACAATCTCACAACATTAATAAGACCAATGCTGCGCAGAGCTAGAAACTCCTTTGTTTTCTCATTATGCGTGCCAAGCAGCGTTTGGGAGCTCAGCTTTTTTAGTACAACGATATCATCAGCAACTAACCTAGAGCCCCGTTTGATGAGCGTATGGGCTGTTTCGCTTTTGCCAATGCCTGACTTGCCGCGCAGCAGTACGCCAATGCCAAGCACATTTAAGCAAATCCCATGAATCGATATTTCCGGAGCAAGCGTTTTGAGCAGATAAGCATCCAGCATGCCAAGCAATTGCACCGTTGGAAGCTTCGTTCGCAGCAAAGGAATGCCTTCTTGATCGCAATATTTGGTCAAATATTTTAGACCTTCCTGACCCGCAGTAACTACAAAGCAAGGCGGATGATATTTAACAATATTGCCAATATGATGATTTCGTTCTTCTTCACTTAAGGAGTGCAGGTATGTAATTTCCTTCCTGCCCAAAATTTGAACATGCTCCTGTGGGAAAAAATCGTAATATCCAACAAATTCAAGTCCTGGTCGATAGGCTCTTGCTTTAGCAATCTGTCGATCGAGCTTATCGGCTCCTGCTAATATTTCTAATGATAATTGCGCTGCTAATTCCCGTACCGCTATTGATTTCATAACATTACGCTCCTTTGCTGTTATCATAAAGTGCTGTTCATATTAAGAGCCTGTCGAGCGATAATGACGAACACCGATGTTCCATACAAGCAGACAAGGCAAAATAAAGAGGATGCCAGCTATTGGCGAAATCATATAGAGCAGTTCATTCCCAGAGGTTCTGTCTAACAAGTAGAGCAAAGGCAAATAATTGACACTTCCGAAAGGGATGACGAACGTAAAAAAACGAGTCACCCATTTCTTGTAAATGCTTAACGGATACTGGGCCATCTCTCGCCCTCCGTCCGTAAATATATTTGCAATCTCAAGACCTTGAACCGTCCAAAAACACATCGTTGCAGCCAGTATAAAGATACCAGAGAAAACAAAGACACCGCTTAAAATCATAAAAATAAGAGTTATTGTTTTAAGCAATGTCCACTCGATCGTAAGCTCACTTAAAGCCCACGTCAAGATGATTACGCTTTGCAGCAGCCGTCCCACACGTGAAAATTCGAATTTCGAGCCGAGTACCTGAAGCACGGTACTGCGCGGCCGAACCAGCAGACGGTCAAAATCTCCATTAACGACCAACGTAGAGAACGAATCAAAACCGCGTGCAAAACATTCACTAATCGCAAATGACATATGAATAATAGAAAAGCATAACGCTACTTCTTGAAAATTCCAACCCTCAATTTGGCCAAAACGTTCAAACATAAAATACAATCCTGCAAAAACAGAAAATGGCACAAAAAATTGACCTAAGGAGAGCAGCCAAAATGAGGTAAGGTACTGCGTTTGCGACTTAAACATGATCAAAATATATTTACCGAACAATCTCATATGGGTTACCCTCCATTCACAACAACTCTACGTAATGCTTTTGCCATTGCCAGCCTGCCTAAGGCCACTAGTACAACAAACCAAACCAGTTGAACACCGATGCCGATGAGCGCTTCTTCCTTAGCAATATGTCCCGAGTAAACTCGAAATGGGAAATCCGCTGTCCATCGAAACGGCAGCACATATACAATGTTTTGCAGCCATGAGGGCATAAGAGGCACAGGTATAACCATGCCTGCCAGAAATTCGCCGATTACACCAAACATGAGCAGCGAGCCAGCCGGTGAAAGCGTAACGAACACGGATATGTACATCAACATAGAAAGGGCAACAATCATAAGCAGTCCAAGCAATAATGCAACGATAAACAAAACAAAGGCTGCTGGATCTTCTGGCAGCGGCATCCGGTAAGGCTCTGGCAGAAAAAAAGCTACTATTAAAACAGGGATACTTTTTAGAATGGCACTCGAGAGCCGCTGTGCAATCAGCTTGGCATACCATAATCCGTAAATGCCGCTAGGTCTGCAAAGCTCGTAAGCAATATTGCCAGTCGTTATAAGTCCGAATAGCTCATTGTCTCGGAACCACAACATCACAAACGAAAGAAAAGCCTGCTGCAGCCATACATATGTGATAAGCTGCTTCAATGAAATTGGAGGCGGAGTCGTTGTCCCGCTATAAAACGCCTCAAACACCATAATGATAATGAAACCCCAAAAAAATTGAGTCGCAACTCCCGCCAGCGCTGCGGTACGGTATTGCAATCCGTATGTGAGACGCAGCTTAAATACCGAAATATACGCTCTCATTATATTTGATGCTCCTTATACAGCTGAACGATCATATCTTCAATAGGCAAGGTATCAATCGTGACATCGAGAAGCTCCACCTGCTCAGACAGACGGATGAGCACATCGCTTATGACAACCAGAGCTGTATCGACGCTTAGCACAGCACGCTCAGGCGACCATTCTTCAACGACAGCACCAGCAATCTCAAGCGGCTCAGCGCGGTGGCTGTATACGACTGTAATCGTTTTTTGTGTTCCGAACTGGCTGCGTATCGCACTTAGGCTGCCATCATAAAGCAGCTTTCCTTTGCCAATAAGAATAATCCGGTTCGCCAGCGCTTCAATATCATTCATGTCATGAGTGGTCAAAATGATCGTAACGCCCTTTTCTTCATTTATCGTCTTAATGAAGCGGCGCACAGCGATTTTGGATACGGCATCGAGGCCAATTGTGGGCTCATCCAGAAATAGTACACTTGGGCTGTGCAGCAGGGAAGCCGCAATTTCGCAGCGCATCCTTTGTCCAAGACTAAGCTGTCTTACTGGCATCTGAATAATTTCCTGCAGCTCAAGTGTTTCTGTAAGCAATGCTAATGTGCTTTGATACTCCTGCTCTGGCACCTTATAAATATCCCGCAGCAGATCGAAGGAATCGATGACTGGCACGTCCCACCACAGCTGAGAACGCTGACCGAAAACAACACCAATATGCTTCACATACGCGACCCGATCCTTCCACGGCGTATAACCCATGACCGTACATGTACCACTGTCTGGCACAAGAATGCCGCTCATCACTTTAATGGTCGTTGACTTGCCCGCCCCGTTAGGTCCGATGTATCCTACAATTTCACCCGGCTCAATCGTGAAAGAAATATCGTTAAGCGCTTCCACAACTTTGTATTCCCTTTTGAATAATGCCTTTACTGCTTGCTTAACGCCTGAAGAGCGTTTAGCAACCTGATACGATTTACTTATCCCATGAACTGTAATCACTATTTTTTACCTCCGCGCAAGTTTTGAGAGGGAAATACTAACATCGAAAGAATAATGTGTCAATTGTTTCCTCAATAAAAAAATCAAAAATCGCTCTTTTTCTGCCTATAAGGCTGAATAAAGAGCGACTCGTATGTTGCATTTACATTAAGTTTTATTAGAAGTTGAAAACAAAATCGTCATCATTAAGCGGCTCAACGTGAATCGTACGTACGTAGCCATTACCTTTTTTGGAGAAGAAATCATGCTGCTTCGTATGCGTACTGATACCATTGAACACGATTGGGTTTACCGCTTCCTCAGGGAAATGCGGTTCCATACCAAGATTCATAAGCGCTTTGTTCGCATTGTAGCGGACGTAAACATTTACTTCCTCAGCAAGGCCAAGCGGCGCATAAAGATGCTCTGTATACACAATCTCATTCTCGTACAGCTCGTTTAGCAATGCATAAATCTCGATTTCCAGCTGTGCTTGCTCCTCAGGGCTAAACGTTTGGAACAGCTCTTGTGCTAGAACGCCAACGTACAAGCCATGGATGCTCTCGTCACGCAAAATCAAATCGATAATTTCGCCGCTGCTCGTCATTTTACCTTGTCCAGCTAAGTAAAGCGGATAGAAGAATCCGCTATAGAACAAGTAGCTCTCCAGGAATACAGAAGCAGCCATCGCTTTGTAAAGCTCTTTCGGGCCAGTGATGTTCGAATACCAAGAAGAAATCAGGTTTGCTTTCTTCTGAAGCTGTTCGTTCTGCTCAACCCACAGGAAAATTTCGTCGATCTCTTCGCCAGAAGCAAGTGTAGTGAAAATGCTGCTGTACGATTTGGCATGGATTTGTTCCATCATCGACATAAATGACAATACTGCTTTGCGCTGCAAGCCATCAACATGCTCCAAAATTTTCGGCATGCCGACGCCGCCTTGAATCGTATCAAGCAAAGTCAGACCGCCGAGCACGTTTTTGTACAGCGTGCGCTCCGCGTCCGTCATTTCCATCCAGTCCATTTTATCATCTGATAACGGAATTTCTTCATCCGTCCAAAATTGCATTACATTTTGCTGCCAGAATGTTAACGTGAAATCGTCATCTGGGCGGTTCCAGTTTACTGCTTTCATTTGGTGAGCTCCTTCTTTGCTACGTAAGCGTCATTTAAATAGTACTCAAGCGTAAACGGCTATGCCGTCTTTTAGAGGCATAGCTTTCGTTTCGCAGAGAAATATAAGAAAAGTATGTGAAAAACATATACTTTCTTATATTTTAAACCGCGCAGCTCGTGCATTCCTCAACGGAAAGCCGCTTCGTTCTTGTGTAATAAAGCGATTTAAGACCTTTTTGAGCAGCATAAACATAGAAGCGCGCCAGCTCACGAGTCGTCACATTGCTGTTAACATGCAGTACAGTCGAAATACCTTGGTCAATATGCTGTCCGATCTCTGCGATAAGATCAATCAGCTTGAACTGATCAATGTTGTAAGCCGATTTGTAGTAGAAGTAATTTTCCTGCGCCAAATAAGGCATTGGATAATAAGTTGTTGAGTTTGCATACGTACGAGTCTCGATATGCTCAACAATCGGCATTACGCTTGAAGTCGCATTTTGGATATACGAAATGCTTTGTGTAGGCGCAATAGCCAGACGATAAGCATGGTACAAGCCGTGTTCTTGGACTTTTGCTTTAAGTGCAGCCCAGTCCTCAGGTGATGGAATTTCCATACCGTCGAACAATTCCTTCACGCGGTCTGTTTTTGGACGGTAATCATTTTCCACATAACGAGTGAAGTATGTGCCCTTCGCATACTCCGAACGGTCGAAGTCTTTGAAAGTAATCCCGCGCTCTTTGGCGATCTCCATGCTTTGCTCAATGGAGTAGTAGTTCATCATCATAAAGAATACGCCGGCAAAGTCTTTCGCTTCTTCACTTTCGTAAGCGATTTTGTTTTTCGCAAGGTATCCATTTAGATTCATCGCGCCAAGTCCTACGGAGTGAAGCTCCTCATTCGCTTTGCGAACGCCTGGTGCATTGTCGATATTAGACAAATCACTAACCGTCGTCAAAGCTTCGATACCAACATGTACCGATTCCTTCACCTTTTTGTGCTCCATTACGTTAACAATATTAAGGGAAGCAAGGTTGCAGCTAATATCACGGTTAATGACATCCTCGTAGCCGTAATCCTTAATTTCCGATGTCTCCTGAAGCTGGAATATTTCTGTGCACAGGTTGGACATTTTGATAGAGCCGATATCCTTCAAAGCGTGAACGCTGTTAGCATTCGATTTGTTCATAATATATGGGTAGCCAGATTCTAGTTGAATCGAAGCGATTTTTGTCAACATGTCGCGTGCGTTCATTACTTTTTTCTTCGTTACCAGCTCATTAGCCAGCAGCTCTTCGTACATCTCGTCCATATCCATATCGTCGAGATGCTTGCCGTATGCTTTCTGAACGGAATGTGGACCGAACACGAATAGCGGTTTGTTTTGAGCAGCTAGCTCATAAAATTTATTCGGAATAATTAGGCCGATCGAAAGAGTTTTAATACGTGCTTTTTCGTCTGCGTTAATTTTTTTGCAATCAAGGAATTCGATAATATCCCAGCCGAAAATATTGTAGTAGCCTGCTCCAGAACCTTTGCGTTGTCCCATTTGGTCTGCGTAGGAGAAAGCATCCTCCATAAGCTTCAGCACCGGCATAATGCCTTTTGCTGCGCCTTCTACGCCTTTAATAGGCTCACCGCGTCCACGAAGCTTCGATAGGTTGACGGCTACGCCGCCACCGATTTTGGAGAGCTGCATACATGTGCCGAGTACATAGTTGATGGAGTTAAGTGAGTCGTCCATTTCAAGCAGGAAGCAGGAAACCATTTCTCCGCGGCGGCTCTTGCCTGCGTTGAGGAAGGTAGGGGTAGCTGGCTGCAAACGTTGGTCAATCATCGCTTCCGCAATTCGAAGTGCTCTAGCAGCATCGCCTTCGCCCAAATGCAAAGCAACGATGGCTACACGATCGGAATATTGCTCCAAGTATTGCGATTTGTTGTTGGTCTTCATCGCGTAGTCCTTGTAGAACTTCGATGCAGCCATGTAGGATTGGAATTCAAAGCCGCTGTTTGCCGTTAGTGTAAATACAGCTTCAACCTGCTCATATGTATACTTTTCGTATACATTATCGTAATAATCGTTTTCGATTAAGTATTCTAGCTTATGTTTGAGGGAGTCGAACTTCACGCTCTTCTCAGCCACTTCTTCCATAAATGCAGCGACAGCCTCTTTATCTTTATCAAGCTGGTAAAATCCGTCTGCACCGCGCTGCATCAATTCGTTATTCAATTCAATATGCTTCAATGGTTCGCACCCTTTCGACAAAATGTTGCGTATCTTGATTCGTACCTGACAATTCAAACTTCAAAATCACTGGAACATCGTACATTTGTGAGATCGTATCCGCGCTTTTAGCGAATCCGGTTCCCCAGTTGCGGTTGCCGCTCGCAGAAACGCCGCGGAGCATGCCAGAGTTGCTTTCTAGAAACGAAGTTACCTTCTCTGGAACTTGGCCGAACCCTGTTGTGTATGTTACTAGCACGAACGGCTCGTCAACTTCTTCCCTCTCATCAATCGGCACCGCCCGCATATTCAATTTTTTGATGAAACGCTTGACGTTGCCTGTTTTGGAATCATAGACGACTAGCATAACACGTTCGCTCCCTTACTGTAATCAAGCAATTAAAAAGCGCTTCTGACTAGCAATTCCGTCAGCTGCGCTTGTTCAAGATATACCGCTGGTAATCGTTGAAGGCACCAATCCACATCAATATGTAGTTGATGTTTTTGATTCTACATCAATATATAGGAGTAGTCAATGAAAATTATGGAGAAAATATTAATCTATTTTTTTGGCGCACTCGACTATTTTAACAGATGAGGATATGATGTGATAGTGACATTTTATTGCTATTTTGGGGGTCCTGAAAATCGTAAACACAACTGCAGAACAAATAAGAGCATTGCTAGAAAAACTGTTCAAAGATGCCGGATATACAGTGCCAGAGCTGCTTGAATACATCGAAAAACTTGAAAAAGATCAAGATCTAATGGCCGAAACGATCAAGAAAATGAAGCTTGAATCGATACGAAAAGCATCTGCTACCGCAGGCATGAACAGCCGATTAAAAGATGCGCTTCGAGAATAATCGGATATACGAGTCACAAGATCTAGATATATACAAGCGAATAATTCAAGAAATCGATAGCACTTCTCGTTCACCAAAACGCTGTTGATAAAATTTTACAATCAGAACGAAAATCGTCATCATTCGACAATCACACTAGATATAGATGTCGATTGCAATGTTTCTACTTCGACACTGCAATCGACATCTATACAGACCAACTCATACTTTGATCCTACTCTTTAAGCACATATGTGTGCTTAACCTCCAAACCAGGGTTGCTTTTCCTTTATAAGCGCATATTTGTTCTTACAGCGAACTTTCGAGCATACTCACACCACGAACCCACTCTGTAAACACGTATGTGTTCTTACAGACCACAAACCAGAGTTACATGCCCCCTATAAGCGCATATTTGTTCTTACAGCGAACTATCGAGCGTGATCTCACGACGATTCCACTCATTAAGCACATATGTGTGCTTAACCACCACAAACCAGAGTTACTTTTCCTCTATAAGCGCATATGTGTTCTTACAGCGAACTTTCGAGCGTACTCTCATGACTATTCCACTCTGTAAGCACGTATAGGTACTAACGCACCACAGTCCCCTTTTGTCGTCTCTTATAAAGCGACGTTTTCTGCGAATAGCCGGACAGATCAAAAAAGGGTTTCCCATAAAGTCTAGTTAGACTCTATGAGACACCCATCTCTAGTGGATCATATTATTTGATTGCTGCGAAGAACAAACGCTCTGACTCGCTGTCAGCTGGCTTCAGCTCAAAATCTGCGTAACGGTCAACCGTTTTAAAGCCCGCACGGTACAGAGCTGACTCGATCCAGTCTGGATCGTAAGCGCGCTGCACATGTGATTCTTCAAACCGATAAAACTTTGAATCGCGGTCGCGCGAGAATATCGTTAGGTTATGCTCGATCTCGCAGCGCTCCTCTTCAAAGTCGCATGTCCATATATAGGCTACATCACGCTCATCAAGCACAAAGGGCTGTTCTTCCGCATAACGAATGAGCTGCTTTGGCGGATGCATATCGAATAAAAAGGAACCGCCGCTGCGAAGGCCGGCATAGGTAGCTCGGAAAGCCGCCTCAATATCCTCTTCCTCCGTCAAATAGTTCAAGCAATCACAAAACGAAATGACCGCATCAACGGGCTCTTGCAGCTCCCATTCACGCATGTCCTGTTGTAGCCACCGAATCGAACCGGAGCGCGGTCTCGTAACAGCCTGAGGCGTCTCATCCCACTTGCTGCGTGCGACGGTAAGCATGTCCGATGACAAATCGATTCCATACACATGGAAACCCGAGCGTGCTAACGGAATCGAAATGCTCCCTGTACCGCAACCAAGATCTACGACAGTAGCAGGCATGCCATAGCGCGACCAGCCGGCCCTTGCGAAGCCCAGCCACTCTGCATAAGGCATATCCTCCATCAGCTGATCATAGACAGCAGCGAACTGTCCATAAGAGCGTGTCATTGCCCGTCAGCTCCCTCAGCTGAGGAGCCTGAAGCGTTCGCTTGCTCTCCTGCTTGCTCGGTCGTCGCATCAGACGGTTCTGCCAAATAAGTCCAGCTGCCTTTCTGTGTGACAAGCCTTTCTCTCATCAGCTTGCCTAAAGCGCGTTTGAAGGCACCTTTGCTAATCCCGAATTTTTGTTTAATAATGTCGGCATCTGTCTGATCAGAGTATGGCATTCCGCCGCCTGGTCTTTCTTTAATGAAGGCAAGCAGTCGATCAGCATCCTCCAATCGTCCTACTTCCTTACGCTGCGCCATGGAGAGGTTAGCTCTGCCATCTTCACGAATGAAGGTTACACGAGCGCTTACACGCTCACCAAGTCTAAGCGGACGGATTCGTTCCGCGCTTGGAATAAGCCCATAAACGCCAAACCCTACAACGCCGCCATCAATCATGACGAACGAGCCGAGCTGCAGCGTTTTAGTTACCCAGCCTTCAACCCATTGATTATTCCAGCTCTCAGGTGCATGGAAGACAAGCTCCGAGAGTTCCTCTTCAAAAGCAATTTTCGCTACGAGTCTTCCTATTTTGTCATGCTTCATCACAACAAATACTTCATCGCCAGGAAGAGGCCTGTATTCAAAACTCTCCGGCAGCTCCGAAAGCGGAAGCAGCAATTGTCTGCCAAGCCCCATTTCTAGGAAGCAGCCAAGCCTTGGATGAACGTCCGCTACTTTCAGGCGAGCAAGCTCACCTAGCTGGAGAAGCGGCTTCTTCATCGTAGCAGCCAATCGATCCTCGGAATCGTAAAAAATGAATACTTCTACTGCATCGCCGATTTTTGGCTTAGAGCCTACAAGCTCGGTATAATGCATGAGCACATCCGATTCTTCATCGCTCAAAAAATAGCCGTAGGGCGACACCTCGCGTGCCACCCTTAAAGTCAAAGTTGTTCCGGCTACAAAACTCATGCAAACTCCACAACCTTCGCATCGGACCATAGCCGCTCAATGTTGTAATATTCACGCTCATCGCGATGGAATACGTGAACGATAACGTCGCCGAGGTCAATCAGCACCCATCTTGCCGAATCCATACCTTCGATTCCGCGCACGCGATTGCCATTTTTCTCAGCTTGTTTCCGAATTTCTGTTGCGATAGCTTGTACTTGTGTATCCGAGTTACCGCTGCAAATTACGAAGTAATCCGCCACCAAGGAAATTTCTTTTAAGTTCAAAGCAACAACGCGCACCGCTTTTTTGTCTTCTGCTGCTGCGACTGTGATTTGAAGCAATTGATCCGAATGTAACGCCATAGCTCAGCCTCCTGTTAAATATTATTCTAATAAACTATTTCTTGCTTCTATTGTTAGCGGAAATATTCGTTTTCCTTTTTCTAATAAGAAGGAAATTGTAGAGTTAAAGCCAGCAAGCAATGCTTGATCCAATGAATGCTCGCTAAGCTCGCGAATTTTGTCTACCCCTGGAAAATCTCGCCCTGGTTCCATATAATCAGCAAGGCAAACAATTTTCTCAAGTTTCGACATGCCGCGGCGACCAGATGTATGGTAGCGAATAGCGTCCAGCACTTCGGTGTCCGCCACACCAAATTCATGTTCGGCTACCCACGCCCCAACGGGTGCATGCCATAATTCTTTATCATAAAGTAAAAGCTCTGCTGGCAATGCTTGATCGCGAATGACTTTCTGCATACGATCGACATTCCAGTACTTAGAAACATCATGCAAAATGGCAGCAAGCTCAGCTCGTACAGCATCTTCGCCAAACCTATTAGCTAATATGACCGCGGTTTCCATAACTCCCTGTGTATGCAGCCATCTTCGCTCAGGCATTTCCGCTCTTACTTTTTCGATCATTTGCTCACGATTCATACAGGTTGTACCTCCTCATGTAGCTATTCACCGAATCAGGCACTAAGTATTGAACAGACTGCCCAGCTTTCACCTTGCTCCTAATCGCTGTTGAAGAAATCGCAATGGCAGGCATGTGAACCAAGCTGACCCGCTCCTGCAAAAAAACCGGCAGTGCGGAAATATCGACCGGATTGCCTGGACGCTCTAATCCAATAAATGATATTCGAGCAGCTAGCTGCTCGATTTCATGCCACTTCGGCAGGTCGTTGATGCGATCTGAACCGATAATATAGGAAAAAGAATGGTTCGGATAACGTCCCTGCAGCTCTACGATCGTGTCGTAGGAATAGCTCACGCCACCGCGCTGCAATTCAATATCAAGCGCTCGGAAGGCCTTGTTGCTCTCGATAGCATTGCATACCATTTCGTAGCGCCGCTCTCCGCTAACGCCTGGCTCATTCGCTTTGAGCGGTGGTCCGTATGACGGGATGAACCACACCTCGTCCAAGCCGCTCTGCTCTCGTGCGGTTTCTGCAGCAATCAAATGACCGATATGGATGGGATCGAAGGTGCCGCCCATAATTCCTATCTTACTCACTTGTTGAACGCCTCCCTATCAAGCAAAGTCGAAGCGTTAACAGCTCGTGTCTTCTAGTATGCCCTTTATGACAAAAAGCTGCATTCGCCGCGCAAGTCTCGGTCCTTATTATTTGCGAGCAGCTGTAGGAAGCTCGATTTGTTTGTTGTCCTTCGATTCTTTGTACAGAACGATCGTTTTGCCAATCACTTGTACAAGCTCCGCGCCCGCTGATTTAGCAACTTCAACGCCGATTTCCTTAGGATCGTCTAGACAGTTGTTAAGAACAGAAACTTTGATAAGCTCGCGCGACTCAATCGCCTCCTCGATATGACGAACGAGGTGATCGTTAGTACCGCCTTTTCCGACTTGGAAAATCGGTGTCAAATGATGAGCTAGCGCTCTTAAATATCGTTTTTGTTTGCCTGTAAGCATAATAAGTGTTCCTTCTTTCATCTCAATAATTCGTCTGTTTGATTGCTTCAATAAATAAGTTTAGCCTTGCAATGAAGCAAGTACCGTTTCTCGCATCGCTGTGACGGGTGCTGGCTGGCCTGTCCAATATTCAAAGGCATATGCGCCCTGATAAATAAACATGCCAAGCCCGCCATGAATGCGGCAGCCGCGCTGCTCTGCTTGCTGCAAAAATTTCGTTTTCAAAGGATTGTATATTAAATCACTTGCAACCGCGCCCAGCTTCAGCCAGCTTGCATCAATTGGCGTCTCCTCCGTATGAGGGAACATGCCTACTGATGTCGTGTTAATCACGATATCGGCTTGCTCGCATGCGGTTTGCAGCTCATCATTCGAAATCGCTTCAATATCTACTTTATTTTGCAATGAATCTGCAAGCTCTTTTGCCCGGTCTACGGAACGATTGGCAATCGTAATTCGCGCAGGATTCTCGCTTGCTAGAGCATAAATGATGCCGCGGGCTGCGCCGCCCGCGCCGATAACGACGATTCGTTTGCCGGCAAGCTCACGCTCCGCTTCTTCCTTCAACGAACGCACATAACCAATGCCATCGGTGTTATATCCGATTAGGCGGCCAGCGTCGTTGACAATCGTGTTAACCGCGCCAATGGCCTGCGCGCTTGCATCGATCTCATCAAGCACGGACATAATGTCCAGCTTATGGGGGATCGTAACATTGACACCGCGAATGCCCATTGCACGAACACCAGCGGCAAAATCTCCGATACGATCGCTCGTAACATGAAAAGCAGTGTATACACCGTTAATTCCCGTTTCCCGAAAGGCACGGTTCATCATAATAGGTGATTTCGAATGCCTAATCGGATTGCCGATGACGCCGAACAAAAGAGTATTGCTGTCAATCTGGTTTCCTGCGCCCATATTCGTCACAGTGAATTCCCCTTCCAAGTGACATGTGTTTAGATCATCGAGTCGCGAAGCATGACCTTAACGCCCTTCGGCGCATAAATGTCAATAACAGCTCCACCAGTACCGTTCACTTGAATCCAGCCAAGACCGGATATAAATACGTCCTTATTCAAGCCGCGCTTAACGCGCAGTGAATGCCTTGTCCAAGCCGGAATCGTTTCTAGTTCTTCAAGCGATGGTCCTCCGAGCAATTGCCCACGGTGATCTGCATACAACTCATCCGCCCGCTCCAGCTTCGTACGATGCATGTTGAGCGCATTTGAAACATAGAACGTAAAGGATTGGCGATCACCCTCGACAAAATCGAATCGAACAAGGCTGCCAATAAACAGCGATTGACCCGAGTTCAATTGATAGACGAGCGGTTTAATTGGCTTGTCCGGCAATAGTGAGCCTAGGAAGCTCCGCGGTACAACCTCTGTCATACGTGTCGTATAGACGATACCTGGGGTATCAATAATCGCTTTACCATCCTCAAGCGGAATATGAACGGCATCAAGCGTTGTTCCCGGATAACGAGAGGTAGTCAGCTCACGTTCCATGTCACTGTAATCTCGAATTAGACGATTAATCAAGGTTGATTTGCCGACATTCGTCGCGCCAACCACATAGACATCTCGGCCATTCCGGTACTGCTCAAGCGCTTCAATAACTCGCTCGAAGCCCATATTCCGCTTCGCGCTGCATAGGACAACATCGACTGTGCGCAGTCCCTCTTCCTTTGCTTGCTTCTGAACCCAATTCCGAAGTCGATTGACGTTCATCGCTTTCGGCAGCAAATCGATTTTGTTCACGACAAGCAGCACTGGATTGTTTCCGACAAAACGCTGCAAGCCTGAAATCAAACTTCCTTCAAAATCGTACAAATCGACAATATGCACAACGAGGCTATCCGTATTTCCGATGCTGCCAAGCAGCTTTAAGAAGTCATCCTGATCAACCGCTACGGATGAAGCTTCATTATAATTGCGAATTCGGAAGCATCGCTGGCAAATAACCGGTTCGCGACCGACAGCCGCCTCCGGCAAATAACCTGGCAAATCAGAACTTTTAATCTGAAGCGCCACTCCACAGCCCGCACATGATCCATATGCCTGACTAAGTTGTTGTTCCATCACTTTGTTTCCCCCTCATACCATAACCCTTTTTTCCTTAAACGCACTAACGCTATTCGTTCAATACGACGATTCACTCGTGTCATTATACCTTCATCAGCAGGAGCGATTGGCGTGACAAGGATGGTGTACAACCCCATACGGTTACCCCCAAGCACATCCGTCAGCATCTGATCTCCGATTACGACGGTTTCCTCAGGTGCAAGGCGGAGTACGCTAAGCGCTCTCTTGAACGATTTGCCAGCTGGCTTGCGAGCAGCATGAATATATGGAATATTCAGCGGCGCAGCAAACTTCCCGACGCGTGTCTCGTTGTTATTGGATACGATAACAACCTGAAAGCCCCGAGAACGTACGTAATCAAGCCACTGCACAAGCTCAGGCGTAGCTAACGCCTCCTTGGCACCGACAAGCGTATTATCCAAATCCGTAATGATGCCGCGAACGCCTCTTGCATGCAGCTCATCTAAGTTAATTTCATATACTGTATTGACGCGCATATGCGGCAACAGCCGTTCAAACATAATGGATATCCCTCTGCTTTCTGCTTGCTATCTTACGAAACTATACCATACAAACTAAATTTGTTGCAAAAAAATACCGCTACCAATTTCTCTGGCGAGCGGTATTTGTTCGTATGTTATCTTAATTGATCAATGAGTGAGCGTACTTTAACGACGAAACGATCTGCTTCTTCGGATGACGCCATAACGGGGCTGTATTTCGCTTGTTCAAACCCATTCAGCACAATCTTAAAATCTTCACGCAGCCGCTTCTGATTTTGCGACCAGCGCAACACTGCCTCGCGCAGCGTCTCATGGTCTTCGCGCTCCATTCCACGCTTTTTGCAAATGCGCAGCAGTTTTTGCGTCTCAAGTACGATTCGATCATTTGTTGTGTATGATCCATGGCGGAGCTTTCTCCAAGAAAAGATAAGCTTGTCACGACGAATAATAAGCCATGCAACGGAAGCAGCGATAAGCAGTGATATGGAGCTCCATAACCAAACCTGCGAGCTTGATGAGCCTTCTGTATCTCCAGCTGCTGCAGTATCGCTATCGCCGAGATCGAGATCCGGCAAAGGAGCAACCTCCTCTTCAGGCAGCGTATACGGGAATGAGAAACCCGCTGTTGCTTCGAAAGGAATCCAGCCTGTACCTTCAAAATAAATTTCTACCCAAGAATGAGCATCTGAATTTCGAACGGTGTAAGTGCCTGCTCCGCTTGGATTTACTTCTTCCTCCCTATAACCGCCTGGAGGCCCGAAATCACTAGCTGGCAGCGCACCAGGAGCAAATCCTTTAACCCATCTCGTCGGCAGGTCTAAGCTGCGCGCCATAACGGCCATTGAGGTTGAAAAGTAGTCGCAATAGCCTTCTTTCAGCTCAAACAGAAATTGATCAACGAAATCGCTGGTAGATCCTGTGAGCTTTGATTCATCGGGCAAATTATTATAGTTGTAATTGAGCCTTAAATACGATTCCAACATTCTAGCTTTATCATAATCATTAGCAGCCCCGGCGGTAACCTGCTCTGCAAGCTGTTTGACTCGATCAGGCAATGATTCAGGCAATTGCAAGTAAAATGAATTGCGTGCAGCCTCTTCCTTATCTGACCAGCCAGCTTTGGATGTCTTCAGCAGCGCTTCATCTAGAACAGGTACAGACGACGTAACCGAATACGTTTGCGGGTATTTGCGGTTTTGCATGGACCAGTTCAGCAGCCGCAGCTCGCCTGAGCTAGGCTCCCATCTTAAGCTAGTTGGAATAGCTGCCTCTTCATTTTCAATCCAGTTGATCTTCGAAAGTGGTGCAGCGGCAAAAAGAACCGGATAAACATCCTTTCGAATCATCGTAACAATCTGATTGACTTGCTTTACACCAGCTTTTGGCGGATCATCTAATGAAGCGAATGCCTCACCCTTCACAACAGGAATATTTTCTTCGCCAGCAAGCCTGGGAGCAACATCAATCCACCCGTCACCTGTGTAAAAAGCTTTAGACTCCCCGCGCCAGTAGCTGCGATGCGAGGTCGTAACGGTCATCATCGGTGAATAATCAAATTCAAATCCACCGCCAAGCTTATCGTCGCTTCGACTATATCCGGAGCTCGCATTGCCTGATCGGTTCGGCGATATGACGTCTGTGCCCTTATCGCCTAAAAACACCTGAACCCTCTCCCCCTTAGCTTCCTTCCAGATCGTATAAGGATCCTGAAGAATAGGAGCAATTGAAGGCATATTCAATCCAACAATCATGAGAATAGATAAAACGAGTGCAATCGGCAC
Organism: Paenibacillus sp. MCAF9; assembly: GCF_052114265.1. Classification (NCBI taxonomy): domain Bacteria; kingdom Bacillati; phylum Bacillota; class Bacilli; order Caryophanales; family Paenibacillaceae; genus Paenibacillus; species Paenibacillus sp. MCAF9. Next base: position 320,385 of record NZ_JBFREL010000006.1, read on the forward strand.
CATTAATCGCAGCGGATACTCGATTAGCTCTTTCCAGCTATTCGGATGATCGCGCTTCAGCCTCGACAAGTGGCCAGCGACCATCCAGAGCAAACCAATAAAGACGACCATCCCTACTTCATCCCACAGCCAGATCGGCGTAAAGGAATCTGCGATGGTTAACACCAAAATGCTTACGCCTACAAATCCGAACATTCGAACTCTTGTGATTGTCCATATTCCAAACAGCACGTAGAGCATAAGCATCGCCCCACTTATCCATATAAATGGATTAAGCTGAACGAGATGTACCTGCAGCCACCACAGCCACTCTTGCCAGCCCTGTGGACTTGCAACAATCCATTCCATTCTTGCCCATTGCGTTGTAATGAAAATAGCTGCCATTACTTGGAAAAGAAGCTTCAGAAACTTCCAGCGGGGAGGAAGCAATATATCAATTGCTGCCGCCGCAAATAAAGTGTAGTAGGCAATGGCGTACGTTTCGTCCCACCAATAACCTTCAAATATTGTAATTACATTCGCTAAAATAATGGCAATAAATATAGATCTCAGCTTCTCAAACCAGTTCGTCGTTAAATACACTCCAATTGATTTCATCATTTGCTTCATGCAATTCCGCTCCCTTCCAATACCGTTGGGAGCTCTTGCAGCTGACGAACTTCAAATACAGGCCATCCGCGTTCGCGCAATACACGTTTCCAAGAAGTGTTATGGCTTAATAAATCAATCGACGAAGAGATATGAATCAAGCAAGGGGTAATTCCTTTGCGAGAGAGCCACTCCATACTTCGAATAACATCCGCGCCGGTCTCAGGAGTAATAAGGACTGCAAAACTTCCGGCTTCGATCGTAGAATCAGCTTGCTGAAGCGACGGATACAAGGGCCGTGCTGCATTTGCATCAACAAAGGTTAAATGCCTCATCACCATATTTCGTTGATCAATGCCAGATTTAGGTGTAACGAATGTCATGGAGTCTCCAATGGAGAGCAGCCCCATTGCAGTATCACTTTTGAGACCGTTCTCGAGCAATGAAGCAGCAACAGATACGGCTAATTCGAAGCGAGTCGCGAGTTCACCTTTGTAGCTGCTCGAATGACGATCTAGTATGACAAGCGTTCGCGGCAATGATTCACGCTCGAATGCTTTCGATTTCCACTCGCCGGTCTTCGCCGTCGCATTCCAATGGACACGTGACAAACGGTCTCCGTATAAATATTCACGAACCCCGTTAATTTGTGTCGTTTCCTTCGCTGAGCGTGACGCAATGGCATGAGAGTAAGGACCGCGAATCCCGCGCTGAATGCCATTCCACTGCCTTAGCGGAACCGTCTGAGGCAGTACATTAAGCACCGTCTCCGAGCCGAATTTCCCTGAATGCTCGAACAAGCCGAATACATCATAAGATAAGCACTCTGTATGCGTAAATCGGTACTCGCCGCGCTGCAGCGGAGGCGTCTGATAAACGACATGGCCCGCACGCTTCCAATTCGGTACGAAGGAAGTTTCAAATGCCAGCCTTTGTCCATTATGACGATGCAGCTGATCTCTAACAATGACGTATGGAAGCGGATAATAGCCAGGAATTTTCATGGAAAGGCTTACTTCAAGCGTGCTGCCTGCTGATAAAGATTGATCGATTGTTGTAGCTCCGGGCATCGCATACACTCTGCTTCCTGTAACCTTGTTGATTCCGCTCCACCTGCCAAGCACTAAATAAATAATTAATAAATTCAAAATCATGAAGAGCATCATCGCGGTTTTGCCGCCTTGAAATAAAAAGTAGAACAGACTGGTCAAATAAATGACTGCGACAAGCTGCATCCGCACCTTCGAAGATTTGGCCGCTGTCATACGACTAACGCTCTAGCCGAACCGGTACTTTCGTGGACTGAATCACCTGCTCGATGATATCCTCCGCTTTAAGACCGTTCATTCTAGCTTCCATTCTTAGAAGAAGCCTGTGCGAAAGCACGTAAGGAGCAAGTTCCTTCACATCATCAGGCGTTACAAACTGTCTCTGCTGAATATAAGCACTTGCTTTAGCTGCTCTTGCTAGCGCTAACGCTGCACGAGGACTTGCACCGAGCATTACATTCACGTTTTCTCTCGTTCCTCTTATTAATGAAACTAAATATTTGCCTACGGCGTCATCAATATGCACCTTAAGCGCTTGGTCCTGGATTTGAATCATATCGGATATATTAATCATTTGCTGAATGCGGTCAGATGGATGTATTCCTTCATTAGAGAGCACCATTTGCTGCTCATCTGTTTCACTTGGATAACCGAGCGACAGCTTCATCATGAACCGATCCAGCTGCGCCTCTGGAAGCGTATAGGTGCCTTCAAATTCAATTGGGTTTTGGGTAGCAAGCAAAACGAACGGACGAGGCAGCTCATATGTATCGCCATCAACCGTTACATGTCCTTCTTCCATCGCCTCAAGCAATGCAGATTGTGTCTTCGTTGTCGCGCGATTGATTTCATCGGCTAGCAATATATTAGCCATAATTGGCCCTGGACGAAATAAAAAGGTTTCTTGTTTGGGATGGTAAATGGAAACGCCTGTTATGTCAGTTGGCAGCAAGTCGGGATTGCATTGTATCCGGCGGAATTGGCCGCCTATTGACTTTGCCAACGCTTTCACTAATTGTGTTTTACCCGTGCCTGGCACGTCTTCAAGCAGAACATGTCCACCTGCAACAACGGCAATTAACAATCTTTGGATCTCTTCCTGTTTGCCGAGGATACAAGATTCTAAGTTTCGGAGAATAGTAGAGCATAATTGCATGTCTGCAGGACGAATATCCATTTCATAACCTCCCGAAATAACGCATGAGTTAGTATTCAATACTACTATTTTACAGTACTTCCTTTGCAGTACACAAATTTTTTCGCTACAAAAAAAATTGGAAGATCCCACAGGACCCTCCAACTTAAGTGCATAAATGGTTATCCTTTTGGCCTGACGACAAGTGCTGCCAAGAAGGAAAATATTATCGCTGCCGAAATGCCGGCACTAGTTACCTTAAAGATACCCGATATAACGCCAATCCAGCCTTGCGTATGCAATTCGGTTAATGCGCCATGTACGAGGGCATTACCAAAGCTTGTTATCGGAACTGTAGCTCCTGCTCCTGCAAACTTAACGAGCGGTTCATATAAGTCAAAACCATCAACGATAGCCCCAATGACCACTAAGGTCGACATCGTATGGGCAGGAGTCAGCTTAAGAACATCAAACATCAGCTGACCAATCACACAAATTCCTCCACCAACTAAAAAAGCCCACAAAAAGATCATATATGCTTGCTCCCTCCTGCGCTAATGGCAACAGCATGTGCTATACATGGAATACTCTCGCCTTGCTGGAACGAGAGCGGCGATAATAATGCGCCCGTCGCCACGACTAAAATTCGGTTTAATTCGCCTTTCTTGATTCGTTTGAGCAAATGTCCGTAAGTAACGACGGCTGAACAACCACATCCGCTGCCCCCTGCCTGTACCTTCTGCTTCTGAACGTCATATACCATAAGGCCGCAATCGCCAAACACTGTTTCGTTCATCGGAACGCCGTTTTTCATAAGCAATTCCTTTGCAATGGGATGCCCTACTCCAGCCAAATCACCCGTTACAATTAAATCATAATCACGAGGAGATCTACCTGTATCGTTAAAATGGGCTTGTATCGTATCTACAGCCGCGGGTGCCATTGCAGCTCCCATATTAAATGGATCTGTGATGCCAAGATCTATGACTTTCCCGATGGTTGCACATTCCACTACTGGGCCGTCACCTTCTGCAGCGACAACAGCTGCGCCAGAACCCGTAACCGTAAATTGTGCGGTAGGCGGCTTCTGTGAGCCATATTCCGTTGGATAACGAAATTGCTTCTCAGCTGTGCAATTGTGACTGCAAGTGCCTGCCAGCACATGAGTGGCTGAGCCTGAGTTCACGAAGAGCGATGCAAGCGCCAATGACTCCATTGAGGTGGAGCATGCACCAAATACTCCAATGTAGGGTACTCCGAGTGATCGAGCAGCAAAGCTATTGCTAATAATTTGATTCATGAGATCTCCGCCGACAAAAAACTGAAGCTGGTCGCGTTCGATGCCGGCATTTTGAATTGCAAACTCCGAGGCTTGCTCCAGCAGCAGCCGCTCTGCCTTCTCCCAGCTTTTTTGCTGCATGTCCAGCTCAGGATGGACGAGATCAAAATCGGCTGCAAGCGGACCATCTCCCTCATCAGGCCCGACCACGGTCGCCTCGCCGATTATTACCGGGCGTTTCTCAAACCACCATGATTGTTTCCCTCGCAGCATATTACTGACCCCCAGTTCCGAGAATAAGATGAGCGATACCGACGAAGAAAGCTGCAACTGTACCGAAAACAATAACTGAACCAGCCAGCTTAAACATATTGCCGCCAACACCAAGCACAAGACCTTCGCTCCGATGCTCCAAAGCGGCCGAACACATGGAATTGGCAAATCCGGTTACAGGCACTGCTGAGCCAGCACCAGCCCATTGCGCAATTTTATCGTATACGCCTAGGCTCGTTAAAATAACCGATATCAATATAAGCGTTGCAACTGTTGGATTGCTTGCCGCTTCTTCGCTCATTCCCATCAGATGGACATAAAGCTCCTGTATAACCTGTCCAAATACACATACTGCCCCGCCGAAAACGAATGCTTTCAAACAATTTCCAAGTACAGATCGAGGCGGCTCCATCGTTTTTGCGAACGATTGATATTCTTTTGGTGACATGGACATTTTTTTGTAATGACTTTTGCTTTTGGTCGCCACAAAACCATCCTCCTTTTCCGCTACGGTTTTTCTCTATGCCTGAAGCTAAAGTTCCGTAACCGCTTTGCTTTCTTCTGGTTCATTATTTGTAATAGCAGGTTGCAATATTCCAACTCAAACAAAAACGCCATCAATGTCCTCTGGATGCTGCATCAGCTTTGACGGAGATATACAAGATAATCTGGAGCAAATAATATACTTTCTTACATTAAAAAAAGGATTGCCCCCGACTAATGATTTAATCGAAGGCAACCCTTTATTTAAAGAAATATGGCTAATAACAAAAGAACGAGTAAAACATACATTATGAGCACGAGCAAGCTCAATAAATGACGTTGCCGCTTCGTAGACAAAAGTGCAGCTCCCCTCACACCGGGCTTTTAACAACAGCATATGCCAAACACCCAGCTGCGAAGCTTATCCAGAGCGATTTCAATAGGCAAATGTTTTATTGTTCGATAATCATTACGCCTTTAGCAGCTAAGCTGTAAGCGCCGCTGACAATCTCACCCGTGAGAAGCTCTGTTCGCTGCTGAGCGCCAAGCTGAAGCTCAGAAGGCTCTGAGTTATGGTTCAAAATAAAAGTAAAGGATTTCCCATCTTTATTTCTGCGTGTTACTTCGACCCCTGTAGGTACGGACAAGATTGGCTCAATCCCTTTGTCCTTGCATAAGTTCGTGAGCAGCGACTGCAGGAACTCTTTATCTGGACTGGAAGCTATATACCAAGCTTCCCCGCTGCCAAATTTATTGACAGTAACCGCTGGCATGCCTTTATAGAAATCCGAGCCATACTCAGCAACAACCTCAGCGCCTTCAGAATGGATCAAATCACATAGCAGACTGCATGAATAAGTGCCGCTGAGAGCCCCATCAACTTTTTTCATCACCATTTGGTTGTGTTGGCCTGGCAGCAGCGCGTCGATCTCCTCCGCCCAAATGCCGAGAACCTTGCGCAGCTTGCCTGGATAGCCGCCCGTAGTTACGAGATCATTCTCATTAACGATGCCGCTGAAAAAAGTCGTAATGAAGGTACCGCCGCGTTCCACCAACGCTTCTACCTTCTCCGCAAAACCCGGTTTAATCATATACATAACCGGTGCAATGACGAGATCATATTGCTCGAAATTTTCTTCAATGCTGATCATATCGGTTTGAATATTCAATTCAAACAAGGCATCGTAATACTTATGAACCTCATCCACATATTTTAAAGCTACGCTTGGTCCGCTGGATAGCTCAACTGCCCAGCGGTTTTCCCAGTCAAATACGATGGCTGCCTTTGCATCAATTCGCGAATCAAGCAGCTTATCCGAAAGCTTCGTCAGTTCATGACCAAGCTCTGCGCACTCACGAAATACGCGTGTATGCTCATGGCCCACATGCTCAATGACTGCGCCATGATATTTCTCACATGCTCCGATCGAGCGGCGCAGCTGGAAGAACATAACGGTATCCGCGCCATGCGCTACTGCCTGATAGCTCCAAAGCCGCATGACGCCAGGGCGCTTCAAAGCGTTGTAAGCTTGCCAGTTCTGCTGGCTCGGCGTTTGCTCCATCAGCATAAAGGGCTGTCCACTTTTCAAACCGCGCATAAGCGAGTGCGTCATTGCTGTATAGCTTACAGGAGTGTCGATCGACGGGTAATTGTCCCACGAGATGACATCCATATGTTTTGCCCACTTGAAATAATCAAGCTCAGGGTAAGTACCCATCATATTTGTCGTAATTTGAATGTTGGGCGAGTGTTTGCGAATTTCTTTGTGTTCAATTAAATAACAATCAAGCAGAGCATCTGATTGAAATCTGCGATAATCAAGCGAAATGCTTTGGAAGTTGGATCGATTGCCGCCCCATTCCTCGCTAAGCGCATTAGGCGGTTCAATTTCATCCCAGTCATAAAAAGTATGGCCCCAGAAATTTGTATACCAAACCTTATTCAATTGTTCAATCGTGTGATAACGCTTTTGCAGCCATATTCGGAAAGCGACGGCGCAGTTATCGCAATAACAGTAGCCGCCATATTCATTCGAAATATGCCAAGCGACAATCGCAGGGTGATCCTTATAACGCTCTGCCAGCTTCCCAGCTATGCGTCCCGAATGCTGCCGGTAGGTTTGGCTGCTCGGACAGGAGTTGTGGCGTCCTCCAAATTTACGTTTGCGGCCCTCATAATCGACACGAGTGACATCCGGGTATCTCTTCGCCATCCATGCCGGATGAGCCCCCGTACTTGTAGCAAGGCAAACAGCGATTTGGTCGCCATGAAGTCTGTTTATTATGTTATCCAGCTCAGTGAAATCATAGGTTTCTTCACTTGGTTGAATCCGCGCCCAAGAAAAAACGTTAACCGTTGCGACATCGATGTTCGCAAGCTTGAACATGCGAAGATCCTCTGTCATCGTCTCATCATCCCACTGCTCCGGATTGTAATCTCCGCCGTACCATATTTTCGGAAGTTTCTCGTTTATCATTTCTATTTCAATCTCCCTTCAGTTTATGTTAATTAACAGCAAGGGAGAGAGCTCATTAGATGAGCCCTCTCCCTGCCAATTCACTTTGAGTCTTATTTCGACCAAAGTTCCACACGATCCTGCACCATTTTTGTAAATTCAGCATTCAATTTTGCTACACCTGCATCATCAAGATCTTTTAGAAATGCATCATAGATTTTATCGAAGTCTGCTGGTTTAGCAAGAATCGCTTCAGGGATACGTTTTTTCATAATATCTTGTGTTTTTTGGAAAATAACGTTTGCTTGCGAGCCCGTCTCGAACGGAAGTGTCCAAGCTGCGCCGTATTTGCGAACTGGGAATGCATCGTCAGCAGGCCATAGGTCTCTGTACGTTTTCGCATTGTATTTCGCTAGCGTCTTCTTGTCTTCTTCGGAATAAGCCGTTTGAATTTGCTCAGGGAATGTCGTCGTATAGTAGTTTCCAGAAGGGTCCTTCACGCCATCGCCATAGCGAGCAGAAATCAAGTAGTTGCCAATGCCTGTCGTTTTCTTAAATGTATTGCCGTCATTTGATTTTTGAGCTTGAACATCTGCAGGAATAACACGTTTCCCGCCTTCTACATTGTAATGCTTGCCTTCAATACCCCAGTTAACTAATACTTGACCTTCATCAGATGCAAGGTAATCAAGGAATTTGATTAAGCGTACTGGATCTTTTGCATCCTTTGTAATCCCAATTCCATAACCAGATAGGTAACCTGTGCCTTGGAAGGAGTGATCTTGGAATGTATCATTCAGCGTTACAGGAAAACGAGCGTAAGTTGATTTAAAATTGCCAGCTGCTTTCAAAGCGTTTTCTGCTTCGCCATAATCCCAGTTTTGGTCAATAAGTCCAAGCACACGGCCGGAAGCAATTTTTGATTTATATTGATCGTATTTTTGAACGAAGCTTTCTTTATCAAGCAGACCGATATCGTTCATATGGTTCAACCAACGGAAATACTCTCTTTCCTCAGGGCGCTGGTAATGCATGATCGCTTCATGTGTGTCTTGATTAACGAAAAACTCGCCATCATCTGGAGCGCCTGTTGCATAGAAAGCCGGGTTTGTAACTGAAATTAGAATTTGCCATTCACCGCCGTTAAGCGACATACCGATTGTCGGCTGGCCATCAGCTGTTTTAGGGTTCTTCTCAATATAAGCTTTAATTGCAGCTTCATAGTCTTGTACCGTTTTGATTTCCGGATAACCTGCAGCTTCAAGCACTTGGTGCTGCAATTGGAAACCGCCGCCAGCTTCGAAGTAGGTTTGCCCTACGCCGTCTTGGGGAAGCACATAAATCGCGTCGTCATCTTTACTCCAACGAAGACGGTTAAAGTATTCGCCGTAAATCTTTTTCAGGTTCGGTGCGTGCTCCTCAATCAAAGGTCGAAGATCGATCAGTGCGCCAGCATCAACCAATTTGCCTGCGCTGCCTTTTGGCATAACCATATCGGGAAACTCGTCGCTTGCTACCATAAGGGCAAACATATCTGTGTCACTGCCGCCGACAGGGAACTCTTGCTTAATCGTAATGCCTGTTTTATCTACAATAAATTGCCCTACATCCGACTTCATATCGTCCCAGCTCGGGTTCGCGTCGCCAGAAGCGATACGAATCGTAATCGGATCACCCTTCTCAGGCTCTGCTGCATTTGTTGGTGAATTCGTGGAATTGCCTGGCGCGTTCGTTTCTTTATTTTTGCCGCCTTCATTATTCGAATTGCCGCATGCCGTGACAAATACGAATACTAGTGCCAATACCAAGCTTAAAGCCATTTGCATTTTTCTTTTCATTGCTTGAAAGCCTCCCTTTTTCTCGTTCATCATGCTCGTGTATATAACAGGAAACCTGCTATTACCAATATTAACTTTTTACTGCGCCAAGCGTCATGCCTTTGACAAAATACTTCTGAAGGAAAGGATACACTAGCAAAATCGGTACTGTAACGACGATCGTAATCGCCATCTTGATAGATTCCGGTGAAACCGACGCCAGCGTTTGCTGCGCATTAGGATCACGATAATTACTGCCCGTTTGCGTGGATAGCAGCACCTTCATCAGCTCATACTGCAGTGTCGTATTCTCTGGACTCCTATTATTGAACAAGTAAGTATCAAACCACGCGTTCCAGTGTCCAACAGCAATATACAAAGCAATTGTAGCGAGTACAGGCTGACAAAGCGGAAGGATAACCTTCCAAAATATAGTCCAATCATTTGCCCCATCAATTTTGGCTGATTCTTGGAGTGCATACGGAAGCCCGTCAATATAAGAGCGGACGATGAACACGTTCCAAACGCTCAAAATAGCAGGAATGATGTAAACCGAAAACGTACCAATCAAACCTAAGTTTTTCATAAGCAGAAACCCTGGAATGAGACCGCCTGAGAAATACATCGTGAGTGCGAATACAACGGACATCCATCTTCTTGCTTGGAAGTCTGGACGACTTAAAGTGTAAGCCATCATGGATGCCGACAACACCCCAATGAGCGTTCCCAAAACGGTACGAATAACCGAGTTTTTGAAGCCTACAAGCAGTCCCTCAAAGCCGAAAATCGTCTCGTAATTTTTGAGTGTAAATTCGCGAGGGTATATAGTTAAACCGCCTCTTACTGTATCTACCGAATCATTAAATGATATCGCTAGTACATTCAGGAACGGATACAACGTTACGATAGCAACGATGATCATGAATACATAAATGCATGTGTCAAAAACTTTATCGCTTGTACTTCTTCTCATAGCTCCTTGCATGTACCGCACCTCCTATATGATTGATTCTTTGGTGACTCGTTTGTAAATTCCGTTCGCGATAAACACTAATAGGATGCTGACGACGGAGTTAAAGATACCGATTGCCGTACCATACGAATATCGGCTCATTTGAATACCGTACTTCAGCGCATACAGATCGAGCACTTCTGAAAAATCGGATACAAGAGGATTTCCTAACAAAAACTGTTTCTCGAAGCCAATGCTGATTAAATGACCGATCGATAAAATGAACAGCACCATAAAGGTTGTTCTAATTCCCGGTAATGTAATATGCCACATTTTGCGGAATCTGCCTGCCCCATCGACAGTCGATGCTTCATAAAGCTCAGGATCTATTCCTGCCATCGCAGCTAAAAAGATGATGGAATTCCAGCCCATTTCCTTCCACAAATCCGATAAGGTCACGACGCTCCAGAACCATTCGCCCTTGGCCATAAACTGAATCGGCGTATCAATGATGTTAAGAAACATCAATAATTGATTAATCGCACCGCCGTCTGTTGACAGCATCTTCGTTACAAGCCCCGCAACAACAACCCAAGATACAAAGTGCGGCAAATATGAAATGGTTTGTACAGAGCGCTTAAAGAACTGCCCTCTTATTTCATTAAGCAATAGCGCAAAAATAACTGGAATCGTAAACCCTACGATAAGCCCCATCGTACTCATGGCCAGCGTGTTTCGCAAAACGATATAAAATCTTTCGTCTTGAAACAGCTCTATGAAATTATCAAGACCTACCCATTTTTGATTCAATATCCCGTTTTTCGGCTTATAATTCTGAAATGCGGTCAACCAGCCCCATACCGGCACATAGCTGAATAGGAAGATCCAGATGACGAACGGCAGCGACATCATGTACAAGTAACGCTGCTGAATGGCTTTGAACCAAAATCGATTCCTTTTGTTTGTCGCCCTTAACTGCTTAGGACTATCTGTTAGCGGTTTCATAGCTGCTCCTCCTACTGTTTCTGCTTCGTGCAAAAACGTCTTCGCAAGCTACCTTATGTGGTGAGTAGCTTACCCTCTCTTATCTGTACTTATCATAAACGATAGAACCTATCCTCCGGCACCCATATAATTAGACCTAAAATCATATGAAAATACGTTCTTTCAAGCGCTTTCATAACCATTGGTTACATAAAAAATAAAAAAAACATCTAGCTCGCCAGCGACTCTATCAGTCCTGTGAAATAGATGTTTGTAAGTATAAAAAGATTATAGGAACAACAGCTTCCTATTCCAAAGCCGTTCTACCAGAAATACTTTTAAAGGATGAGGGAGATACTCCTTTATACTTTTTAAATTTACTATGGAAATAATCAACATTCGCATATCCGACCCGTTCCGACACCTGATGAACCTTGAGCCCCTCCTGCAGCAGCTCAATGGCATGCTGTATTCGCACTTGATCCAAATACGTGTTGAAATGCTCACCCGTATAGTTTTTGAACATTTTGCCTAAATAGCCGCTATTGTAATTAAATAGATCAGCCAGCGTTTCCAGCTTAATATTTTCACTATAATGACGTTCAATAAAATCAGTCATTTGTTTCATGACCGACAAGCTGTCTGATTTCGAGGTTTTCATCGCCAGCTCCGACAGACGGGTTTGCAGCTGCGCAATCATTTCCTCATAATGATGGGCAAGGTACAAGGCGGTAATCATCGACAGATCCTCATGAAGCGATAGCTGCGGATTAGACAAGGCCGCTTTATTAAGTACAATTGTGAGAAGCTGCGCCCAGCTCGATTTGACGAACGGCTCGGAAGAATCAAAAGCGATAATTTGCTTTGACGCCTCCTGCAGCGCTTTTTCCATTCCCTCTTTGCTCCCGATATCCAGCATATAATAAAGCTTTTGAGCAAGGCTATCGATTGATAATTGATTGCTAGGCTCAGCCTCCGCCTGCTGTCTCTCCACCGCTAAAGATGCCATATGGATGAATTGTCCTTGCAGCATGAACCGCTGCTTTAATAGGTCGTGAATGGGCATGGACCATTTTTGCAGCTCCGCGGGTTCGCGAACGGATTCGCTTGCCGCAGCTGTAAATTTCACCTTCGTTCCGCAGCATTCCTCGATCCACAGCTTCATTTGCTCGCGCGAGCCATTTTGAAGCACATAATCTTTAAGCAATATCCCAATATAAGGCTCGGCAGAAAAAACCCAGGCGATTTGCTTCTCTTCAACAATGTCCGTCAGCTTCTTCTTGAGCGTTGCATTCAGCGTAAGGGAATGCTCCCTGCTGTAGAGCTCGATCAACATCAGCTGGTAATATTTCGCCGGCTCACCCAATAATGTTTTCAGCTCGTGGCTGTTAGCCGTATTTGCATCCAGCTTCCCGCTTGAGAGCTGATACAGCATCTCCTCACGCAGTAAAGCAGTCGATTGCTCTGTATTTTGACGCTGCTCCGACTGACTTTGTAGCTGTGCAGAGACACGTTCGACATAGCTCTCCAGCTCATCTTCATCAATCGGCTTTAAAATATAACCATCCACATTATGCGCGATCGCCTGCTTAGCATAATTGAACTCCGCATAGCCGCTCAAAATTAAAAAATGACAGCTATTGTCTGTTTTCCTTATTTCCTCAATCGCTTGTAGTCCATCCATGCCAGGCATGCGGATATCAATCAGAATCAAATCAGGACTCAGCACGCCGTGCTTCTCGACTGCCTCGCGTCCACTAGCTGCTGTCCCTGCGACGGCAAAGCCGAATTTGCTCCAATCAACTAATGTTTGCAGTCCTTCTCGAATCATCGGTTCATCGTCTACAATGAGCACTTTATGCAAGCGAATGACCCCCTATTGGAATTTCAAAAGTAATGCGCGTACCCGCTCCAAGCTCGCTCGTCAGCGTCAAGCCATATCCGTCCCCATAAATCATGACCAGCCGCTGATGGACATTGCGCAGCCCAATTCGGTATTCTTCCTCTTCTTCCATATCATTCAGCGATTCATTGATTTCATTAATCTTTTCATCGCTGATTCCTACGCCATTGTCGGATACCTCGACCCGAAGCATATGATCACTGACCTCTGTCTTTAACCATACGAATCCGCCCTCAGCAACATTTTCAAGACCATGCACAACAGCATTCTCGATGAGAGGCTGAATAATGAGCGGCGGAATTTCGATCTCCTGACCGTTAGCATCGATATCGAGGCGAAACGTCAATCGATCGTTGCCGTATCTGAATTTTTGAATTTCCAAATAGCAGCGCACCATTTCCAGTTCATCCTTTAATGCAATTTTGCGTGGGCCTATTTCTAAATTTCGACGAATCATTTTACCAAGCATACGAACGATTGAAGAAATCTCTGTCTCGCCCTTGATATGAGCCTTCATTCGAATCGATTCAAGCGCGTTAAACAAAAAATGAGGATTGATTTGGCTGGCCATCATTTTCAGCTTAATTTCCTTCTGTCTAAGCTGCAGCTGGGCCTGCTGTTTATGCGATTCCGCTACCTCGTCCATTAAGCCGCGAATACTTACGACCATGTTGTTGAATTGCTTGGACAGGATGCCAATCTCGTCATTGCCTGTCACATGCGAAATCACGTTCAAATCTCCCATCGCTACTTTGTTCAAATCTTTATTCAGGACCAGCATCCGCTTCGATATAATCGCAGAAAAAATATAAATCATAACGAAGGCTATAACTAAGCTTAGCAAAATAATGCCTAGCCCAAGCAAGCTTATGCGATTAGCTCCACTTACAATACTATCAATTGTAAATACAGATACGATTTTCAAACGATTAAAGCTTGATTCAGGCTGAAGATCCTCGATCACAATTTTCGAAGGTTTTCCTTCGTATTTGAATTCATAGGTGCCTGCTGCTTTATTCGTCAGTTTACTGGCAAAGTCTAATTCAGAAATATTTTTACCTACCCATTCGGGGTTTTTCGCTGCAATCATATAACCATTGTCATCAATAATCATCGTATCAAACGGCTCTTGGCTAATCATCGCATTAAGCTCATCCTGATTCACGCCTATCACTAGTACGCCGCTTGTCCGATACGTTGGGAACGTGATCTTCCGAATCAGACTTAAATAACGGCGGTTATTTTTAGTTTCATCCTTAATGTATTCCCAGTGAATGCCATCGCGCTTCATTGCTGACTTATACCAGTCTGTTCTCGCAATGGGATCGGTAACTTTCAGAAACTCCCAATTGTCGAGTATCGTCATATTCGTCGTATAAAAGCGTATGTTGTAGACTTCACTGTATAGTTTAATGTAATCTTTAAAATCACGGTAATCCCAAAACGCCTTAACGACATCAAACGTGGAGCTGTATTGCGTGTTGACGACGTTCGTTAACCTGCTATCGACCAGCAGCTTGTCGGAAATTTCGATTGGCATGCGTATAACATCCAAGGTCTGCTTCTTAATTCGCTCGACGTTATTCGTAATTTGCTGGGTCGCTTGATCAAGCACATTTTGCCTAAAAGCGACGGTAAGAAAAATGCCTACGATAAGCACCGGTACAAAAACAACGAGAATAAAAGAAATAATAAGTTTCTTTTTGATTCGAATATTGTTCATTCTTTGCCCCATTGTTCGAATGCTCTTCTTCATACAAACGGCTCCTCCTTAAAGCTTTGCGCAGCAAACTTCATTCGTTAGTATCGGCTGAGGTAAGCGTTTACTTTTTCGCGTAAAATTTTAAGGCATCTACATTATAATGCTGGCAATCTGCCGTGCCTACATCACTAATTCAATATTTTATCATATGAAAATTAGACAATATGGGAGCGCTGCCTATACGATGCAAAAATCCCGCTCTTAAGAGAGCGGAATTCGGTAGGATGAGTGCTCTTCAACGATATGCTCGCCTTTGTTGTACAACCATTTGAAAGCAAAACGATCGCCTTCATAATTTGTTCTGCTGCGAATATCCGGCACAATAACCGTTTCAAAATGATCGATGATCGTCTGCTGCAGCGAGGCAAGGCGTTCTTCATTCGCATCCGCCTGCTGCGCTGCTTCCTCTTCCGATTGTGCGGTCTGCGAGAAGTAAGCAAATGCTGCCTCCCGATCGCTAATGGATTCAGGCAAAGGATGTCCTGACCCCCGGAAGATTTCTTTCACCGTATTTATCCAATCTTTATACAAGTTGATTTCAATGTCGTTTGCCATATGGACTAGCTCCTCTGTCGATGCTCATTGTTCATTTAAAGAATAAAGCGGCATTACATAAAAAGCAACCATAACCGCAAAAACGGAGCTGCAACAAGCGCTATCTAGCACCTGAAGACAGCTCCGTACGAACAAGCTCTTATTATTGGAAGCGGAAGAAGCTCAGCTTCACGCTTTCCGTCAAACCAATTACCAGATCGCCTCTCAGCTTGCAGCTTGGCAGATCAATACGAATCGTTTGCCATTCTTGCTCACCGCTTGATTCAACCGAGCATGAGCCTCTAAAAACAGCGGCCGGGCTGATCATCTGAATAGACAACTCTCCGCCTTGAGCGCCGCCGCAAACGCGAGCTTCAAATACACTTGGACCGTTTGACCAATCAACATCGTTAAATTTGATCCAGCCCACTGCTTGCGATAAACGGACTGCCGTTCCGCCTTCCTTGCTCTCATCCAAATAAACATGCGCATAATCATCATAGTTTTCCGCACGCGTCTGCAAGGATAACTGACGTGGTGGAATGGTCTCGCCTTCGATTGTTATTGTACCCTCGGCAAGGAGATGTGCGGAGGAGGCACCAGCTGCAAACGTATAAGCCGCCGATTCAAGGCAGAAACGGTCCCGTGTTACATCCCAAATAGCAAGCTCTTCTGCTGGAACTACAAGCTCTACTTGCTTCGTCTCTCCAGGCTCGAATGAAATCCGCGTGAAGCAAACCAGCTTCTTAAGCGGACGCTGTACCCTTGAGCCCTCCACTCGTACATATAATTGGACAACCTCATCCGCTGCGACGCCGCTCTCATTCGTAACCTGCAGTTTCACCGTTACACTGCCGTTCATACTCGCAGCGTTATTCGTAATCTCAAGCGGACCGTATCGAAATGAACCGTAGCTAAGACCATAACCAAATGGATACAACGGTTCGCCATCGAAATAAAGATATGTTCGTTTTCCTTTCAAAATATCATAATCCATTAGATCGGTTAACTGCTCTTCTGATTTGTACCAAGTCATATTCAAGCGTCCAGCCGGCGAATAATCACCGAATAAAACGTCAGCAATGGCATTGCCCAGCTCTTGACCCGCATGTGATAAATAAACAATCGCGGGAACTTGCTCGTTTACCTTGTTAAGTGCAAATGGGTAACTTCCAATAACTACGACGACCGTGTTCGGATTAGCAGCGAATACCGCGCTAATTAATTCATTTTGCGAAGCGGCAAGGTCAAGGCTTGGACGATCGATTTCTTCTTTTCCGTTAATAAGCGGATTATTGCCTACGAAAACAATTGCCGTTTCTGCTGCTTTGGCTGCAGCTGCCGCTTCTGCAATTCCGTTCGCGATAACATCTTTAGAGAACAGCTCGCTTGCTCCTATATCCGCTAATTCCGTAACTTGAAGGGAATCTGCGCCGCCATTAGGGGCAGAGACCAGCTTGCCGTTCCAAGTTCGTATCGCAAATTTCTCATCAGCTTGCTCATCAAGCTTGAACACTTCCTTCACATACCAGCCAAAAGCTTCGCTTGCAGCTGCTGCAATATTGACATCATCTGCGCTTGTAAGCAGCTTGCCGGAATCCATGCTCTCTAGCGTATAACTGCCCCAGCCCCAATCTGTCACCTCAAATGTATCGCCTTCCTCATCCAAATCAGTCGCTTGCAGACGGTTTGCATGTTCTGTGGATGCGCGCAATGCTTTTCCATTCGCAGCTGATTTCAATCGAACGCGATCATTGCCGCTGCTGAATGTTACTTCTTTGCCGGCAAGCTTGCTCTTGATGCCTTCAAGTGGTGTTACTTTGTACGGCAGTGAACCAGAGTACCAGTCTCGGTATACAACGTCGGCAAGCGGCCCGATAACTGCTACACGGCTTAGCTTTTCTTTATTCAACGGCAGCGTTTTGTTCTCATTTTTGAGCAAAACAATCGACTCTTTTGCAGCCCGCAACGATAATTGTCCATGCTCCGGCGCACATAGTTTCGATTCAGGCATATCCGCGTAAGGATTCCGCTCAGCGGGATCGAACTCTCCCAAGCGGAAACGTACACGGAAGGTGTTAATGAGTGCTTTATCCAAATCCTGCTCAGACAGCAGCCCTTCTGTCAAAGCTTCGCGAATAGCCGCGCATGATTTTTCTTTATCATCCGTTATGCTGTCGATGCCTGCTTTGATGGAATGAGCTACTGCCTTCTTATAAGAATCATAATATTGATGATCGTTGACGATACCAAGCAAATCTCCCGCATCGCTGACGATGAAGCCGTTCATGCCCCATTCCGCTTTCACTACTTTGTTTACATCCTCGTGCAAAATAGTAGGCGTGCCATTAACCGAGTTGTACGAGGTCATCATCGAATAAGTGCCGCCCTTGACGAAAGCAGGCTTGAACGCTGCTTGATAATATTCCTTCATATTGCGCGGATCAATGCTTGCCGAGCAGCTGCCGCGATTGATTTCATTGTTATTGCCGATAAAATGCTTCAAGGTCGCTACCGCTTTAAAGTAAAGCGGGTGATCGCCTTGAATGCCCTGTACCAGCGAGGCTGTTAGCTCACCTGTCAGCTTAGGATCTTCTCCATAAGCCTCTTCTGTTCTTCCCCAGCGCGGATCTCGCTCCATATCCACCGTTGGCGCCCACAGCGTCAAGCCGTTGATGGCTGGGTTTCGCTGAAAGTAAACGCGTGCTTCGTCACCGATTGCAGAGCCTACTTCCTTCAGCAGCACAGGATTCCAAGTGCAGCCAAGCCCGATGGGCTGAGGGAACGTGGTCGCTTCGCCTAACCACGCCATTCCGTGCGCCGCTTCCGTCCCATGTTTGTACGGCTTTACGCCTAATCGCTTTATTTCAGGCTGGTATTGAACCATCGATTCAATTTTCTCATCCAGCGTAAAACGTGAAACAAGATCGGTTACCCGTTCTTCAAGCGGAAGCTCTAAATTTTCAAATGGAAAACGTATACTGGTCGTCATAATGCTTACTCCCCCTCTATCGTGGATGTAAATATGCTATACCATTCATTTTTGTTTGTTGGAAATGGCTTTGACGCATCGATAGCTGTACCATCTGAAGCGGCAACGGTAATGGATTCCTTCGATCGTAAGCTGCAAATCGATCCGTGTGTGGATTGCATGCGCCCAGTCGTCAGCTTGCCATCTGTCCATTCCATATCGAGAACAAACCCTCCACGCGCTTTAAGACCTTTCACGCAACCTGCCGGCCATGCACCCGGGAGCGCTGGCAGAAGCTCGATATAACCCAAATGGCTTTGCAGCAGAAGCTCTGCAATGCCCGCCGTACCGCCAAAGTTTCCATCGATTTGAAACGGTGGATGATCATCGAACAAATTCGGATGCGTAGAGCGTGCAAGCAAAGTATGGATAAAGTGATAAGAAGACTTCGAATCCTTCAGCCTCGCAAATAAGTTAATTAACCACGCACAGCTCCAGCCTGTATGGCCGCCTCCGTGGTTTATGCGGCTCTCAAGTGAAAGGCGGCCCGCTTCCACAAGCTCCGAAGTTGTTTCTTGATTGATGGACGTACCTGGATATAAACCATATAGATGAGATACGTGACGATGCCCAGGTTCGTGCTCCTCAAAATAATCATGCCATTCCTGCAATTGTCCATTAGGCGCAATTTGCAGCGGAGGAAGCTTGCTCCTCGCTGCTTCCAGCTGCTGCTTGAAAGATGCATCGATTCCGAGCAAGCTCGCAGCTGCTGCGCAATGATCAAACAGCTCGCCAATTAAAGTAATGTCCATAGCAGATGACTCAGCAACACTGCTAACCTCGCCTTGTGCGGTCAGAAATTTATTCTCTGGCGACGTGGATGGCGAAGTCATCAGCTGCCCTTTGTCGTTCTCCTGAAGCCAATCCAAACAAAATAAAGCTGCGCCCTTCATTAAGGGATAAGCTTTTTCTCTCAAAAAATCTTCACTCGGATGATATAAATAATGCTCCCATAAATGCTGCGTCAGCCAAACGCCGCCAAGCGGCCAGAAAGCCCAGCTTGGATGGCCGGCTGTCGGCGTTGATGTCCGCCATAAATCC
Organism: Paenibacillus sp. MCAF9; assembly: GCF_052114265.1. NCBI lineage: Bacteria > Bacillati > Bacillota > Bacilli > Caryophanales > Paenibacillaceae > Paenibacillus > Paenibacillus sp. MCAF9. The sequence continues at coordinate 339,672 of NZ_JBFREL010000006.1, forward strand.
ACATTATGATGCGCTACCCAGCCTGCACTGTTGTAATGAATAGCCGCGGTACGGGCTCCCGTGATGCTGAGCTCCTCAATCAAGCGAAACAAAGGCTCATGGCATTCGCTCAAATTTGCTATTTCCGCCGGCCAATAATTCATTTGCGTATTAATATTCGTCGTATAGTCGCTGTTCCAAGGCGGCTGAACCCGGTCATTCCATATGCCTTGCAGATTAGCCGGCTGCGTGCCAGGCCGCGAACTTGCCATAAGCAAATATCGGCCGTATTGGAAGTATAGCGCTTCCAAATCTGGATCTTGTTTGCCTTGCTTATAGTTTTCCAGCCGCTCATCTGTCGGCAATCGAGCTTGTGCCGTCCGCCCCAAATCGAGCTGCACGCGTTGAAACAAGCTTCGATGATCCCCTACATGGCGCTCTCGCAGCTGTTCATAGCTGAATGTTAATGATTTCTCCAGTAGGCGATCGTTTTGCTCGGTCAGGGCAGCAGCAGTTTTGTCAGGCTGAACATCAAAATTCACAAAGCTTGTTGCTGCGCTTAATAGAAATGTAGCCGAGCTTGCCCCTTGAATATTTATTTGCTTATTGCTGTTTATCGATAGTTTGCCGCCTTCTATCTTGACCATCAGTTTTCCTTGAAACGTAATGCCGCGATTATTCTCATACTGTACAGCCAGCGGATGATCGCCCAAATAATTGTCTGCTACATGACTTGGACAACGACCGTGAAGTACGATAGCGTCGCTGCCTGCTGCCTCGATTCCATACTGTACGGAGGAAGTCATTGCTGCTGTAAGCTCTAGCAGCTCTTCTCCTTCTGACTCGTATCTAACGCATAATACTTGATCCACCGCGCTAACGAACATCTCGCGCGAGTAAACCGTTTTACCCACTTGAAACCGTGCAGCAGCGATGCCTGCATCGATATCAAGCTTGCGAATGTAATCTGCGGCCTGATCATGCGCGTGTTCAAAATGCTGCTCTATAAACAAGTCGCCCATTGGTTGAAAGGACTCTGTGTTTGTTCCAAGCATCTTCGCCTCGATTAACTGCTCCGCATCAACAAATTTTTTATCTGCGATGAAGTCACGGGCTCGCTTCAAATAGCGCAGCGCTTCGTAATTGTTCGTATCCCGCGGAAAGCCTGACCACAATGTATCTTCATTTAATTGAATGCGTTCTTGCTCCACGCCGCCAAATACCATACCGCCTAATCGGCCATTCCCAATGGGCAGCGCTTCCTCCCATCGTGAAGCAGCCTGCCTATACCAAAGGCTTAACGGATGAAGCTGCTCTGCTTTATATCCCATGTTTTTGGTCTCCTATTATCGCTCTGTTCACAGCGCTTTAAAAAACAGTTATTATTCATCATAACGGAATTGCCCTACTCGACAGTACCCCATACATTTCATGAAAAATCATGTCAAAATTAGCGTTTTTTCGAATTCTCGCTAAATAATAAAAAATCGCTGCAAGCACGATGATGTGTGCTTGCAGCGATGTAAGTAACAGCCATATTATATTTGAAGGTGTATTTCTTACAGACCAGCTGCGCCAAATACTTTATCAAAGCCTGCTTTGGAGCGCTGCGCCAGCTCTTCCGGCGATTGCGATTCCGCTTCTGATGATAAGATTTCCTGTGAAACGGCACCTTTATAGCCAATACGATTAAGGGCTTGCAGGAATCCTACTAAATCAATTACACCTTCACCTGGATATACGCGGCCGTTGTCGAGTGCTTCCTCAACCGGTACGTCCGGCGCGTCATTGATATGAACATGGACGATTTGCTCTGGACGAAGCGCTTCAATATCAGCAACAGTCAGGCTGTTCGTATACCAGTGATAGGCATCAAACAACAACCCTACATTGCTCTCACCGATTGCGTCGATCCACTCCAATGTTTCCTCGAGCGTCCAAATAAATGGATTCTCCCAACGCGTCCGCAAATGATGCGGGCCAACAAATTCAAGGCCCAGGCGAATGCCATAAGCGCCTAGAATTTGAGCGCAAGTACGCAATCTGCGAGTTGCAAGTGCCATGAAGCGAGCTGCTTTCAAATCTGTTGAAGGCAAAATATAGGTGCAGCAGCTTGTACAGCCTAGAGCCGCAGCCGCAGCCGCTGAGGAAGCCAGCTTCTCCAATCCTTCAAGAAAAGCTTCTTCCGTTGTTCTCCATTCTACTGGAAGGCCAATGGAGCCAATTACTACGCCATTGCTTGCAAGAAGCTCACGCGCTTGCTCTACGCCATAGCGATTAATTAGCGACGCCGCATCCAAATCAACAGCTTGAAATCCGTACGCGCCAGCGAGCTTAATTAGATGCTCATCACTTTCGATTCGACCAAGACCCGCTCCAGTTAAACCTCTCAACATACAAATTCCTCCTCATTCTACAATCAATTATAATTAATTTAGATTCCAGTCCAGCTTCACTTCATTGCCTGTGCGCGATGATTCATAAATGGCATCAAGCACAAGATTGTTCGTCAAACCAGTCAATACGGAAGTAATCGGCTGTTTACCTTCACGAATACATGCAAGGAAGTGACGGCTAAGACGAGCGCGCTCACCTTCATCATTGTCTGCTTTGCTCAAAACACTTTCAATCGGGCGATCAAATTTTTCTGTCAGCAGCTTGCCTTCAGCACCGCTATAGCTTGCGCCGCCTTCTGAGCCCATTACATGGATAAACGGTGAATTGTCCGTATCCATATGAACTGCCCAGCTCACTTCAAGCGAGAGTGTACTGCCGTCTTCCATTTTGATTAGCGCCGTAGCCAAGTCCTCAACATCATACCTTCCGTCCCAATCCGGTGTACCCCATGTGCCAATCCCTTTACGGTTTGGTCCAAACTCTGCATAGGTTGATCCATATACGGAAACCGGCTTTGGATTGCCCATCAAATACAGTGCAAGGTCAAGCATGTGAACGCCGATATCGATAAGCGGGCCGCCGCCTGATTGATCCATTTGTGTAAACCATGTGCCCCAGCCCGGAATGCCCTTGCGGCGAAACCAGCCCGTTTTGGCTGTATAAATTTTGCCAAGCTCACCACGGTCGATTTGCTCTTTAATTTGCATTGCAACAGATTCCCAGCGCATTTGATGAGCGACCATGACGACACGGTCTGCTGCTTCGCTTGCTCTCAATATTTGACGAGCAGCATCGCTGTTAATGCCCATCGGCTTCTCTATCAATACATGCTTGCCCGCTTCAAGAGCTTGAACGGCAAGCGGAGCATGGAATTGGTTAGGCACACCGATGATGACCGCATCGATGTCAGCTCGCTGAATCAACTCTTCATTGGAAGCCGCAACATGCTCAATACCATATTGCTTGGCTGCTTTCTCTGCTCGCTTCAAATCCAGATCAGTAATCGCCGTAATGATACACTCTTCGCCAAGCTTAGAAAATTCTCCTGCATGGACGTTGCCAATATTTCCCGCACCGATAATACCTATTCTAATCTTATTTTCTGCAGTCAATGAAATTCCTCCTATAATTTTGAATGAACCCTTGCTCAGCAATAAGCACTCGTTTTTGGTAACGCTTGATCTCTTCATTTATGTTAGAATAAACGGGATGAGAAATCGTGCTTGTTTTTCGATAAAAGTCTCAGATTTTCGGAGGAATGCATTCATTCATGACCTACATACCTGACTATTTGAAAACGTATCCAAATATGAATACCTCTTCTCCCCTCCATATTAGCCTAAACCGTCTCTATCATGGCTTTAGGCCGCATCGCCATGATTTTTTGGAGTTCTCTTATGTTGTAGACGGAAGAGGCTCTGAATCGATCAACGATGCAAAACATCAAATGCTGCCCGGCACTTTTACGTTTGTGCTTCCTTATCAGGTGCATGAACTATTTACCGAGCCCGGGAGTACACTTGTTCTTTATAATTGTATGTTTAGCATGGACTTGCTGATGGAGCCTGGACAAGAGGAAGGCCTTATGGACCTCATCGATCAGAATACACTGCCGCCATCCGTTCAACTTAGCGGAGCTGATAATGAACGAATGAAGCATTTAATAGAAGATATGTTTCGTGAGTATGCGGGGCAGGAGCCTTGGCGCCGAACGATGCTGCAAGTGCGGTTGAAGGAAATATTAGCTTTCTTTGATCGTTATCGCCGCAATATTGCGCCGTCTGCTCCAGCCTCAAGGCTCGCTTCCAAATCGAGTGCCTCGGTATGGCCGATCATTCATTATATTCATCAACATTATCAAGACGAGCTTGCGCTATCTGACCTTGCAAGCCGCTTTTCACTGAGCATGTCTCGCATAAGTGAAGTCATTAAACAAACGACTGGACAAACGTTCGTACATTTCCTGCATGATTTGCGCTTGCGGCATGCCTGCAGCCTGCTTGTTTCTACCGATATGAGCGTCGCTGAAATTGCGCTGGAGGTTGGTTATGGCTCATACAAAACCTTCTCCCGTATTTTCCGTGAAACCAAGGGCGTCGTTCCGAAGGATTACCGTAAAATGAAGCTTAGTCAGGAGCAGCCCGGCAAGTAGCCGAAGCTAATAAACAAACAAGGGCTGCCTAGAGTAGATCAATCTACTCCTAGGACAGCCCTTGCTCTGTTATGTGTTTAGTGAAAAATAGACAAAACGAGGAATAAGATAGCTAGCAATACATAAATGACAAGCGAAACAATCATTAGAGTCCGCTTATTCACAGCGTTACTCCCCTCCCAGCACCATTTAGGCTATACACCAACATTGTATGTGGGCGGGGAATGCGCGGAAATTGTCCCAATGAGAAAATCGTCCACTCGGATTAAACGGCAGCTTTGGCTTTGCGATCCGATGGCAGCAAAATCGTCAGCATGCCAAGCAAAGGCAAATAGGACGTGCAGCGAATGACAAACTCAATACCCATGGAATCTGCCAAATTGCCGAGTACCGCCGAACCAATGCCCCCGAGACCAAACGCCATTCCGAAAAACACACCTGATACGAGGCCAACCCGCCCAGGCAGCAATTCGTTCGCATAAACTAAAATAACAGAAAATGCCGAGGCCAAGATCAAACCGGCAAAAAAGATTAAAATAACGGAAAATGTTAAATTAGCATAAGGAAGCAGCAGCGCAAATGGTGCAGTTCCTAGGATAGAGAACCAGATCAAGCTGCGACGGCTGAACTTATCAGCGAGCACCCCGCCGAGAAGCAAGCCAATAACATTCGCTGCAAGAAAGACAAACAATACGATTTGAGCATGACTGACGGAGAGTCCAAAATGCTCGATAGCATAAAACGAGTAGTAGCTGCTGATCGCAGAAATATAGACGTTTTTGGAAAACACAAGAATCATTAAAATCGTAATGGCAAATACAACTTTACCAGTGGACACATTAAGTTTGGAGACCGGCTTTGCCGCTTGCTTCGTGCTCTTCCTTGGCTCCAGTGCAAGCTGCTTGCCGTACCATTTGGCTACATTAAATTGAATGACAATCCCGATAGTTACGACCAGAGCAAACCAGATCACACCGCGCTGGCCAGTATGCACGAACAGAACAGCTGTCATGATTGGTGCCAGCGATTGTCCAATATTTCCGCCAAATTGAAAGATCGACTGCCCTGTACCTTTTTTCGTCCCAGCCGCCAAATAGGAAACCCGCGCAGAAGCTGGATGGAAAACGGCTGAGCCAATTCCAATTAACATAACAGCGACCATGACCATCCAGAAATGCGAGGCATACGAAAGAGCAGCAACGCCCCCCATTGTGAACAGCATGCCAATAGGCAGCAGCATCGGCTTCGGATGCGAATCAGATAAAATGCCGACAACAGGCTGCAGCAGCGCTGCAGTTAAATTAATCATCAAAGAGATCAATCCAATTTGAGCAAAGCTCAGTGAAAGCGAGTCCTTCAAAATAGGAAATAATGCCGGCACGACCGATTGAATCGTGTCATTAATCAAATGCACGAAGCTAATAGCGAACAACAATGGGTATATCGTTTTTAAAGCGGACGGTGATGTTGCGATTGAAGCTTGAGTACTAGACATACAGTTTTCTCCTTACTCCAAATAGAATGTAATATGTAATATATCGCATATTATATTTCCTTAAGCAAATAAAAGCAATAAATTCCTTTTTAAATTTTTTGGCATTTGCTTCAATGAATGAATCTGCGATATATTATATATTGTCGAAACTGTTATCCTATCACTTTCATAATGAAACCAAAAAATAAAGGAGGATCCCCTCTGCCTATTCCAACTGATTATTCAACACCCGTTAGACTATCCGCCAAGGAGCGTACCTTAAGCCAGCTGCAAAAATGGATTATCGACGGCACGCTTCAGCCCGGAGAGAAGCTTAACGATTCAGAGCTTGCCGAGGCACTTGGCGTCAGCCGCACACCGATTAGGGAAGCCTTTCAATTGCTTGAGGTTCAAGGACTCATTCAAATGTTTCCTGGCAAAGAGACGCGAGTCACGACGCTAGCCAAGGAAGATATCCTTAAGCTGTATGCGCCCCTTACAGCCCTTCAAGCATTAGCAGCTGAGCTTGCTGCCGACAATATTCAGCCAGAGCATATTGAACAGCTGCGTGCTATTAATGCCAGCTTTAATGAAAAAGTTAGTGAAGAGCAGCTCTATGAAGCGATGGAATATGATGAAGAGTTTCATGAAACGATACTGCAAATTGCCAATAATCAGCATATACTCACCTTTTGCTCCTCGCTTCAATTACATATAAGAAGATACAAATATATTTTCTTCAAACGGCCGAACTGGGAGACCCATACGGCTGCAGCGGATCATGAGTACATCATTCAAGCGCTTGAAGCACGTAATGGCGAAGAAGCCTCACGTTTGATGAAGCTTAATTTAAATAGGCCTCTTGAGCATCTGGACAAAATTCTTTGAGCGATCCGTACCACATCTGACTATAACCAAAAAAGTGATTAAGCCGACCAGTAAGTCGCTTAATCACTTTTTTTAGTTAAACCGATCCTTCCACAGCGTGCTCTACGTCTGAATCCGTTGCCCAATCTGGAATGATTCAATCGCTGCATGGGCTAGCTGAAGCGCTCTGCGCCCCGCCGCAGCGTGAATAGGCGGTGCTTCACCCGCACGAAATGCACCGAGCAAATGGTCAAAATGCTTGTCAAACGTGAGGTGGAATTCTCGCTCTTTATCATTGAAGTAACCCGCTTGCCATACTTCGGCTGTTTCGCTGCCCGAGCGTTGAAACGTAAATTTCTTCACTGTATCTTCAATGGTCACTCTGCCCTTTAAGCCATTAAGCTCCATCGCATGAGTCTGTGCGTATGCATACGAGGAGTCATAAGATCCGAGCAGTGTTCCTACTGCGCCGGATTGAAATTGCAGTGCTAATGCCATGGTAGAGAAACCGTTTCCGGTTTTATCTGTCATTTGTGCCATCACCGATGCAATCGGGCCGCATAAATGCTCAAGCATATCAAATCCGTGGCACTGGGTTTCGATTAAGTTGCCGTGCGGATGATCACTTGTTCCTTCACCGCCAAATCGCCAAGAAACGAATATAAGCTCTCCTAACCGTCCCGCATCCATCGCTTCTTTAGCCATCTGAACAGCTGTCGCATAGCGGTGATTAAAATTAATCGCAAAAAACAGCTCCCGCTTTGCTGCTTCCGAAAGCAATAAATCAGCTTCCCCTAGATCAAATACGAGCGGCTTTTCCACCAATAATGGAACACCTGCTTGAATAACCTGCATGGTCGCATCAAAATGCCCTTGATTCGGCAAGCATAAGCTGACGAGGTCAGGCCGTTCCGTCTCCAGCATCTCCGCGATGCTCGTATAAGCATTTGTCCCAAACTCATCTGCTCTTGCCCTTGTTCGGTCAGCATCTCGTCCAACAACGGCACAAAAATCAACATCCTTACGCGCATTAAAAATACGAGCATGGTGGTATCCCCAGCCGCCAGCACCGATTAAGGCAACCTTCACTCGCCCCTCACTGCTCATAGCTCAATGACCACCTTTCCCGTATCCCCTTTGAAAAACAACTCAAATGCTTCTTGCATTGATTGTGGTCCAAATCGGTGCGTGATGATTTGACTTAAGTATGGCAGGTGTTCACCCATCAAACGATGATTAGCCTCTAGCTCGCTAAACGGAAAATACTCACTGCCAAGCACGGCTCTCTCTGTTGCTATCAAATCGGAGGATACTTGCAAATTTAGCTGCTCGCCATGACCAATGCATACGAGTACACCGCGATGATTCAGTGCATGCAAAGCTGCTTCGCGAGCTGTTCTTCTACCGCTCGTATCGAATGCTGCATCTATACGGTCAAAGCCTGCGGCTGCCAATCCCGCTTCAAGTGTTGTTTCCCCCAAATGGATCGGAATAGCACCCATTTTCTGTGCCAGTTCTAAACGGTAAGGTGTAAAATCCATAATGAATACAGGCAGCTCTTTGCCCAGCAGCAGCTTCGCCATCGCCAGCACCGCTAGACCAATCGGACCTGCACCGGCAATAAGGATGGATTCGATATCGCCATGCACAAGCTGCGCTCTGCGAATGGCATGACCGCCTGTCCCCATGATATCAAGCAATATCGTTGCTTCTGCGAGCGGAATGGCAGCATCCACAGCAAAAAACACATTTTCGTTCACGACCATATAAGGGCCGTAACCGCCATCATGAGAGAAGCCATAATCTGCACGCTTGCTTAAGCATTGGTTCGTATACCCTCGCTTGCAGCTGCGGCATTGCCCGCAAAAATCCATTAAAAAAACAACGCCATGTGTACCTACATCTGTTTTGGTATTTGTACCTGCTGCGACAACGATGCCTGCCGCCTCATGACCAGGCGTCGCTTCGGAACCGCTGTAGAACTGTCCACGCTCTGATCCGCATAAAGCGTTTGCTTTGACTTGGAGCAGCAGCTGACCTGGTCCAGGGGCAGGCACCGGTTTCTCGATATAGTCAATTTTCCCATTTCCCAAAAATCTTGGTGCAGTCATCACGTCAGGTATCATAAAGCTCATTCGTATACCCCTCCATTTTCATGTCATTATCCTCGATAGTTTCTATTGCTCACCTCTATAATAAAGCTAATAATAAAGGTAATCATGTAAAAAACATCGAAATAACTTGTCAAAAACAATGATAATGATCGCACTAATCATATGAAATGGAGGCAATTAGGAATGAATACGCAGCTGCATAACTGGAATGACCATCCCGTGCTGCCGTTTATACGGCTTTGCTATCGCTTTAAAGAAACGTCATTTTTTCAAGGTGAACGTCGTCTGCTCGATTATTTGTTTTTATATATGGAAGAAGGCCGTTATTTGCTTACGGTTGAGGGGGTCGAATATGAGCTGCTACCTGGCGACTTTGCACTTATTCAGCCTGGAATGCTCTTCACAACGAGAGGATATGGGAGCTGCGTAGTACCAAACACTCATCTTGATTTTTTTTATAATCCGAACCGAGAAAGAAGCTTTGTAACGACGCCCGGCCAGACAAACTTGGAGCCTTATTCGGATTTGAAGCAGCCGCAGTTAAACGAATTTCCAAACCTGCAGCTGCCCGTCAAGCTGAAGCCGCGGCATCCGGAATCGTTCAAAAAGCTGCTGAACCAAATGATTGAGCATTTTAGCCACAACGACATACAAAACGTGCTTCATGCCCAAAAGCTGGCTATGGAGCTGCTCCTTCTATTAATCGGCGACTTTGAGACGACAGGCTCTTTGGCATTCGAGGATCAGCAGTTCGTAACGAAGATGAAAGCTTTTATTTCCTTTCACCTATCTGGAACAATCACGGTGGAGTCGATGGCGAAGCATGCGGGATATTCCGAATCCCATTTCAACGTTATTTTTCATCACTATTTTGGAGCAACGCCCCATCAGTTTCTCGTTCATTTACGTTTGGAGAAAGCAAGCGAGCTGTTAGCCACAACTGGACTTAAGCTCGATTTAATTGCGGAGTATTGCGGATTCGCCAACGCCTCGCATTTCTCGAAAGCGTTCAAGAAAAGTTATGGCCTATCACCAAGGCATTTCAGAAATGCGCAAGAAAAACCCTTTTCATAAAATAAAGGCAGTCTAAAACACGATTACGTGTCTAAGACTGCCTCTTCATAATATTTATACTTCCTTGCCTTCAGTACGCTCATAATAACGTCCAATTTCGATGACCAATGCGCCCATTCGCTCCAGCTCTGGAACGATGATTCTTTCCACGCCGTACTCCTTCAAAGCTGCAGCCGTTACTTTTCCGACTGCGGCAGCCACGATGTGCTGATTAAAGATGTTCAGCAAAAGCTCCTTGCGGCCCGATTCAATTGCATGCTTGAACAAATAGTGCACCTGCACCGCAGTCGTGAAGCAGACCGTATCGACTGTGCCGGCAGAAAGCTCGCTAAGCAGCAGCTCGACTGTAGCAGCATCCGGCGGAACATGCTTATAGGGCAGCACCGCTTCTACTTGCGAAGCACCTTTATTTTCGAGAAAACGTACTAGTTTCGGAGCTGGCTCGCCATGAAGCTGTATCCACACCCTTTGCCCTTCAAAATCAAAGGCTTCGAGATTTTCTATGAGTCCATCCATCGTCCCATCATCCGTGCTAACTACCGCTTTTAGGTCTGAACGTTTAAGAAATGCAGACGTTTTGTAGCCTCTTGTGGCGATTTTCGCCTCTGCCAGCCTACCAAGCACCGCTTGTTTAATGCCGATGCTGTCGGCTGTGTTGACGATCTGATCCGATCCCATGCCAGTGGTCAAAATAACCCAATCTGCGCCCTGCTCAGCGAAGTTTCGCAATGGCGCTTCCAACAGCGCCTCATCAAACATCGTCAAGCCTTGAAGCGAACGAACAATTGGGACGCCGCCCTGCTTTTCAATAACCATGCACATCTCATCCGTTTTCCGAGATCCAGCAATTACGATTTGTTTCCCTTGCAATGCGTTTATCCCCATCGTTATCAAGCCACCGTACTTTCGGTAAATTTGCCTTAGCCGACGTCATTATAACAGATGATGCCATAATACGCACCCATTATGTGACAATCTCAGTTAAGCATTTTCCCATTTCTGCTTGAAGAACAGCTCGTAAACTTTGCTATAAACGATTTTCAAAATCATATACACCGGAATAATAAGCAGTATGCCTAAAATTCCTGCAATATCTCCGCCCATGAGCACCAAGATAATCGTCGTCATCGGATGAATATCAAGCTGCTTCCCAAAAACATAGGGCGATATAAGATTATCCTGAATTTGCTGCGCTACTGTAATAATGACAATAGACCAGATCGCGATTGACGGCGCTTCAATGAAGCCAATGATGACAATCGGGATGGAAGATAAAAAAGACCCGATAAACGGAATAAAGTTTAAGATAACGGCCACTACGGTCAGCAGCATCGCATAAGGCAAATCAATAATTAGAAAACCTACATACATGAGAACGCCGAGTGCTACATTCACGATAACTCTGCCAACGATAAAGCTGCTGAGCATATGATCGATATCGTCCATGACCTCTTTACCGTGGATACGGAACCTTTTGGGTATAAAGCTTACAATTTGTTCACCAAACTTCCCGCCTTCCTTCAGCATATAGAACAGCAGAATCGGGAACGTTATGAGCACAATCGCGAAATTTGAGAAAAAAGAAAAAAGCCCGGTCAAATATTCTGTAAATACCGTAAAGCCCTTGTTCAAATACTCCGTAAGCTTAGATAACAGATTCGAATCCTGCGGCAAAAAGGACGATAAAAACCCATTATGCTCAAGCTCTGCAACTTGCTCGCTTAAAGTAGTAAACAGAGCGGGTGCATTTTCGACCAAATTATTGAGCTGTGTACGCAAGGAAGGCCATACCAAGATGCTGAAGCCAACCATCATAATGGCGAAAATCAAATAAATAAGCAAAATGGCGAGCGTACGATTAACCTTATGCCGCTCCATCACATTGACGAGCGGGCGCAGCAAGTAATAGAAAAAGCCTGCCAGCATAAGTGGAACGATAATCATACTGAATAAGGAAAGCACAGGTTTAAATATAAATGAAACGCGCGACCCCAAATAAATAATAATTAATACCAAAATAATCGTGAAACACCATCTAAAAAATCGATTATGTCTGGCCATGCCTGCACCTTCTTCTCTTTTTAACTGATCTTGTTATCCATAGGTTACATAACCTTTACCCTTCCTACCATGAATTGAATCGTTGGAGTACTGGTCATTTCTCCCTGCTGCCCGCAATAACGCTCGGATTTTATAACAAAATAAAAAAAGCTGGGTCAACGGCAGTAATCCGCCAACCCAGCTTCTTGCTTTATTCTCGGTATTAAGAAAATTCACTTCATTACATCATGTTTAAGCCTGAAATTTCTTCAAAATAATTACGGCATTATGACCGCCGAAGCCGAAGGAATTGGACATCGCTATATTAATCTCAGCTTCGCGCGCAACGTTTGGCACATAATCAAGATCACAAATTGGATCTGGTTGTTCTTGATTGATCGTTGGCGGGATAATCCCCTCCTGCATGCTCTTCACGAGTGCGATAGCCTCTACTCCGCCAGCTGCACCAAGCATATGACCTGTCATCGATTTGTTTGCTGTCACCGGAATTTGATACGCGAGGTCACCAAACAGCTTCTTAATGGCTGCCGTTTCGGAACGGTCGCCGATTTCCGTACTGGTGGCATGCGCGCTTATTAAATCAATTTGACTAGGCTCCAAGTCAGCTTCTCGCAGCGCATGCTTCATCGCCTGATAAGCACCAATTCCCTCGGGATGAGTCGCGACCATATGATACGCATCTGAGCTGGCGCCATAGCCGATAACCTCCGCATGAATGCGGGCTCCTCTTTGCTGCGCATGTGACAGTGATTCGAGTATGAGAATGCCAGCTCCTTCGGCCATAACAAAGCCGTCGCGCCCTGCATCAAAGGGTCTGCTTGCCGAAGCCGGCGCTTCATTCCGCGTTGATACCGATGTTGCATTGCCGAAGCTTGCGAGTGAAATATCTGTAACTGCCGCTTCCGTTCCTCCTGCAATAACGACATCCGCGCTGCCTGATCGAATAAGACGCCAAGCCTCACCAATTGCCGTATTCCCGATCGAGCATGCGGTAACAGGCGCCATCGACGGCCCCTGCGTGCCGAACCGAATACTGATCATCGCCGCTGCCATATTCGCAATCATCATCGGAACAAGCGTTGGACTAACACGATCTGGCCCTCGATCATGCAGCACTTCAGCTTGGTCAAGCAGCGTCTGTATGCCGCCGATGCCAGAGCCTACATAAACGCCAACACGTTCCCGATCTGTCTCTTCAACCTTAAGTGCTGCATCCTCCAGCGCTTGCTCAGCAGCTGCTATCGCAAACTGGCTAAACCGATCCATTCGACGGGCTTCTTTTTTTCCAAATAAAGCTTCACCATCAAAATCTCTTACGACACCTGCAATTTTCGATTTATGTTTGCTTACATCAAATGTATCAATCGTAGAAATACCTGATTGTCCATGCACCAAACCATCCCAAAAACGCTCCACACTGTTCCCTAGCGGCGAGATGACACCCATCCCCGTAATAACGACACGTTCCATCTTATTTCCTCCTTCGCAAAATCCTTTATGGGTAGTAGTTTGTCACACTCTTTATCCTATTACAAGTTGTTGTTTATTATAGTATAATGAGTACTACTATAAAGAGAGTACGGAGATGGAAACCATGATTAATCGAGAGACGAGACTACAAGCATTATCATCCTTTCTAAAATCAAGGCGTGCCAAAATCATGCCGGAGGACGTTGGTTTCCCTATTGGAACACGGCGGAGAACACCTGGTTTACGACGTGAGGAGGTCGCTCAGCTTGCTGGCGTCAGCACAACTTGGTATACCTGGCTAGAACAAGGCAGAGATATTCAAGTATCGGCGTCTGTTCTGGATTGTGTTGCGGCGGCTCTGCAATTAAATGACGATGAACGGGAATACTTGTACGCCCTCGCCCTCGGTTCCGGCTATAGCACGCTGCCTATTAATGAGGAGCAGACCGAAATTACACCCTCTTTAAAAAGAATTTTAAAGGAGCTCCGCTTCTGTCCAACTATTATATCGGATCGGCGCTGCCAAATCGTCGGTTGGAACGAGGCCGCCTCGCATGTGTTTATGGACTTTGACCAAATTCCAGCTGAACAGCGAAATATGATTGAGTTATTGTTCACAAGGAAAGAATTCCGCAGGCTAGCAGGAAATTGGGAGCATTTTGTAGGAGGATTTCTAGCTATCTTTCGCGCCTATTACGGTCAATATGTGCAGGATGATTGGTATGAGCGGTTTATTGATGAAATGAAGCGAAGCCATCCGGAGTTTCAATATCTTTGGGAGCAAAGCCAGGTCAGCTCTGCTCCAGATGTATTGCTGGAATTTCGACATGCACGAGTCGGAAAGATGTTGTTTCATCTGACCTCATTTCAAGTAAAGGGAAATACCGATCTTCGGTGCAGCGTCTATACGCCCGCACCTGAAACATCAACCGAAGCTAAGCTGCGCAGACTAATGGGCGGACAAGATTAGCGCTGGCCCTTGAATGAAATCGTTCGATTGCAAATTTTGTTTACAAGCGCATGATCATGACTAATAATGAGCAAGCCCATTTGACGAGCACGGACAATTTCAAGCATCTTATGCCATATTTGCGCCTGCGTAATCGCATCAAGCATCGTCGTCATTTCATCTGCGATGAGAAATTTAGTATCTGGTCCGAGAGCTCTCGCAATACAGCAGCGCTGGAGCTCTCCGCCTGACAGCTCATTTGGATAACGACGCAGCCACTGCTCCTTAATGCCTAATTCTTCAAGCAGCGCAGCATCCGGGGACCAACCTTCAGTCAATGTTTTTGCCATCCGCCATCTTGGATTAACCGCGCGCTCTGGATGCTGAAAAATCATTTGGACAGGATCAGAGCCTTTATTACTCTTGCTCCGTCCATCAACCGACACCTCTCCTGCAATAGGGTTCAAATAACCAGCCAATAACCGGCCTAACGACGTTTTTCCGCTGCCGCTAGGTCCAATCAGGCCGACGACCT
Organism: Paenibacillus sp. MCAF9; assembly: GCF_052114265.1. Lineage (NCBI taxonomy): Bacteria > Bacillati > Bacillota > Bacilli > Caryophanales > Paenibacillaceae > Paenibacillus > Paenibacillus sp. MCAF9. Next base: position 354,744 of record NZ_JBFREL010000006.1, read on the forward strand.
CTCCTGACTGTATCGAAATGTTAAAATCTTTAAACAACCAAGGACCGTCCGCATAACGCCAGCCGAGATTCCTTCCTTCAAGTCGCATGAACACACCTCACCATTCCACTCCGAAGGCTGCGAGCGGCCGGCCTGCTGTCAACACATCGTTCTGTAGCCAAGCTGCAGCGTTCAGCAAAGAGACAGCCTGAAATCGCAGAACTCCTTGCAGGTTGCGTCCCGGCCAGCGGTTCGAAACCATTTTGAGGAAGCGCACGCCATAAGGCGCGGCTGTATGGATGCCTAAGCTGCTCACCATTTCCGTGGAAATCTTTGGCCGAAGCGACCTCAACAGCGGTTCCCGCATAAAATATAGCGACCTTATCTGCAATTTGTAGAGCTGCTTCAATGTCATGTGTAATAAACAACACGGCACAGCCGCCTTCAGCGAGCTGCTTGAAGTGACCGAGCGCCTCTGCAACATCATCCGGATGCATGCCTGGCGTAGGCTCATCTGCGATGATCAGCCTTGTTCTTTCCAGCGCTGCCGTAGAGACAAGCACCTTACGAGCCATGCCTCCTGAAAGCTGAAAGGGAAACAGCCTCTCCACATGTGCTCCAAGCTGAAGCCGCGCAAATAACCCTCTCCGTTCCTGAAGCTGCTCAGCGCCATCAGCGCTCGTGCGCAGCTGCTTGCCTACGCGCATTAACGGATTAAGGAAGCTTACCGATTGCGGTACTAAGGCAATTTCCTTACCGCGGTAGCGCTTAAGCTTAGCTTCACTCAGCACTTCTCCGCCGTATGAGATGGTTCCGGTCATCACAACATTTTTAGGCAAAATGCCCATAATCGCATGAGCAAGCAAGCTTTTTCCCGATCCGCTCGCTCCAACGACGGCTACGATTTCACCTTCATTTATCGCGAAATCCAGCTCATCGATAATCGAAACCTGCTCCTGCGAGCTGCCTTTCACATAGTGCATAAAGGAAATGGATAGTTTATTCACCTCCAGCAGCGGCATAGGGGAACCTCCCTCCATATTGATCAATATCGCCTTCCATTAGCGTCATAGCTGAGCATTCCGCGGGTCAATGAGCAGCCGCAAATGGTTGCCCAGCTTATCAAACGCGCGTACAGTCAGCAGCAATCCGAGTCCCGGAAATACCGCAAGCCACCACATTCCTGTCGATAAGTAACGCATGGATTCAGAAAGTATAATTCCTATTGCGGGCTGATGCGGTGACATGCCAAGGCCTAGGAAGGTTATCGCCGCTTCATGCAGCACAGCATGTGGAAACAACAGCAGAAAACCAACCAACAATTGCGGAAATAAATGCGGCGCTAAGTGCCTCGCAGCAACGGACAAACGTGATCTTCCGAGCTTCCTCGCAACTAGCACATATTCCGCTGACATGAGCTGCATCGCCTCCGCACGAATCACTCGAGCAAGGCTTGGCCAATGCGTCAGCATGATGCCGATGGCTACCCCTTTAAGGCCGCCCCCGCAAACAAAAGCAATCAATATAAGCAATACGAGATGAGGTACGCTTAGAAAAACATCAATAAGCCAGGAAATAATGCGATCAGCCGTCTTCCCAAGCGTTGCCGCCATCAATCCCATCATCGCTGCAATAAGTACGCTGGAAATCGAACCGAGCAGCCCAACTTGAATGCTAAGCGCCAGTCCCTTCACAGTGCGGGAAAGCATATCCCTCCCCAGCCAATCGGTTCCGAACAAATGAGCTAGCGACGGAGGCAAGTTCCGATTATTCAGCTGAACTGAAAGTCCAGATGAATCAAGAAGCCAGCTGCCTATGCCGATGCTTGCAAGCAGAAGCGCTGCGCCTATTGCCGATATAAGCATTCGTCGCCGTTCGTTTGAACGCTTCCGAGCAGCTGGTTTCTGCAGAATTGTCAGCTGATTCATCCTTGCGCCTCCTTCCCGTACCTCAGCCTTGGATCAACCATACGGTAAAAATAATCAGCTATTGCATTGCCTGTAAATACGAAGATCGTACTGCATAAGACAAGCCCCATAAGCAGCGGCACATCACCGCGAAGTCCCGCTTCTACCGTCGCTTGACCGAGTCCCGGATAAGAAAACACCTGCTCTGCAAGAACGGCTCCACCGAACAATTCGCCAAATGAAGCAAACTGCAGCGTAATAGCAGGCAATGCAATGTTGCGAAGACCATGTCTAAGAAACAAACTCACACCATATTCACCTCGAGCTCTGGCAAACAAATAATAATCGCTTTCCATCACATCAATCAGCTTCTGGCGTGTATGGAGTGCAATCGGTGCGATGCCCACGACACTCAGCGTAATACCTGGCAAAATCATATGACGAATATAATCGGCAGCCGTTACGCTACCTGACAATACCCCAGCAGGAACACCGAGCCCTACTGGCAGCCAGCCGAGCCATACAGCAAATACCATCATAAGCAGCAGGCCGATCCAAAAGGCAGGCGTCGAAGCCAGCGTATAGCAATAGCTTTTGATCAACCGATCCAACCATGAATCCTTCTTTATAGCTGCGGCTACGCCAGCGGCAAATCCAATAATGCCTGACAGCGTCCATGCGAACGCCATGAGCAGCACCGAGTGCAAGAAACGGTCCGCAATCACCTTCGTTACAGCCTCTCTGTATATCATTGAGGTGCCCATATCTCCTTGCAGCAGAGCAGACGCCCATTTTATAAACCGTTCAGCGAATGGTCGGTCAAGTCCCCAATAAGCAGCAATCTGCTCCCTTTGCTCTGCGCCGACACGCATGACATCTGCTCCGATATACGATTGCACGGGATCAATCGGCGATAAAGCAACGAGCGCAAAAGTAATGATGCTGACCGATGCAAGCAGCGCAATTAATCGGATAAACTTTTTCCCTACAAATACTGCAACTCCCTGTAGCATGCTGACAACCTCTCCCGCCCGTTACTCTTCCCAGCGCCAGCTCTCAATATTGTCCGTTACAGGCCATCCGTGACCATGCGGCTGAATTCGCTGCTTTCCGATATAAAGCTTGTCCTTCACGAGAAACAAATGATCAATATTTACGAGCCATGCCCATGGAGCATCGCCTTTTGCACTCAGTCCCGTTTGTCCATCCCATTGCGCTTTTTTCCAATAGGCCAGTGCTTCTTCCTCCGTACGCGCGTCCAACGCTTGTTCAAACAGCTGATCCACGGTCTGGTTGCTGTAATAACCCGTATTGTAATAGTCAACGCCACCAAATGTGCTGCTGTATAGATTGTACATTTCGAGCGGGTCATGACTTCCCCAGCCTAGCAGCATAGCATTCGAATGCATCAGCTTCTCGAGCTCGTTCCAGCTTTTACCTTCAACCAAAATGTGAATGCCGGCAGCTTTCACCATTTCCGCCGCAGCCAGCGCTAACGATTGCCGTGTAACGTCACCTGAAGGATACAGAAGTGTAAACTGTGCTTTTAACGTCCCTTTTTCGACGATACCATCACCATCGCTGTCCACCCAGCCTCCATCCGCTAATATTTTGGCGGCTGCAGCAGCATCATTATCCTTGATCTTCGTCTCGTCATTCCACCATGGAAGACCATCATTCGCTGTATAGGCAGGTGAGCCATGCCCGTCCAAAATGCCATCGACCAGCTGCTGACGATCGATTACCGTATTGATAGCCAGGCGTATTGCTTTATCTGCGGTTACATCATTTCCAATGGGATAACCTTCTTCCGTTTTGCCGCCAGCTTTGACAAAGGGGAATGCTATTCCGCGGTTATCTACTGTTTTTACTGCTTCAATCCGCATGCCAGCAACCTTTTGTTTGCTAAACGTGGACGGTATATAAGCAAGATCAACGCTTCCAGCCTTTGCCGCCGCGAATGGCCCGTCTTCATTTAAAAATAAGAAAGTCAGCTTCTGAAAATACGGCTTGTCTCCGTAATAGTTCGCGTTTGCCTTTACGATTAGCTGCTGTCCGCGATCCCATTGTACGAATGTAAACGGACCTGAGCCGATCGGATTTTCCGCATAACTACTCGAATAAGCATGTTTAGGTACAATACCTGTCGTTATGAGATAATAAACAAATGTCGATTGCGGTTTCTTTAAATGAAACACAACTTCGTTATTTCCTGCTTCTACGTTTGCTAAATTAGTTAGATCAATCGCAGCGCCATTGCTGGCAGCTGTATCAAATGTAAACTTCACATCCTCAGAAGTTAACGGCTTTCCGTCGGAGAATACGACATCCTCCCGCAGTTTGACCTTCCACGACTTGCCATCCTCGCTTACGTGATAGTCAGCAGCCAAATCGTTCACAATATTCAGATCATCATCCCGTTTAAGCAGTGTACTCTGGAATAGCGGAGAGCCGTACCGTCCCCAGCCTTTAATCGGATCAAAACCGGTGTCCGGCTCTGATCCTACCGCAACAATTAGCTCATCTGTTTTGGCAGTAGTGTCTGCCGGCTTCACACTGCTGCATCCTGTGATGATGAATATAACAATGATTGCATAAGTGATAGCTGAAACGATAGTTTTCAACCCAATCCCTCCTGTTGCGTTACATTAAGTAACACGATTATGTGATATTGTAACACGACTTTGATAGAGTTTCATCCTTTTTCTTCAAAATTCGCTCAAAAAACGCCAGAAAAAAAGAGGACCTAACATCGACAGCGTCGATATGTTAGAAATCCTCTTAAATGTACAATCCTATTAAAAAATTCAAATATAACAGCTTCCGATCTCAAGTATGAGTATGCTCTATGGCAGAATCATGTTTATCCGCATAAGTAACGGAGAGCTCGGCATAAATGACGCCCTTCTGTGCTTGAATCTGCTGATGCAGCGACCGCAGGCGCGACAGCTGTCCTCTCACGACGATGACCTCCAAGCATTGATCATGGTTTAAGTGGACATGCATGTTGGAAATAATATCGTGATGAAAGCGATGCTGCACCTCCATCAGAACAATGGGTAAATCACTGACATGGTGATCATATACGAGAACAATCGTACCTGCAACATGCTCCTGACCGTTCATTCTGGTTGGCTCAAGCAAGGCTCGCCTAACCAAATCACGAATGGCCTCCGATCGATTATGATAGCCAAGTTCGTCTGTATATCGATCAAATTGATCAATCAGCGGTGCCGGAAAGGACACGCCAAACCGAACCAGCTCTTCCTTTTCAGCCATTTGCTCACCCTGCCTGCTTCAGATTCGACAGCTAGTTGATCGGTTTATTCAAGATTGGATAATCTACAACGATTACGTTATCAAGCAGCCCGTCCAGCAAACCTACAAAATGCTGATGTGCAGGATGCGGACCGTAGTCGAGCAAAGACTGCTGATCCTTAAAGGTAACTCGCAAGCCCAGTGTGTAACCTTGAATATTATCCGTTTCTGTCGTTGCATTACAGCCTGCAGTCAATTCAATGATGCCTGGAACTTCTGTTTGCAAGGAATAAAGAGCGCTCAGCAGCTCTTGTTCTTTGGTGCTAGAAAGCTTCTCTTTAAACTTAAATGATACGAGATGCTCGTACATATTCGAGTAACTCCTTTCTTTTGTAAAATACGACGTTCTCCCTATCATATCATGGACTTCTATTCTATTGTTATCACGAATGTATTCACTGCCTTATGCTTACCTCGGCCATCGCTCATTAGCCGGGGGCATCTGAGGAAATGGGGCATGCGGCTCCATCTGATACCAATAGGCTACGGATGAGATGTCGTCGGAGCGTTCGAACAGCTTCGTATGGTCGTGACCGATTTGCTGAATCGTCACACGCAGATCATTTTTAAATCGAATCGGATCGGGCAGATGCCAGCGGTACATGCCGTGCATGGGTACATTATGACCATACCACGGGTCGACCTCCGTCGTTTCCTTGTAAAACTTATAGCCCAAATACGCCGTGGAATACGATTCGGGTTCGTTTGTCCGCGTATTGCTGAAACACCATGCGCCTCCCACATAGTCCTCCGTGCCCGTTCCACAAATCGTAGGCCAATCTTGATCGCCATCCATATAAAATTTGATCTCGCCTTCTCCCCACCAGTTCCGCTCGAGTGCGGCCCATGCAAGGTATGTGCCGATATATTGTCCTGCACCTTTGACATTATCCAGAATCGTATAGTCTTTGCCTATTTCTGTGACCTTCTCACGGCGCCACTGCGCGTGAAAATACGCTGCATTCTCTGGCAGCTCATCAACGAGCGAATAATTAAACGTATAGAAAAAACCATCTATGTTAGCGGCATGCTGATTTACAATCGTGATTTTCGCCGATTTCCGGAACGGCATTGGAATATAACAGTTCATGCCGCCCGTCGGAACGACAGCAATCGGAAGTGAATGAACGCTTGCTCGCACACCGAAGCCATTGCAGAAAAAATCACCGAGCGGAACGTCCACCGATGGGCTCGTCTCATCATCCCAGTACATGCGCAGAATAAGATCACGAAGCACGTATTGTGCCGCATGCCCTCTGCCCGTTTTGTCCGCGACAGTAATCCAGAAATGCTGAATGACTCCCGTCCCTTGGATATGGGCAAGCGTCACTTCTTCACCTTGACCCAGTGTTATGGCAGGCCTGCCTTTTCTTCCAATGCCCAAGTTGCTCGCTTCTTTACCGCCCTGCCCTTTCTCACCATTCACATTTTCTGCTGAAATGGATCGGGTACGCGCATTCGTGACGAGCGGAGCGGAGGATAAACCAAATCCTAGTCCGTGCTGCTGCAGCATAGTCCATCACCTCATGTATCAATTATTGTTTATTATCGAGCCTATTATATAATGATAGATATGATTATCCCTTACCTTTTATTGTTAAGTTGTTTATCATAAATTGCTGAGGTGATCGATATGCAGGTCGATAAACTGTCCCCCTATATTCGGGTGGCTATGGACAGTGTGCTGGAGCCTACGTGGAAGATGGATGAGCGGGTTATTTGGGATTATGAGCTGCTATACCTCATGGAGGGTCAAATGCTCGTAACCGTGGAGGATGTTGTCTATCACGGAAAGGCTGGAGACTGCTTCTTCTTTAAGCCCGGGCAAAGACACGCTATTCAAAATATTGGCGGAACGAGAGTTCGCCAGCCCCATGTTCATTTTGATCTGTATGTTCAGCCTGACAGCCAAGATGTTGGCGTTTCCTTTAAACCGCTCCATCAGATGAATACGAAGGAGAAGGGCTGGTTTCGTAATAATGAGCTATCCGCATCACCGTTTCTTATGCCTACTCATTTTCGCCTTGGAGATCCCTTTCCTTTGGAACAATCGCTTTTCGAATTGATTCGCGAATTCGAAACGAAACCTCCCATTTATGAGATCCGTATCAAAAGCTGTTTGCTGGCGATTTTGTCCCTCATAATGAGGGAGCAATATTGGGGAAGCAAAACGAAAAGTGATGGACAGCTGGGGCTGCTTACGGATGTTCGTTCATACATCGAGCATAATGTGCACCGCTGCATCAAGCTGGATGAGCTGTCTGAGCGATTCCATATAAGCAAATTCCATTTGATTCATTTGTTCAAAAACATGTTTCAGAAAACACCGATTCAATATCATCAGCAGATCCGTATAGAAAAAGCAAAAATGATGATTCAGTTTACTTATTTGCCGATGCAGGATATCGCTGAGCAGCTCGGCTATTCGAACATTCATGCTTTCAGCCGCGCATTCAAAGGGAGTGAAGGCTGCAGTCCTTCCAAGTACCGGCAGGAAAAATAAATAGAGGCTGCCCCTGAAGTAGAATAATCTACATTGGGGACAGCCTCCCTTCATTTTACATAGCCTTGTTCATAAACATAACTTATACGCGGTGAATATTGAATTCAAACGCCATCTCTTGATTTGCTGGAATGAGATATTCGTCATGGACTGGCGCACCCCAGCTGTCGTCACCGCCAACACCCATTTGTCTGCCGGCTACGGTAACTACCGTATAATGCACGTTCGGCAGCTCGTAGTGATGGCTGGCACTTTCAAGCTCAAATGCTGTATAAGGCGAAATATTGCATTCTACCGGCTGCGATGCAGGCGCTGAAATTCGAATGCCGCGACCATAATCATTCGTAATATTTACACGGCGAACGCCCGTGCGATTACCTGATTCTTGCGGCACGACATAGCCGGATACATTGTCTGCGGCATTGTTGCTGAACTCACAAAGCTTAGCGCCAAATGCCCGGTCAATGTAGTTCTCTTCCGGCCCCATGGCGTACCAATCCAAATGGCTATAATCTGCGGGAACCTTGAATGATAATGCGAATATTGGCAGCTTCGGCAGCCCTTCCGCTCCTTTGTAGCGGGATTTGACGTTCAAGCTGCCGTCTGCGAACACGGTGTACGCTACGGTGACAAGCACTTCCGAGCTAATGCTCAGCTTGTACTGGAAGGTAACGGTTGCACTTCCAGACTGCTCGGTAAGTTCAACTTGAGTACATTTGCGTGTCAGGCTTGCCGCAAACCATACGCCGGAATCGAAGCCGAGCGAGAAGCCTTTATCGTTATCCGTTGTTGCACGCCAGAATAATGGCGCCGGCGGGATAGCAATCATCTCTTTGCCCGCATAATTGACCGATGTGAGCGTGCCTGCCTGCTTCGAGAACATGATGCTGAAGTCGCGACCATGCATGCCAATGTTAACATCGCCTTCGACAACTCGAAGCGAATCTTCCGGATGCACGGCTTCCGCACGATTTTCCACTAAAAACACAAATTGTCCGAAGGAAATCTCATAGCCAGCTAGTGCCCATAAATGATCTTCTTTCAATGTGAGCGCAGCATGCAGTACATATTCCCCTTGCTCCGCTGCCTCAGGAAGCTCAAGCTTCACATATGATTCGCTTTGTGCAGCCACATCAACGGATAATGTACTGCGGAATATTTCTTTTCCTTCAAGATGGAGGCAAACAACTAAATCATATGCATCCGTACCCTCGAACAAATTCTCATTCTTAATCGTCACGCCATGGCGATCAGGAATAAGCTTCAAGTTCTGATAAAGAAATTTTACTTCCTGCATCTTCGGCGATTCCTTACGATCCGCATAAACAATACCATTCGTACAGAAGTTATAATCCGTCGCGCGATCATCGAAGTCTCCGCCGTAAGCAAGAAACTCTTTACCATAGCGGTCCTTCTTCACGATTACCTGGTCAATATAGTCCCAAATGAAGCCGCCTTGATACATCGGATACTTTTGTTCAAGCTCCGTGTATTTATGCATGCCGCCTACTGAGTTGCCCATAGCATGCATATATTCACAGCTAATATATGGCTTTTGCGGGTCATCGTTCAAATACTCTTCGATATCAGCGGGCTTAGCATACATTCGGCTCTCCATGTCGCTTGTGTCGTTATATTTGCGGTTATGGAATACACCTTCATAATGAACTAAACGGCTAGGGTCCGTCTCGCGGAAATAATTCGATACGTTCAAGAGCACCTCGCCTGCATAAGCTTCATTGCCCACTGACCAAATCAGAATAGATGGATGGTTCTTATCGCGTTCAACCATGGAAATCGCACGGTCCATCACGATAGGCTGCCATTCCGGCTTGTTTTCCGGGATGTTCCACGAAGGCTCAACCGCGCCCATTTTCTGCCACGAGCCATGCGTCTCCAGATTCATCTCATCGATGACATAGACGCCATAAATATCACATAGCTCATACCATAACGATTGATTCGGATAATGAGAGGTTCTCACCGCATTCAGATTGTTTCGCTTAAGCGTTGCAATATCCCAAAGCATATCTTCCTTCGAAATTGCTCTTCCCTTGCGGCTATTGAATTCATGGCGGTTTACGCCCTTAAATACGATACGCTTGCCGTTTAGATGCATGATTTTGTTGATCATTTCAAATTTGCGGAAGCCAACCCTCTGAGGAATCGCTTCAATGAGATGACCTGCTTGATCATAAGCGGTAATATAAAGCATATACAAATAAGGCTTTTCTGCACTCCAAGGGATTACTATACCTGCATCCAATGAAAGGGATAAGGATGGACCTTCGACCGAATCAGAGGAAACCGTCGCAACAGTTAAACCGTCTGCATCCTTTAGTTCCATCCTTATTCTCGATGGCTGCTGCCCTTCGAGTTTCAGATCTGCTTGAATACTGCCATTAGTATAGTCATCATTTAAATCTGCATGTACAAATAGATCACGGACGTGGATACTTGGAACGGAATACAAATAAACATCACGGAAAATGCCTGAGAAACGCCAGAAGTCCTGATCTTCCAGCCAGCTGCCTGTACTGCGCTGATAAACTTCAACCGCAAGCTTGTTTTCGCCATCCACCAAATAAGGAGATAAATCAAACTCCGCTGGCGTAAAGCTGTCCTCGCTGTATCCCACAAATTCACCGTTCAACCATACATAAAACGCTGACTCTACACCTTGAAACGAAATGTAGACTGGTTTTTGCTGCATATTAGCTGGTACCTTAAAATATTTAACGTAGCTGCCGACAGGGTTATGATCCTCCGGAATAGCTGGCGGACGAATATCATGATGACCGTCCCAAGGATACATCGTGTTTACATATTGCGGTTTGCCGTATCCCTGCATTTGGATATGTCCCGGCACGTTAATATCTCCCCAGCTATCGCAAACATAATCCAATTGGTAGAATCTCTCTGGACGATCCTCCGGTTTCACTGCATAGCTGAATTTCCAGCTTCCGTTTAGATCATAGCGAAGTGCCATTTGGTGATCAGCGGCTGCTTCCTCTATTGATTCGTAATAGCGATGATCAGAATGTGCTGGCAGCCGGTTCACAGCAAATACGCTTAAATCGGTAAGCCAATTTATCGTCGGTTTCATTTCATTCATTTTATTTTCCCCTTAAATGGATTTAAAAGCCAGGCGGGCTGCGGTGAAACAAGCAGCCCGCCTGACTTTGATTATGCTTATTTTACGGAACCCGTCATCCCTGCTACGAAATGCTTCTGCATTAGGAAGAATACAAGCGCAGTTGGAATCGTGGATATAACGATCGCTGTCATAATAATGCCGTAATCCGGTGAATAGCTCGATCCTAGATTGGATATGAGCATCGGAATTGTTTTCTTCTCCGGCGATTGCAATACAATGAGCGGCCATAAGTAGTTGTTCCAGCTTGACATGAAGGTAATGATTCCTGCTGCTGCATAGGTCGTTTTCATTGTAGGCATGAAGATACGGAAGAAAAGACTAATTTCGTTAAGCCCGTCAATTCGGCCCGCCTCCAGCAGCTCCCGCGGAAACATCTTCGTGTTCTGACGGAAGAAGAAAATAAGAAACGCTGTGGTAAAGGTCGGAAGGACTACACCAGACAACGTGTCTATGCCGAGAAAGGGAACAGCTTGCGATATGCCTGCAAACATTTGATACAACGGCACCATGATAGCCGCAAAAGGTATCATCATGGATAACAGCAAGATGTTAAATACAACATCCTTTGCCTTGCTCTTATAAATCTCAAAGCCATAACCAGCGAGCGAGGCAATAACCATGGCCAATATGGTTGTTGTGACCGATATTTTTGCCGAGTTCAACAATGCTGGAACAATATCTACCGTCTCAAATAACTGACTTAAATTTTCAAACAGCTGGCTGCCGGGAAGCAATCTTCCCTTCGTTACGTCAGCCGACTTATTCGTAGCGCTGATAATCATCCAAAGAAATGGAAAGATGGACACGAACGCAGCGACACTTAGAAAAATATAAACAAAGATGCGTTTTAATTTATCCATTTTTATCACCTGCCGCTTTAAACTGTACAAATGCCAATATGATGATCATGATTACGATGGAATACGACACGGTTGCAGCATAGCCGAAATCGGACGAATACTTGAATGACAAATTGTAAATATATTGCGAAATGGACATCGACGCATTGCCTGGTCCACCCTTCGTAATATTGACAACTTCATCAAACAGCTGCAAGGTTCCGATCGTAGAAGTAATGGATGTAAACAATATGATTGGTTTAAGCAATGGCACCGTAATGCCAAAAAACTGTCTCGTAGAGGAGGCGCCATCAATTTTTGCTGCCTCATAAATCGAGTGATCAATATTTTGAAGCGCGGACAAGTAGAAAATCATATTGTAGCCAGTCCAGCGCCATGTGATTGCAATGATAACTGTTATTTTCGCCCAGAAAGGGTCCGTGATCCATTGAATCGGTGTCGAGACCAAATGGAGATTAGTCAGCATTTTATTGACCAATCCGTCTGTAGCAAACAAGTATTTAAAAATAACGGAATAAGCAACGAGTGAGGTAACGGCCGGTAAAAATATTGCCGTACGGAAAAAACCTTTAAATTTCAGCTTGCTGTCATTTAGCAATACAGAAATAAACATAGCCAAAACAATCATAACGGGTACTTGAATAATCAAATAAATAAATGTGTTTTTAACGGCAGTCAAAAACGTTTTATCGCTGAATAGCCGAACGTAGTTATCAAATCCTGTAAATGATAGATTCATACCTTTACCGGATTTAAACGATAAAATGAGCGCTTGAATCATCGGATAGAAATAGAATGCCGCAATCATAATGACGGCTAGAATAACGAACATCCATCCAGTTAAGTTGGCTCTCGTGCGAATACTCACGCCAGGCCTCGCTGCTTTCACGTTAGCCTAACCCCTTTCTTTACGGAAAAAATAAAACCTTTAGACTCCTCCAGCTCCTGCTGCCGGAAGCCGAACATGCGAATCAGGAGTAGGAGAAGCCCCAGGTTTTATTCACTTGCCGTATGCTCTGATTTATTTAACTTGCGTTTCTGCTTGTGCTTGAGCATCGCTTAACACTTTATCGATTGTTTTGCCGCCTAAGAAATTTTGCATTTCTACAACGAGAATATCTTCAATCGCGTACGTGTGCATGCCGTAGTTCACTTTTGGAATTTTTTCTGTCCATTTAGCGAAATCTTCAATGACCTTTTGTCCGCCGAAAAATTCATCCGCTTGCTTGTACGCATCGCCAGCAGCTGCTGCTTTAAGTGTTCCGATTGCGCCAATCTCTGTTACAAGCTTCTGATAAAGATCTACATCCGAACCAAATGTTTGTTTCAAAAATTCTGCCGCTGCTTCTTTGCCGTCAACGTTCATGACATACCATGAGCTGCCGCCAAGGTTAGAAGCATTTACGGAATTCGGGTTGTTCGTTAGTTTAGGGAATGGCACGACTGCCCATTTGCCGGACTGTGATGCTTCAGCCTTAACGGAAGCTGTAATCCAGTTGCCGGTAGGGATCGTTGCTACATCACCGCTATTGAATCCACCAACAAATTGGCTCCAGTCAGAAATAACCTTTACGATGTCAGCGTTCATAATTTCTTTGTATGTTTCAAAAGCTTCCTTAAGCGCTTCGTTGCCTGCTAAGTTAGGTGTAGTACCGTCTTCCTTCAAGTACCATGAACCAGCAGATTGGATCATCATGCGAATGAGTCCAAGGTCATTCGGATCTTGTGTAAGAAGTGCTTTGCCTGTTTTGGCTTTCACAGCTTTACCGATCTCGATAAACTTCTTCCAGTCAATATCTTGAAGGTCAGCTAGCTTATAGCCTGCTTCTTCTAAGTAGTCTTTTCTTACGTACAAGCCCGCAGCGCCCGTATCAAATGGTACGCCGTATTGCTTGCCATCTAGGCTAGTTGGCCCGATTTTGTAATCGGCAAAATCGCCTGGCTTAATGAAATCTGTTAATTCGAAAAATGCTTCTGGGTAAGCTTGCAAGAAGCTTTGTGCACGGTAATCTTCAATCAACACGATTGTTGGCAAGCTTTTTGTTGTACCTGCGTTCAAACCAGCATTCAATTTTTGAATAATATCCGCTTGTGCATTTTCAACGATGTTTACTTTTAAAGTGGAATCCGGATTTTTTGCTTTGTAGGCTTCGCTTGCGCGCTCCATAGCACCGATGTTAAAAGCTTTATCCCACGCCCATACTGTAATTTCCTTCGTCCCCTCAGCAGGTTTACCGCCATTGTTAGGAACATTGTTTTCTTTACTAGAACATGCGGTCAGCAGAACGAAGCTGGCCAACATAATTGCAAGTAGTTTTTTCAATTCATTCAACCCCTTGGATACTTATTTGAAAGCGTTTGCCGGCTAACGATTTTAATTATATCAACTCGATAAATTGACCCGTTAGCAATATATTTGTGTGCTTTTGTCATTCTATTGTTACCTTTCCAAGCGTTATTATGTAATTGTGATTTATTTTGTTTATTGGTATTTTTTTTAGGAGGATTTGAGCGGTAGCCTAATTTTCACCCGTGTTCCCTCACCGATATCACTCACAATTTCAACGCCAAATTCCTCTCCATAGAGCAATACGATCCGATCTTGAACGTTTCGAATGCCAATTCCAGAGAAAAAATGGCTGCCGCTGCTCGAGCTGTTGTCCTGATTTTCATGGTCATAATCCTTCATGCCAACCCCATTGTCGACAACTTCAATCACTAATGCATTTTCCTCGCGCGAGAAAAGCACATAAATATGTCCATCGTTTCGCTCTTGGAAGGCGTGAAAGAAGGCATTTTCAATAAACGGCTGGATGATGAGCTTCGGTAAATGATACCCATAACAATCATTCGAAACAAAATAATTGACGACAATTTGCTCGCCGTAACGAACATGGTTAATGAAAACATAATGTTTTAAATTAACGAGCTCTTGCGCTACGCTGATTGTCTCGCTGATGTTGCTTACTGTATTTTGCAAAAGTGAAATAAGTGAATTGATCGTGGCTGCTGCTTTTTCCTTGTTGCCCTGCTGCACTAATATTTTGACGGATGCTAATGTGTTATAAAGAAAATGTGGATTAATTTGCATTTGCAGCGCTGAAAGCTCTGCATTGCGCTGGTCCTTCTGCGTCTGAATCAGCTGCTTAATATAATCATTTAGTTCATCCAACATATAGTTGTAAGCATTTCCGAGCTGCTTAATCTCATAGCTGCCTGTGACGTTAATATAATTATCGAAGGGATTGGCCGTAATACGCGACATTTGTCTAGCGAGCATCGTCAACGATTTCGTCAATCTTCTTGATATAAGAAATACGATAATAAGTGCACTGAAAACAATGGCAATGCAAATAAGCGCGACAGTCTTAAAATCAACCATCTCGCTGAGCACTGCTTGCTTGTCGATTAAATTAACGAGATAAAAATCATAAACAGGCAGATATTGAGAGAGCACCAAGTTGCTTTTCCCCATCACGCTTACATCTTTATAATCTAATTTTTGCTCGTCAATTTCTTTAGCGTAACCGAGCAGAGCGTCTTCTTGTTTTCCTATAAGCTCATGACGATTGCTCGAAACGACCAAACCAGATCGATCCAAAATAACGACATCATTGCCTCTGCTTGTGAAGCTTGAATAAAACCGTTTAAATTCACTTTCCTTTATTGCAAAATAAACAATGCCGTATTTTTTCGCGCTCGTCTTTTCCATAAGTGCCCTGGATGCAACGATAATCGGATCTTCTGCTGACGTATCAGCCATGTTCTCAATATCCAACTGATAGATTAACCGCTTTGGCGCGACTAGCGTATTCTCGGTTAAGCGGCTATTTCTTAGCTTCTCCAAGGAACTCGGCCAATAATAGCTGTCTGTCGAATGGCTTTTGCCATTAATCCCTGTGATCGTAATGGTGACGGGGTATGCAGCGACATTGGACTGAATCCGTTTCATTTGCATACTGGCCTCATAATAACTGCTAACCGACGAAATAGCGTTTTTATCCGGCTTTGTGAGGAAACCTTTTATCGAACCGTTTTGCAGCACATTATTGGAGGCGGTGACGATCGAATAGTTGAAGGATTCAAAGTTCGCTTTAATTTGATTGATGATTTTGGAATTTGTAATGCTGAAGGTATTCATGAACAGCTTCTCTGACATTTGTATCATGACGGTAGAGGTAAGCAGCGACACGGCAATGATGCTGACAAGCGTCACCGTAAACATTTTTATAAATAGGCCGTGATATTTAAATTTGTCCAAAAAAACTCTCATAACCTAATCCCTCTTCTTGCCCATGTATTGTTTTCTATAATGACTAGGCGACAGACCCGTCAGCTTCTTAAATACTTTCGTGAAATAACTGTGATCTGAGTAACCAACCATGCCGCTAATTTCAGAAATGGACGCTGCGTCTTGCTGCAGCAGCTCAGCCGCTTTCTCCACTCTGATTTTATTCAAATATTCACTAAAGCCTTCTTTATTATGCGCTGTGAAATAACTAGACAAATACGATGGATTAAAATGAAAATGCTTGGCGATCTCCGTCAGACTAAGCGGCTCAGCATAGTTCTCCCGAATAAATTGCAGCAGCAGCGTCATATTCGGGTTGCTGCTTGCTGCTCCTCTCACCTGAACCACGTCATTCACTTCGTTAATAAATGCTTGTAAGAGCGCAGCTGCCTCGTTGACATGAGAAGATTCACCAATGGATTTGAAATAGGCATACTTCGTTTCATCTAGCTTTTTCATCGCTGGGTCAAGGCGACCCAATAAAATCGTTATATTGAAAATCACATTGCCTAAAAAGGACTTAAACTCGAAAACATCGGTTTTATATTGGCTTGAACGACTATTCACATAATTGAGCAGCTCGTCAAACGCTTCATCGAATTGCCGTCTGTTCAAAAGCTCAGTAAATTGATTCATGTTGAAGACATCAATTTCATCCGAGGTTTTTGGAAGTTCGCCATGTACGATTAAACGATTGGTGGGCGGAAGAAAGTAACGGTAGGCGTTTAATTTCAGAAAACTGTTCTTGTAGTTCGAACCAAGCTGCCTCAAATCATCAAATGCCTCACCGATCGTCCAACCAATCTCTTTCAACCGCTCTCCCGACCAAGCAGCAAGCTCTCTGCCTGCTCTTACCAAGCTATGCTGCTCGCTTTGATCTATATTGACGAGTAGTGTTGCCATATTATGTTCTACCGGAAGTGCAAAATAAATCGCCTGCGGACATTCGCTGCTGAGTACCGCTTTCATTTTGTCGAGCCAATAGGAATCATCATATCTTTCCCTGCTCATGCTGTTCAGAGACTTCAAATCTACCCCAATCAGCCGATAGCTGTTATGAGGAAATGCTTCTGCAAGGACGTGGTCATCCACATCGATTTCGTAACCGGATATTAGCTTCTCAACAATATGTTTAACGGATAAAGCCTCGTTAGTTGATTCCACTAGCTTCAGTGATGGAATTTTTTGCGCCGTTCGTTTCACCGTGTCTAATAGCTGAATAGCTTCAAGCTTAGGTTTTAAAATATAATCGACTACGCCGCTTTGAAAGGTCGATCTCACATAATCAAACTCGCCATAACTGCTCAATATGATCACTTCAATCTCTGGATATCTTGCCTTTATTGCACGAGTTAACTCTTCTCCGCCCATAACTGGCATAACGATATCAGTGATCACAATATGAGGCTCGACGCGCTCAATCAGCTCAAGCGCCTCTTTTCCATTTGATGCCTCCCCCACAATCTGGAAGCCCTCCTGTTCCCAATTCAACAGATGCTTAATTCCCTGCCTGACTAATAGTTCGTCATCTACAATAACAACACGACATGAAATTTCCATTCGTAAACCTCCGCCATCCCCGTCATTTTTTTCTGTCAAATAAGAAGGCAATCATTCATAATAGCTGCGAATAACAATATCTTGGTCATAATTCCCGAAGCCTTTTCCATAAAGAGTGAGACCGCCGCGGCCCTGCGACGTATCGTCCGCACTTATACGGAATGTCCACTGCGAACGATTCCATGATACATCATCAATCGTCATATCAGAAATTTGCTGACCATCGATAAAGGAACCTTTTTTATTTATTCGAAGCACCTTTAATAGGCCATACTGATTAACGTCAGAATGCCACCAATCTGGTGAATATCGGCCTCTCATCCGGCCAAAGTCGCCAGGACTCGTCCACATGCCAAGCTTTTGCTCATTCAGAGTAAATTGAATATCTGACGGCCAATTCTCATTGACATAGGGTGCCTCTGATCCAATTTCAAATGATATTTCAATTTCCTGTACGACCTGATCCTTAAATAAATAATTAGGAATTTTGTATTCAACAAAACCTCTAGTGAACCATAAAATCCCTGCTTGAACACGCTCAGGATCCATAAAATAAGTGGGCATATCATAATGCCCGATCATCTTTTCCGTCGATGCAATGCCGCAGGTCGGTGCAGCTTCAATATCCGTATAATGTCCAACCGGTATGGACACTTCCTTATATTTTCTAGAACTCTCTGCATATTTAGACAGTTTAACTTGGAGATACTCTGCCGACAAGGAGCAATATTTATATGTGCCTCCATTTATTCTGCGCATTCTATAACTAACGAGGCCAGCATTTTGCAGCTTGTTGACATGGGTGCTTACAATTGCGCTGCTCAAATACAGCTCTGCAGCAAGCTCCTTTATATGCATCTCTTTGTTGTTCAGCAAATCAATAATTTGCAAGCGCACTTCGCTCGCAAGCGCTTCGTATACACGCAGCGACGCTGCATCGGTTGATAAATACATGTGAAACTCACCCGCTTTTACAATTAGTAATTTAGTTAATCCTAAAGCAATTCACAACAATCGTATTGAATGTATTTATTTATTATGATAAATATTAGATATTAAATCAACAAATATGAATTAGTTAATACATTAATTCAACTAGGAGGAGAATTATTTATGTCTATGAAATCTACGATGCATATTGATAAAAATTTCACACTTTCCGCAGTCGACCCACGGCTCTATGGATCATTCATTGAACACTTAGGCAGAGCAGTATATGGCGGAATTTACGAGCCCGGCCACCCTACCGCAGATGAAAACGGCTTCCGCGGCGATGCGTTGGAGGCCATTCGCTCTTTGAATGTGCCAATTATACGTTATCCAGGAGGAAATTTTGTATCCGGCTATAATTGGGAGGATGGCGTCGGGCCTAAATCCGAGCGCAAACGTCTTCTTGATCTTGCATGGTGGACAACAGAAACGAATGAAGTAGGAACAAACGAATTTGCAGATTGGGCGAAGCTTGTCGGCTCAGAAGTGATGATGGCTGTAAATCTTGGAACACGCGGCATTGATGCGGCTAGAAACCTTGTTGAATATTGCAACCATCCATCAGGGTCTTACTACAGCGATCTTCGCATTTCACATGGCTATAAAGAGCCTCATAAATTTAAAACCTGGTGCTTAGGGAATGAGATGGACGGACCTTGGCAAATCGGGGCAAAAACTGCTGTGGAATATGGAAGACTCGCGAATGAAACGGCCAAAGCAATGCGCTGGGTCGATCCATCCATCGAGCTTGTTGCTTGTGGCAGCTCATCCAGCGGCATGAGCACTTTCGCGGAGTGGGAAGCAACCGTGCTTGACCTTACCTATGATCAAGTGGACTTCCTATCGCTTCATACGTATTACAACAATAACGAAAACGATTCCTCCAACTTCTTGGCAAAATCGCTTGATATGGATCAGTTCATTTACAGCGTAACAGCCATTTGCGATTATATGAAGGCAAAGAAACGGAGCAAGAAAAAGCTAATGCTCTCGCTTGATGAGTGGAATGTATGGAACTCGATCGGCTCAAGCCGAGCAGAAGAGCTTTGGCAAGTAGCTCCACCTGAATTCGAGGATGTGTATACACTTGAGGATGCACTGGCTGTAGGCTGTTTCCTAATTACGCTGCTCAAACACGCGGACCGCGTAAAAATGGCATGTATCGCTCAACTGATTAATGTCATCGCGCCAATAATGACAGAGACCGGCGGGCCATTATGGCTGCAAACGACCTATTATCCTTATCTTCACGCTTCCGTTTATGGAAGAGGAACCGTGCTTCATCCGATAATTTCATCACCGAAATACGATTCCAAGGATTTCACTGACGTGCCTTTTTTAGAAGCAATCAGCGTTTTCAATGAGGAGCTAGGAGAAATTACTATTTTCGCCGTCAATCGTCATTTATCCGAAGCACTTGAGCTTGATGTAGATGTTCGCAGCTTCGGCGATGTAAGCATTATCGAGCATATCGTTCTGGAGCATGATGACTTGAAAGCAAATAATACAAAAACGAACCCAAGCAACGTCGTACCTCATAACCGCGGCACTGCCAAAGCTGATAATGGAAACGTTAAAGCGTTGCTCGGCAAAGCATCTTGGAACGTGATCAGACTTCAAACTAACAGAGGTTAATTGTGCCTCTCAGAATGATAGAAAGCATACTAAAAAACCGCCGAAGCTATAGCTTCAGCGGTTTTTTCTAGTTCTATTGAATATGAAGCATTCGCATGCGCATAGCTCCAGCTGGCGTCTCAACCGATATAATATCTTCTATACGGCTCATCAGCAGCTGTCTTCCGACAGGAGAGAGGAACGAAATGTTATTCTGCTCCGGATCTGCGTCATGGGGATAAACAATTTTGAACGTATCTGAGGTAGCGTCATCCAAATAAGAAATGGTAACCTCGCAGCCTATAAATACGGTTGATGGCAATCGCTCATCCGATGATTTCAGCTCTTTCTCGACAAACTGTACATATTCGGTAATAAATTGATAGATTTGCTTTCGCTCTGACTCCT
Organism: Paenibacillus sp. MCAF9; assembly: GCF_052114265.1. Taxonomy (NCBI): domain Bacteria; kingdom Bacillati; phylum Bacillota; class Bacilli; order Caryophanales; family Paenibacillaceae; genus Paenibacillus; species Paenibacillus sp. MCAF9. Next base: position 375,331 of record NZ_JBFREL010000006.1, read on the forward strand.
GTTTGGGCGCATGCGCATCAAGAAAAGCTTGCTTCTCTTCACCCAAAACTACGAGCTGAAGCCTTAGCTGATCTCTAAGGGTATCTAAGGGAAGACTATGGTTCATAGTATACTTCACCCCCTAAAGACGTATTGCGCAGCGGCAAGGTTTGGACGATGGTTCGCATCATTTGCTGCTTCCTCCTTATAAAAATATAGGCCTCTAAGAGTAGAGGCCTTGCTCCCATATTATCAGACTTCAATCAGAAGTCCAATCTCTAGTTTTTTTTGATCGAACCATTGAATTAACCTAGCGCTTCTCTATCCTCATTTGTCTCGCAAGGCAGTAGCACAAGCATTGTATAAGGGAGTTTCATATTGTATAGAAGACTACTAGGAAAGGAGCTGACAATATTGTCTTGCAGACCATTTTGTCCGACAGTCCGGGTATATGATCCTCCAGTAACGGTTACCAGAGATGTTTTCCATCCACAAATCGTAGAGGTAGTTCACCAAGTAAACGTTGTTACACGTCATCACTGTGTTCCTTGTGAAAAACACCTTTATGAATATTGCTATGTTGATGAAAATCAAGTAGGTGGCGAACAAGAAAACAGATCAAACCGTTCGCATAAACGCAATAAAAGCGAGAGATCCTATATTTCGAGAGCAAAAAAGAAACAATCAAAAAAATAGTTAAAAAGCAAAGGGGCTGTCCCATAAGCATCAAGCTCGCTGAGGAATAGCTCGCTTTGAACGGGAGTATTGGTAGCAGTACAGCAGAGCTATTCCTGTACTGCTTTTTTCTATTCTGGTCTATAACCCGACCTCCAGACTTACCTTCGGTAAGCTGCGAAGCAGAAACGCCGGAATCCTTGGTTATTCTTTATCTGCCCTAAAATACTTTCGGATTCAATCATTCGTCTTACCGACAGCGAATATCCTTCCTCGCAGCTCAGTTTTTCCCTTGCTTGCTGCTTGTAGCGCATAATAACTCAGACTGACCATATCCAGCATCAGCGATGATCGTCGTATGATTGTAATGTGCGCGATCCGATAGTCGAGAGTAAATAAGTGTAAATGTACACCTGTTTTTAACAAACAAGATTGGAATGTTGCAAATAGGTGTACTAATACCTCTAATTGATTAGATTTGAAGAAAATTTTGAGACAGCCCCTTTGTTCACTTTTACATAGAAATGGCGTATTTAAGGTGTTGTAGCATCATCGTTTGTTATGGCATCATCCGTCGTATCAGGGGTGTTATTGGCGTCGTCTTCAATCACGTTGCTATTGCCATTGTTATTAGCATCCTTATCATTATTGCAAGCGGAAGCGGTGAAAATAACAACGATACTCATCATCGTTATCAAAAGCAATTTATTAAGTTTTTTTGTAGGTTTATTCATGCTTAGTGCTCCCTTCAGCTTCGTTGTATGATTATTCTTAAACAATACTTACCCCCGCAGGAAATAATTGAATCAACAAAAAAAGACCGGAATCGGTCTCTTTTCTTTGAATTCGCCTATGAAAACGATATAGAGTCAATAAAAAGATCCTTTGCGCATCTCCGTAAAATGAAATAATCCAGATCGATGATTCGATTCTCTTACCTTGTTGATCATTTCGCACAAGCTTACCATCGTATCCGTATCTCTTGTTGATGAAGCGATCTGATACAGCGTGTTAAAGCTTCCTAAAGCATTCTCTTTATTAACTGCCCCGCTCTTCAAATTACTTAACACTCGTTCGCTCTCACTGTTAATGAACCAAACTATCCGCTTTCTGAAATTCGAATTAGTCATGAGCAACCCTCCGCTGTCAATAAAATAGCACCTGTTTAGTATAGCTTCATGAATAATAAAACGTTGTCGAAGTAAGAAGTCGAAAAAAAATATTTCACAACAAAAATCCCGCTCCTTCACGGTTAGTGAGAAGAGCAGGAATATTGTCATGCAACTATAAGCATATATTCGTTCTAAATGATGTATGGATTCGCTACCATTTGTTCAGCTTTTGCAACAGCATCTTCTAACATCATTCCTACAAAATTTTGCGCATGAAAGAATCTACCGCTTTTCTTATCATCTACAAAGGCACCAACTGCAATACCAGGAATAACCGTGTCTACTGAGCTAGGTGCATGAGGACCTCCCAGGTCCGTTCTGCACCAGCCTGGATCTGTTATATTAATCATGACGTTGGTTCCTTCCAGTCTCGAAGCCAAATCTTTCGTGAATTTATCAAGAGCAGCTTTACTTGCAGCATAACCTGCCTGCTCCGGCTCATTTTTAATACCGCTTGTCGTATTAATGACACGTCCGAATCCGCGTTCAATCATCTTAGGAATTAAGCGGTGACAGATTGTTGCTATTGAAATGAAGTTAATACGGAAGCTCATCTCAAAATCTTCAATCGGTGTTTCCCAGTAATTGGTACGGTAGGCGATTTGAACTGCAGCATTGTTGAAAACGATATCTACAGCCGTATCCTTAGCTTCGATTTCATTAAGCATAGCAACTACTTCTTCATGATTAGCCAGCTCCGCTTGGACGCAATACGCTTCTACACCAAGTGCCTTAACCTCTTGTTCCACCACTTTTGTATGTTCAATATTTCGACTATGCAAAATCAAATTACAGCCTTGTTTCGCCATAAAAATTGCCGTCTGGTAACCTACACCTCTGCTCGCACCTGTAATTAGCGCCCATTTCCCATTTACGTTAACCATGAATAACTCTCCTTCAAACTAAAATAATTATATAAATTTATAACTGACAAAAGCGAGCTCGCGGCTATCCGGCGACCAAGAGTTCACATTGATTGTGCCCTGACCGCCAAATAATTCAGCAATGACAGCATGTGGTCCGCCTTTGCTTGGCATTAGACGAATTTCAACATCTTTATTGGCAGGATGATCGTTCGGATCAACATCACCCTTGCGGTAAGTAATATAAGCAACGGATTCACCATCGGGAGACACATGTGGAAACCAATTATTGCTCTCATCAAATGTCATTTGAGTCTGCTCGCTTCCATCAACGTTCATGCGCCATAATTGCATCAAGCCAGTTCTTGTCGAATTGAACCAAATATGTAGGCCGTCCGGCGAATATTCCGGTCCATCATCCAGACCAGGCGTATCGGTCAGCTGTGCTTCGATCCCGCCGTGAGCCGGTATCGTATAAATGTTGTACTGACCATTCCTTTCTGCACAGTAAGCGAGCGAGGCGCCGTCAGGAGACCAGCCGTGCAAATAGCTTGGCGCTAACGGTGTAATTAGGGCAGGCAAACCTTCAGATAGTGAGAATATATAAATTCGTGATTTTCCATCCTCCTGCGTGTGATGGCTTACCGCTAATTGCGTATTGTCAGGTGATAAAACATGATCATTGTTGCAATGATTGGCATACCCCGATTCGATCAGCTTGCTTTCCCCAGTTGCTAGCTCAAAGGTGTATAGCAAACCTCCGCTGTTATAAATAAGATGGTTGCCGTCTTTGGTCCAGTTTGGCGCTTCAATTAAATGATTGAATTCAGCCAAAACTTTGCGTTCGCCAGTTTTCACATCGATCTTTTCAAGCATGCTGACTAATGTGCGCTTTTCATTATTTTTGGATTCTTGTGCAGCTTCCATCTCATATCAACCGCCTTATATAAGTATAATTTCCAAAATCCGCATTCACTTGTATCACGGCATCTCTTTTGTGAACGCGTGTTTATACATACTAAAAAATAAATCCTATTATTTAAATAGGACTTATTTCTATGTTGTTTTGATCATTATGAACACGCGTTAACAGGTACATCATACACAAAACGTGAAATCGCTGTCAATCCTTTTTACTCTCAAACGCCTTATTTCATTACATCATCTTTCACTTGTGTCTTCTTATATTCCAAATAACGCATAATGGCCACAAGCAAATTCAAAACACCCATTGCCATCATACTGTATATCGGCCATAAGTCTTGGAAAGTAGGCATATGAACGCCGTTGCCAACAGGTCCGGTTTTGGGCTGACTCGCATCCCATAGCGCGTACCAAAGTAAACACACTGACATTACGATTATAAAAACACATGTGACAATGTAAATTACATGCCTAGTCATACCGTTATTTTCTCGCCTGGTTTGAGCACTTTTCCTTTAATCCCTCTTTCTTGCAGCTGCTGCACGAAGCTTTCAGCCTCTTGGCGAATAACAGGAAAAGTATTGTAATGAACAGGCACAACCAGCTTCGCGTTATACCATATTGCCGCTTGCAGCGCATCATCTATCCCCATCGTATAATGATCGCCAATCGGAATAAAAGCGATATCGATTGAATGACGGTCACCAATCATTTTCATATCGCCAAATAAAGCGGTATCGCCTGCATGAAGAACATTTAGTTGTTCCATATTTACAATGTAACCGGCAGGCATGCCGCCGTACAAAATGGTTTTGTCCTCTTCGACAACGATCCCCGAGGAATGGAACGCTTGTACCATTTTAGCTTTGGCAAATCCCAAATCTAACGTTCCGCCAATGTTCATGCCGATCGTTTTCACGCCTTTCCATGACATATAAGCCGCGAGCTCCGGGTTCGCCACAACAGGAGCATCATTGTTTAATGCAATCTGATCCGCATCTAAAATATGGTCCATATGAGCATGAGTGAGGAGAACGGCATCCGTCTTTATCTCCTCCGCTTTCGTAGTGGCAAGCGGATTGCCTCTCAGAAAGGGATCGATAATAAGCGATTTGTCCCCCGCGATCAATTGAATACAAGAGTGTCCATGATAAATAATATCCATAAAAACATCATCCTCCTTCGTTTTAGTTGAAAGCTTGGGCTGGCTGTATGTCTCATTATATCGTTATTCTTTTACGCGTGCGATCACTCGTGCAATGGATGAGTCCGCTTGAATAAGGAGCGGCAGCGCTATAATTTCAAAAGCTTGAATGCCAATCAGCCGCTTTACATTCGCTAAATTTTCTATAATAAAAATATTGCTGCCAAACAAGCTTTTATGAATGGAAAAAGGATAGCGATCAGGCGAAGGGGTATCTAAACCGATCATTTTCACCTTTTTTCGAATAAGCAATTCAACAAAATCGGCGGTCAACACCGGATAATCGCTGAAATAATAAGGTTTCCCATAAAAATCGCCGTGCCCAGTATGTAAAATAACGATCTGTCCCTCATGAATACGTGTTTCGTACTCTTCTTTGTAATCGACTACTGCAGCCCCAGTTACATCCAGCAGTACGCCATCTCCAACAAATTGCTCAACTGAGGTTTCTGTCATATATTTCTGAATGTCCAATAAGTGCATCGGGCCGTCGATATGAGTGCCTGCATGCATATTAATCGATAATTGGTGGTTATTGTACCCATCACTTTGAAAATGACTGCTTTGCACCAGAGTCGTCTCTGTGTGCCCCGGAAATACCGGCATCCCGTCATGAATCATATGCGTCAAGTCTATGATCATACTGCCACATCCTCCTGCATGAATTGTCTTTATCTTACATAAAAACTATATCATATCAGTGTTGTTTACGAAAATGGGCTGTAGCGGCAGGATGAGAAAAAATCCAAATTGGACTTGGAGTAGAATTGAATTGATTTAGAACAAGCAACGAGGAGAGTGAAGCATAAGTTTGAGGTTTATTGTTATTAGGTTAAATTGAAGTTCGCAGGTGTGAAGCTTTAATGCCCAGCGATATTTTCATAACCAATTGTTTCAATTGCTTCTGCTGGAGCACGGCTTCCTTAACAAAAAAAGCTTCATCCCGAATCAATGCTGCAAGTGTATCCATCGCTGCTTTGGCTGCAAGGAACTCATCTTCAAGCAAATAATAAGCCGCTTGATAGGCATATGTTTCATGCTGCTTCAGGATGGATGCTTTCCATTGCAGCTCACCATTTCTTATTAATGTTGTATTCACAGCAACTATTCACCCTCCTGAAGTACCTATTCCACGCGTTGTATGGATAAATTAACTATACACAACACCTTACCATCCACCTAGTACCATGTTTCTGTAGTACTTGACAAACGTGAAGGAAGATTAAAAAAAGGATGGCCCCTTCACATAAGGAGCCATCCGCTGAAAATCTATTATGCGTTAAGCCAAAGGCACCCGCTTAGCTAAGCTTTCAAACTTAATCAAATGCGTGTTTACTTGTGATTGAATGCCTTGTAAATATTTAAGTGTCGCTTTGTTCTGTTTCACCAAAGAAGGGTTTTCGTTGAATGCGACAGCGTAATGCTTCATCACTTTACCCTTCATAAATTGAATGGTTGAGAATGTACCATTTTTCCATGCTTCCTTCATCTTCACATTCGTACCGATCACTTGAAGATTCATCGCTGTATCTTTGTAGTTAAAGCTATATGCTGGTTCATCTTTCACATGCAATACGGAATATCCTGCTGTGAATTTGTCATTCGTAAACTGACCGAATTGAATCTTATGTGATTGTACACTGCCATCCGAGCTGATAATCTTCGTATTCAATGAACCATTGCCTGCTTTAAGATCGTTTTTCCAAGCGCCATCGTATGTAATTTCTGTGCCTTCGCTTGTAGATCTGCTCACAAATTTACCAAACCCGCTTCGTTTGCCGTCCACCCAATCACCTGAATACGTTTTTGTTTGGTACCAGGACATTGTTCCCTTTCCATGCGGTTTACCGTTTTTCAATTGTCCGTAATAAACGACGTTTTTTGAAATTTCAAGATACTCTTTTTTGACAGCGGCTTCTGCGGTGGCTCCTCCACTTGCTCCTGCAATAACAACGACTACCAGAAACAAACTTAGCATAAGTGAACACATTTTTTTCATTGAACATCACTACCCCATTCTTTGTTTGTTTAAATTCATTCTATTAGGCTAATACACACCCTATGCGAATTTGAAACATTTCCCAAAAATGAGGTTCTTTTTAAATGGATTTCTACTGAGCAGCATCCCTATCCTCAGTAATAATCGCATAGATCGCATGGTCTTCCCAAACGCCATTAATTTTTAAATATTTGGTGGAAAGTCCTTCGTATCTAAAGCCAGCTTTCGTAAGCACTCGAACCGATGGCAAGTTTCTTGGCATGACTCCTGCTTGAATACGATGCAAGCCGATTTGATTAAACGCAAAATTGACACATAATGATACGGCTTCAGTCGCATAACCTTTGCCGTTATGCTCTTGATCAAGGAAGTAACCCAGATACGCATTTTGAAAAGGGCCTCGTGCGATGCCTGATAATTCGATTCTCCCTATAAGCTTATTCGACTCGTTAAGAAATACGCCAAACACAAAACCTTGATCGTTAGCCGCAGCTTGCAGGCTTGATTCAATCATTTTTTTCTGTTCTTCGATCGTAAAATAATGCTCTGGCCTTATAGGCTCAAATGGCTGAAAAAAATAAAAATTCCTTCGTCTAATTGCAAGCAGCTCTTCGGTATCCTTTATTTCTAATGGAGACAGATATATTTTCTCACCTTCCACAAACCATCACTCCTAAGCTTTTTATTTGTGTATGAAATGCAATTTTCCGCAACAATGCAATACTCATTATACTCATCTTTATGAGCATTGTAATTTTTTCGAAAAATCAGTTTTTAAACTTGCATACATTTACAATTTACAAACCATAATAACCTTACATCCCATGAAGGAGTGATAAAACATGAGCAGAAGAAGTTCGAATACTTTAGTCGTACCGCAAGCAAGACAAGCCATTTCACAATTGAAAACAGAGGCAGCACAGCAATTAGGTGTACAGTTCTCGCAAGATGGTTACAACGGTAACTTATCGACTCGTGATGCAGGCTCAATCGGTGGATATATTACGAAGAAGCTCGTCCAAATTGCTGAACAACAATTAGGTCAACGCAACTTCTAAACAACAGCCAAAAGGCCCTCCGCTTTGTGGAGGGCCTTAACTACGGGGTGGTAAATCATGAATCAACCATTATCCATGAACTTATATGATCAAGTAAACCAATATTTCGAAGAAAGCTCAGACTTCGTCAAAGAGGAATTTCTCATTCATAACAGAAAAATTCAACTTTGCTATTTTGAATCTCTAGTAAACATTAACGAGTCTAGAAATTCTTTACTTCTGCTCGAGCCCTATTCCAATGAATCGATCGATGTTTTCGATCAGATTTTTTCTACTTTTGGAGGGGCTTATGTGAAATCTCTAGATGAGATTGCACAATCATTATTACGAGGGAGAATTGGCCTCTTTTCTGAAGACGGTTCCACCATTTTAATGCTTAATTTATTGCATCCGCAAATCTCCCGACCGATCAGTCCCCCACTAACTGAAAGTGTACTATTATCATCATTCGATGCGTTTACGGAAGATATCAATACGAATATAAGCTTGTTGCGATCCAAAATAACAGCTAATCATCTAATCCTCAGTACTTATTCAATAGGCTCATTTAATCCACGCCAAATCAGCCTATTTTACATCAAAAACAAATCTCAAAAAAAATTCATAAACCATATCAACTCCCTTTTGGAGAAACATAAAGGCACTGAAATTGAAAGCATTCAAGATTTATCAAAAATGCTAGGACTGCCAAAGTACAGCCTTGTCCCGCCATTCCTTTCAACTGAGCTTCCTTCAGAGTCCGTTCGGCATTTAATGGAAGGCCGCATCATCATTTTTTTGGATCATCATCCCTTTGCAATGGCTATGCCTGGTTTTGTGACCGATCTTTGGAGTATGCAAGGGGATCGCAACTATCCATACATTTATATGATTACCATGCGCATGGTACGGATTCTCGGATTGTTCGTAAGCCTTCTCGCACCAGGTCTTTATGTTGCCTTGGTTGCGGTCAATCCAGAGGTTCTTCGTATTCAGCTGGCTTTATCTGTGGCATTAAGCAGAGAAGGTGTACCTTATCCCGCACTCGTCGAAGCTTTGTTCATGCTTGGCATTTTGGAGATGGTTATCGAAGCGAGCATAAGACTTCCAAAGAGTATAGGACCCACCACTACGATGGTAGGGGGAATTATACTTGGCCAAGCCGTTGTTCAGGCAAAATTGGTCAGTAATTTATTAATCATTATTTTAGCTGCGACAACAATAGCCAATTTCACGTTAGTCAGCTACCAAAATGCGTATTTGATTCGAATCCTAAAATACGTAATTTTGTTAATCAGCGCGGTTTATGGCCTGCTAGGCACGCTCGTCGGGGTCGTCTGGATATGTTTTTACTTATCAAGTATGACTACTTTCCACTACCCGTATGTGAACTCGAGTATAAAATCTGGAGGTTCTAATGAGTAAATTCGCACCATTAACTACATTTTTTTTAGTTCATCTAGCTACCATTCTTTTAATTTTCCCTGAAAAAACGATCGCTTCTACAAAAAGCGGTCATTGGGAGCCTATTTTAATCGGATATTTGTTGGAATTGATCTTAATGTGGCTGTATCTAAAAGGACTTGCTGGTTTTCCAAAAATGGATCTTGCCGATATTTTTAATGAAATAACAGGAAAATGGGCTGCACGCTTCATTCTTGCCCCGTTGCTCCTGTTCTTCTTTATAGATGTTTGTGTCATTCTCAGGGTTCACTCCGAAATGCTGACCGTGACCTTCCTTCCGGAATATCCGCTATGGTCACTTGCATTGTTGGTACTCGTGCCTCTATATGCGGCATGGAAAGGAATTCAGACTATTATAAGAGCAACTCTCATTCTTTTTATCATTTGTATGCCAGTGACACTCTTTTCGTTTATCACTTCGTTTGGCAATTTTGATTTAAAGAATGGTTATCCGCTGATAGATAAAACCTTTTCTTTCATGGCCAGCGCTGACTTTTACTCGAGTTTTATTGCACATTCTGGATTTTTGTTCTTAGGATTTATCCCTCTCTATAAATATCCAATATTTAAAAAAAGCAAATCCATTTTTTTAACTTATGTGAGTTTGCTATTTTTTTATATAGCTCTCGTTTATATTCCGCTTTTTATATTCGGCCGTGAAACCTCGTCTCGCTTTCAATTCCCAACCATTATATCCATGGATTCCATTGATATCAGTTGGATTATGTTTGATAGGCTAACTTTATTTTTTATTACCTGTACGCTCATTTCTGTTTTTGTTTACGCTGCTCTTTTACTTTGGATGATGATCCAATTAATTCAAAAGCTTTATCTCATTTCCTCTGTACCCGTCATCGTGATCATTCTCGCTATTTCAGTCGTTGCGCTTGCAGGGTTTCTTCCCACTTGGAATGCTGTTCAAGTTCTCATCAATATGGATACGTGGTTCCGCTTTTATTGTATTTTCGCGCTACCTTTAGCTATTTTCATTATGGGTTTGGTAAAAAGGAGGAAGCTGGCATGAGATATAAATCTCTTATAGCGTTCATATTATTATGCTGCAGCTTCGCCGTATTAGGAGGCTGCTGGAATAATAAAGACATTAATAAACGTATGCTGCCTGTCGTTATGGGAATAACGGAAGGCAAAGAAGGCAATGTTCAAGTTTTTTTACGTATTCCAAGCCAACAAAACAACTCAACAAGAACGCTGCAAGCAGAAGCCAAATCGATCGACAAGGCGGTTGATATTCTCCGAACCCATGCAGAGGAGAGTGTTGACTTATTACATTTAAAGCTGCTGCTCATAAGCGAAACCACGGCAAGAAAAAGCATTAAAGACGCCATCGAGTTTGTTATCCGTTCAAGAGAAATTTCACCGAAAGCATTAGTCGCTATTGTATCTGGAGATTTCTCACAGCTAATGCACGATAAGAAAAAGGTGAATATCGGTTTATCCGCTTATGATTTTTTTGGCAAGGAGTCTGGTTGGACACCGAATATTTCCATTATTCACATTTGGGAAGCCTACCGCGGAATGTATGTACAAACAGAGGATACTGCAATCCCTCTTATTGCGAAAGGGGTTACTACGCCCTTCATGTCCCTCGGTTCTGCCATAATGAACAGGGATCGTATGGTCGGAAAAATGTCGATTGAAGAGACGCTAATTTACAACCTTTACCAAGGACAATATTCAGGAGGAACGGTTGAACTCATGAATAATGCAACCGTTATGATCGATAGTGCTCGTGTTCACAATGAAGCGATTTGGTCTGGTTCCACTCCAAGTATGAAGAGCCATATGAAATTAATAGGCGTTATTGAAGAAGAGAATGGAAACCCTACGAATGCAGAGGTTGAAAAAGCGCTTGAAACACTAATGATAAAGAGATACACTAATCTACTCAGCAGACTTCAAGCTCATAAATCAGATATTTTGGGACTCGGACAATATTACCGCAATAAGATGACGGAGAATCAAAGTGAAAACTGGAAAACAGTATGGTTTCCGAAGTTAAACCAAGAGTTTACCGTTAATGTGATCATTAGAGACAGCGGTGATATCAAATGAAGCAATAGATGTCATTTGACCAGCTTCTGCCGAACGGGATAGAGCATCGTGAAATCGAAGGTTTTGATGTCTGAATAAGGAATGGTTAAAGCATTGATTGGCTTGAGCGGAACCGTCTCCATACCGAGTACACCATCACGTTTATCAAGCTCGTAGTCCGGTGACTGCTCCAGCCAGGAGAACATCTTCTCATAGACACCCCACATGCTCGTCTCATCACCATACACGCGAGCGCTAGCACACAGTCCACCGCTAACTTCCAGCGCTTCAACGCCTTCGGGCACGATGCCGAACTCGCTAACTTTAAGACCGACCCAAAGTGTATCCACTTCCTTGTCCCATTGCTGCTGCGGGATGAATACATACGCTGATTGTGCTGAAGTCAGCCGTTCATCGTCCAGTGGCACATGTTCAGTCAGCTTGCTCCAAGCCACCCTTGTTCCACTCTTGTCTGGCGTCATTCCTGTCCGTACTGCCAGCGCCTTAAATGGCGCTACTTCGATCAGCTCTATTACAGTTTCCTCTTTCAAATGATCCTCTCCCCTCAGCCTATCAATCAATAATTACATCTAAATTTTTACATAAAAGTAAACGGAATTGCAACTACATCCTCAAAAAAAACAGTTCCAACCGCTTCATAAAAACTTTAGCCGCTCGACTCAAATATCGATCATTGCGATAAAAAATTTCTAACTCTCGCGTTGGTGAACGTTTAATCGGAATCGCATAGATATTCATCGAGTGGAAGCTTTCAATCAATTGGCTTGGTTGTATGGTAGCTCCAATTCCTTCTATTACGAGCTGAAACAAAGAAGTAACAGACCCTGTCTCCATAATGGTTCGGATAAATATTTCTTGCTCTTTGCACCATTTGTCAATTAAATCACGTCCATAAAAACCTTTGGGGAACATTACAAAAGGGATCTCTAATAATTGTTCTGGCAAAATAATATCCTGCGCTGCTAAATGATGTTCTTTATTTACGTATAGGCTGTACGATTCGGTATAGAAAGGAATGCGAGTTAACCTTGGATCTGACTGAATCGCTAAACCAACACCAATATCAACCTCATTGTTCAGCACTTTATTTGAAATATCAATCGATGGTATCACTTGAACTTTTGTATTCGGCAGTTCCCTGTGGAAATCAACGAGCAAGGAAGTTAATCGATAATCGAGATCCGATGGCAGCACGGCTACTCGCAATTGACCAGCATCCAGATTGGTAAGATCGGATACTGCCTTTTTGGCGTTTTCTAGTTGTTGAACAATGTTCAAAGCATAGCTTTCAAGAAGTTCTCCCGCCTCGGTTTTAACCGTTTTTTTACCAATGCGATCGAATAAAGGAACGCCGAGCTCATCTTCCATCACTCGTATTTGTTGACTTAACGTCGGTTGTGAAATCCCTAATTTGTATGCCGCTTCAGAGAAATGCAATTCATTGCACAACATAAGAAAGTATTGTAATTGTCTAATCTCCATAGTAACAACCCTTCTTCGATTATAGTTAAATGCTATCATTTCTATAGATTATATAGTATTGAACTATTATAAATACAAAACTATAATGAGTGCAACAACCAAGAAGGGGATGTTTCCTATGCGTTATATGTATCTTATTTTAGTTATATTTCTTGTATCCTTGAATTTAAGACCATCGATTACTTCGGTCGGTCCTTTATTTGATATTATTCAATCCTATTTAGGAATGAGCGGGGTCACCGTAAGTTTGATGACGACACTGCCCGTTCTTTCTATGGGGATATTTGCTGTTTTGGCGATAAAGCTGAATTCCCATTTAGGAATAGAAAAGTCATTGCTTGCGGCTATGCTCTTGATCCTGACAGCCACTTCCCTTCGTGTATTCGCAAATAGCAGCCTTTTCTTAATTACGACATCGCTATTCACGGGTATTGGGATTGGAATTGCAGGACCTTTAATCTCAGGCTTTATAAAAAAACACTTTCCAAATAAGCCGGGTATAACAGGCGTATATTCTGTAGCTATGGTCATTGGGGCTGCGATTGCATCCAGCTTCTCTGTGCCTTTATTCCATAAATTAAATGAATCGTGGCAGTACTCTTTAGGCTTCTGGGGTATTCTAGCACTGCCCGCTTCTCTATTGCTTCTCCCGCTTTTAAAGAAAAAAGGAACAAAGAGAACCGTTATTACGATCTCATCTTTGTTTGTCAAAAATAAACGTGTACAGTTGTTTACCTTGTTTTTTGGTTGTATGGCCGCTATTTTTTATTCGATAACTGCTTGGCTCGCTCCCATTGCTCAATCGTTAGGTTTAAGCCATTCGCAATCCGGTCTTGTCCTTACATTATTTACTGTTATTCAAATTCCTATTAGCTTCTTCATTCCAATGCTTGTAAGTAAAACTGGCCGCAGAAAAACTTGGCTGCTCGTATGCGGTCTTGCAGAACTGATCGGAATTGTTTTATTGCTTTTGCATTTTTCTCCATGGTTTGCTGCTGTTTTTCTAGGTATTGGTGCTGGCGGTCTGTTTCCACTAGCAATCCTTATTCCAATTCAAGAGGCTAAAGGTGCGGAAGAAGCTACATCATTATCAGCTGTCATGCAATTTGGCGGTTACTTATTAGGATCCATTGGCCCTCTATTTATCGGCTTCACATCCGATCTATTTGATAACTTTGCTCCGGCGCTAGCCGTGCTAATGATCATCATCTTCATTTTGCTTGCTGCTAGTTTAAAGATAGGCGACAAAAAAGAAACAGTTTAATTATAGTCATTTATTATCTTTCAAACCTACCTGAATAGGAATTAAAATACAGATATTGAAACAAATTGTTTTAACCAGTAATTGAACGGAAAGGAGGAATAATTGATGGCAAAATCAAAAAGAGGACGGACTCTTTGGAACCTCCCATCACGCGGCAGAGGCACCTGCCCTACTTGCAATCGTACTAGAATCAAATTGCTTTATCCGCGAGCGACAAAAAACGGCTCATCGATCACGGTATGCAAACGCTGCATAAATGCTGATCAATCACGAGTAGATGCTGTAACTGGATAAAGAAACAGCTTACTTATATTGCGGCAACCATATAAACAAGGCCTCTGCAGTTAGCAAAGGCCTTGTTTTTTATTCCTCTCCGATTATTCTGACTAAAACAGGAACAACTAACGTGACGCCCGCTAATATACTTACACCAATGGCTCCTCTAAAATTTTTCTGCTTCCAAAGCGAGGGAGCAAGGCTTCCCACATATACACAGCCCCAAATGGAGAATAAACCTAAAATAGTAAACAACATAACATGCTTACTCATGAAACCTGATCACCTTCAATCGCGGGCCCCACTTGACCACCATATCGCCGCATGACAAAGGAAATATTAACTTCATACTTCATTTCCTTCAAATGACTGCTCCAATTAAATGCATCCCACTCTTGCACCGATGAAAATGTGGAAATCACTCGATTGTTGATCCGATAACAATCGACATTCCATTGATGGATGGTCTTGTTCAACAATTTTAGGGCGTCCTCGTGCAATTGTTTTTGAATGGACTTCTCCAGTTTTTCTCGATTATTCGGCTGGGTATAATTCACTTTGGTTTGCACGCTGATTAATTCTCCTTCCAATTTAACATCGAAGATTGCGGTAACTTGATCACCGTTTCTTTTTATTTTCAGCTTTGCTTGTCTATCGGCATTCATTGTCATGCTTAAATTGAGCTTTTTATCCGAAGGGTCATGGAAATCCCAAGTCGTTTCCTCCAATTCCCCGCGCAGCATATTTAGTAACCGTGTCTCCGATCCATTTAAATAACCAACCAAAGAGCTGCTTTTGTATATGGCGCTGCCGAAAAATTCTACAGGAACATCACCTGCTCGTTTTATTTTCCCTGCATATTGATCACTCACAATAGGCTGTTTGGCATCTGGATTCAGATCTTTCTCATCAGAAGGAAAGTTTTCTTTGCCTTTTTTAACATCAGGCCTAGGAGCTGATAATATAGAAATAGCACCTGTGCCTTTACTTTCGACATCCATAATAAATTCATGAAAACGCGCTTGCTTCGGTATGGTGCCGCCTTGATTTTTTGGATCTACTTCAAGCTCAAACCAGAAGCTTACGTCCTGTTCAGTCGTTGGTTGAACAAATTGCAGGTAGTCCTTTGCTTTTCCTTTTGCTGTAATCATATTAACGGTACGCCGAAATTCCCGATTACGAACCGCTTCGCTTAATAGAGGCATAACGCCCTTTCTGGCCAGCCCTTCGCCTATAATGAGCGCTTTAGAGTGAATTAGCGTTAATCTGCGAGCAATAAAGCTTTGGCTAAGAGCGAGTGCAGAAGCCATATTGGAGCCTTCAACGGTATGTACAATGACAACTTTATTTCCCCCTCCGCCTGAGCTTTGACCCATATCACTGAGCTTTGGTACAGCAATGGCAAAACTAAATAAGAAATCATTTTGTGGGCCTTCATCCACACCGATTGCAATCACAAAAGCCATATTTTCCGGGTCCAGCCGATCCCAGCAGCCCGATAAAAAAATCAGGCTCGTTACTGTAACCACTATGGTGTTTACAATCCGAAATGAGCGTCTCACGCTGGTCTCCTCCCTTTACGGATGATGCCTACCAGCCATGTCAGCATAGGCAAACCAATCGAAATGATTGAACCATAGGTTCTAAGAATGTCCCGATCCCAAGCGATGGCCGTCATCTCACTGTCTGGCAGCATGGCAAAGCTGAATATCGTGATCGTCAGCGGAAACACGAGCGGCCGATGTCTTGGCAGGTGAAAAATTTGAGACAACGCTGAAGCTGTACAATATAAGCCCACCGCTAATTTAACGACTGTACTAATTAACCAAACGATGAGAAACAAACTTTCCAAGCGCTGCAGCCACCGTCCATATACAATCAGCTTGCTAATTTCCATTAACGGTACGTTTATTCGCGCAGCTGTTGGATATGGGAAGATAAATAAATAACAAATCGTTGTGCTGAGCAGTAGGACAGATGAAACGATGATACACCACCAAGCCACTTTTCCCCAATCCTTCTGATGTCGCATTCTTGGCAGAAGAAATCCGAGTACAAGCAGCTCGGAAAATAAAGAACTCTTAATTACACCCAAAAAAAGTACATGAGAACGACCAGTTCCCCATAAGGGTGATAAAGCTTTGGGCTCCATATGAGTCATTAAACCACCAATTAGCAATAGATAAACGCTTCCTACAATGAGGAATACAGTTATGGAGCTGATTCGGCCAATGGCTTCGATTCCTGTATGTGCGATAAAGGCAATCGGTAATAAAAGCGCAAGTAGAATAGCCATAAGTGGTGTTCTAGGCAAAATTTCAGAGGATATGATTTCTGAAAATTCACGAAGCACGATGAATGTAATCATATAGAAAAAAGTGCAGTACATCAGATTAACTGCACTTCCCAAAATCGGGCCTAATATGTCTTCCGTAGCCGTAATTAATGTACTATTTTCTGGACCGTTGTTTATCACCCCTCTAATCGCCCACCAAGTAAGCGGACAGAACAGCATCGCAATGACAAGAATAATCCAAGCTGCGGAGCCCCCTTCTTCTGCCAAAGACCTTTGGAAAGGCAAAAATATTTTTGTGATGATAAAAATAATGCCGATTGCAGTAGCCTCTCTTAAACCAATGTGATGCATTCTCACTTCTGCGCATCCCCTTGTTTGTTCGTCTCATCGCTTTCTGCCGCTTTACTGCTCGGAATTTTATTCGCATCTTTGGGACGGATCGAAAACGGACGATAAATTTGCTTATCGATTGCTTTTCTCAAAAATGAATCGCTGCTGGGTCTATGAGGAGTAAAAGGAGCTAGTACAGGAACGCCGAACGAATTTTCCGCTGCTCGCGTAGTCCATAGCAATAATGACAGTAAAACAACGCCAACCAAGCCGAGATAAGACGCTGCAAGCAAATAAATGAAACGAAGCATACGTGTGGCGAACTGCATGTTATAGTTCGGAATCGTATAAGAAGCTAGCGCTGTCGTTGCCGTAATAATGACAACGATCGGGCTTACAATATTGGCTTGTACGGCAGCTTGCCCCAGTATCAATGCCCCAACGATACCAATTGTAGGACCGATAACGCTCGGAATCCTGACGCCTGCTTCACGAATGATTTCGAACATCAATTCGAGCATAAATATTTCTGCAGCCAGCGGAATCGGGACAACCTCGCGTGAACCTGCAATAGCTAGCATAAGTGTCGTTGGAATCATTTCTTGATGAAAATTAGCGACTGCCACATAGATACTCGGCAAATAGAGTGCAACAAAAAAACCGATCACGCGAATCGAACGGATAAAACTGCTGTAAGGCCAACGAAGATAAGTATCCTCCACCGTTTGCAGAAAAAGTGGAAAATGAGCTGGGACAATTAGAGAGAAAGGCGAATTGTTGACCATAATACTTACGTAACCATTGGCAAGATGTGCCGCGGTCCAGTCTGGTCGTTCGGTGCTGAGTATATTGGGGTAAATTGAATTTGAATGTTCCTCAATTAATTGCTCAATCGTGCCGCTATCGCCGATGTAATCATATCGAATGCTTGCGATACGTTTTCTAACCTCGGCTACAAGCTCTTCGTTTGCAATCGATTTAATATATACAATGGCTATTTCAGTCCGTGAGAGCGTACCTACAAAACCAGACTCCACAATGAGGTCAGGCGTCCGCAGTCTTCGTCTAATCATTGATAAATTCGTCTCTAGCTCCTCAGTAAACCCTTCATTTGCTCCGCGTACAACAACCTCTGTTCTAGGGGTATCGATGGCTCTCTTTTCCCACCCTTTAACCACGATGAGTATCGCTTCAGCTACATCATCAAATAAAATGGCAGCGGAGCCTGCCAAAATACTATCAGTAATATGTCCAAGCTCTACTTTTGAGGTGACTTTTCCATCTTTGAACGTATCCGCCATCAGCAAATCGATATCCGGCTCTTCAACATGCTTCATCTCTATATTCATTAAAGGCACCATGACACAGCGGTCCAGATGCTTCCAGTCCACTTGTCCATCCATGAAAAGAACTGCACCTTTCCGCCCATGCTGTCCTACTGTTACTTCACGAACGATTAAGCCTCGGTTGCGGGGATAAGTGAAATGAGCCTTAAACCATTCTAAATTTTCAGCGAGACTTCGGGATAGACGTCCATAATCTTGAGTGTAATCACTAATCTGAGGCATAGTGGTATCTTCTGTGCTCTCAAGGTTTTGATCAGCTTTTCCACCCCAGTTTCCCAGTGAAAAATCATTTTGGACAGAAGACAAATCAGCTCTAAAATATTTCCCTAATTTCCCTTTGGCTTTCATTTCATTCCACTCCCTTACGGAAGACTTTAGGCGGGTACCCTAAGTTTCCCAGTCTAAGATGAGCGTAGTATGTACAATTACAGCTGTTGTTATTCTGCTCTGACCCCAACTCCTCTTAGGGCAGAAGCTCATAAAAAAAACTTCCCTCTATGCTGCCAGAAGGGAAGTTCTCCAATATGTATTTAACTTCGTTCTCATTTGTACATCCATGAAGCTTTATTTCAATTTTGCCGCTTTCGCCATATCTTTACTCTCTAATATGGAAGTCTCGTACCCCTCGTTAACGATATGAATCATCGCTATGCCCAGTTCTCTTAACGTAATGACATGCTTCGGAAAAATAGGCCGCAAAGCAGGGTACAGCCAAGTTAACAACCCATAAAAGCGATGGACGTTTTTCAATCCCTTTGTCGGGTGTATGTAGCCTGGTCGAAACATATAGGCTCCTTTGAAGGGCAGCTTCAGCAGATCATTTTCCGTTTTCCCTTTCACCCGTGCCCACATGCTTTTGCCCTGTTCCGTACTGTCTGTTCCTCCCGCGGTTACATAACAAAAGGTCATATCCGTGTTTAATTTGGAGAGCAGATTAGCTATATATAAGGTTAAACCATATGTAATTCTGCTGTATTCAGCCTCTTTCATTCCTACAGACGATACGCCTAGACAAAAGAAACAGGCATTATAGCCGCTTAACCTGGATTCAATACTAGATAAATCAAAGAGGTCCGGTAATATAATTTCTGTTAGCTTTGGATGGGTTACGCCGCATGGCTTGCGATTTATGACTAATACCTGCTCCACTTCAGAGTGATTAAGGCATTCATGGAGCACCCCCTCTCCCACCATTCCAGTAGAACCAGTAATAATGGCTCTAACTTTCTTTCTCGCCAATGTATCGCTAGTCGGCATGGACATCACAATTCCTCCTCTTGAAAATCAGAGCTGGTTACAACTTGACACTCCTATGCTTATATTAAACGATCCATCCGCAATAATCATATCGATATTATTTAGGTATCATAATTCTTAAACATTCTTTTATATGAACGCAGCAAAGGCTGCCGTCTCATTTAGGTCGGCAGCCTTTGCTGTACGAAATTTTATTCTCGTTATTTGTGAACAGCTTGCTTGAAGCTATACTTCGCAAGTACTTCTCCCCAAGGAGCATAACATTCTTCTTTAAAACCTGCTTTTGAGTAAAGCTTCCTCGCTCGCTCATTTTCCGGTTTATATCCAAGGACAATAACATCCGTTCGGTCACTTGCATTTTTTATTTCATCGATAACCAGCAGCATTGCTTTAGAAGCATGACCTTGTCCTTGAAATGCTCCATCAATCATAAACCGATAAATCCAGTAGTTCCCATCGTCTGGGTCAAGCCCAAACATTGTAAAACCAATCATTACTTCATCATTGTAAATCGCCCTCGTTACAAATCCTTTTAAAAATTGCACTTCAGCGATCGAATAAATATTAGGTGCGATATATTTTTCTTGCTCTGGTTTAGGTTTAAGCTGTGCACATTGTTCCCAATTACTAATGTCTAATGCCTTTAATGTAATCATTCCTGGATTCCTCCCTGTATTTCAGGAAAAACCATCTATCGGATTTCCCTAAGTGATAGGCCTCTCGAACAAATCGATGATTTGAAACCGGTCATTTCTCATAACGCATCACTCCTTCTATAAAGATAGCTACAATACACATCATAAACGACTTATTCGCAGCTTGGGTAATAAAGAATGTCTATAACTGAAGTTTACTGAACTCAAAAATATCATTTATTTATCATGACAGATCTCGAGTCATTCAGTGCATCGTCGGAGAACTTAGGATGATATACAACCACCAACATAAAAGTAAGGGAATGCAACAAGCAATTAATATAACGATTACGACAGCTTTGCCTTTTAATTGTTTCATCATCTATACCCTCCGTATGCTAAATATTCCAATTACGAGATAGACGACTAATCGCGAGCCTTTGTTGCGTTTAGGTATACTGCTTAGTGAAACCATTCATTCTTATATCATTCTTAACCTGTTGAAAAACAAACAAAAAACGGATGCCACAGCACCCGTTTTTCCGCATTCGTATCGGCTTAACTACCTTTACTCTTTTTGAGTGTTTTCCATATACCATGGATTTAAATGAACAAGAACCTCTTCCACCATCGGGTTTTGCGACTGAATCACACGTTTAATTTCTCTACTAATGTCATGGCCTTCTTGTACGCTTAATTCAGCCGGAATACCCACCCTTACATCAACAATAATGTAATGTCCGTGCTCTCTACCCCGTATTCGGTCAATTCGCTTTACTTCAGGTATCGACTTAACGAGCTCTGAAATTTGCTCCATGCTCACTCCATCAATATTTTTCTCCATTAATACGTCAACAGAGGTTTTTCCCATTTGAATGGCCAGCTTTAGAACAAAATAAGCAACAATGATTCCAGCGAAGGGGTCTCCATATTTTAAAAAATGAATATTGTAATGTTCACCTAACATGGCTAGAGCAATACCAATAACTGCTGCCAGTGATGCGTATACATCCGCTAAATGGTCATATGCAGTGGCAATTAAGCCGCTGCTATTCGTGTTTTTGCCAATTCGCATCGTGTAAACATAAAGCCACTGTTTCCATACGAGTGAAATGGCTGCTGCAATGAGGACAAGCAGTGTTGCTTTATGTGGCGGTTCCATCATTGCCATTACGGAGTGATAGCCCATGTAGAGCGCAGCAAGGACAAGTACAACCGCTACAATTCCTGCTCCGATAACCTCAGCTTTTCCGTGTCCATACGGATGATCCTCATCCGGCGGTCGCTTTGATATCATCATTGAGACTAATGCTGCTGCAGTTGCAAATACATCTCCTGCGTTATGAACGCCATCTGCAATAAGCACTTGGCTGCCAAACAGCAAACCAACTGTAAGTTTCATGACGGTCAATACAATGTTGCTAATTAAGCTGGTCCAAATCGCGAAAGTTGATTGCTTGTTCGTTGCATCCAGTTGAGTAGTCAATCCTTGAGCACTTCCTATCTTCTATAGCCTTAAAGGTACCGTGTCATTATACAAAACGAAATTCATGTGGGTCTAGAGAAACAGTCTTGCCCCATGTAAGAAATCTTCCCAGACACCAATAGAGTTTGAATAAACTAATTTTGTTGCTCATGCGCAAAACCAGAAAAATCCAGTAGAATGAGAGCATTTATACCGCATCGCATAATAAAAACAAATTTTAGACTAAAAAAAGGCTCCTGTAACTCTACAAATAGCCAATACCTATCTACTCGTTCACTCATAGAATAGTCAGTAAGAATCATCTACAGTCAAGCTGCTTTAAATAGTGATGAAAGAAAGGGATGCTGAGCTATTATGGGATGCGAATTGGGACGTGTCATCATTGAAAGAAACGAAGGCACGATTATTTTTGGGAATGTTGGCAGAATAAACATCAACATAACCAATATAGCCGGAAAAGGAAGCAGCAGTGATTCTAGCAGCAGCGACAGTGACAGCGGCAGCGATAATAGCGCTTCTGGTCAAAATTCAACCGATTCCTCTGATTTAAGATCAATATCAGTGAATTTAACTAGAAAATTTTTAAAAAAGAAACGAAAATAGATTTAATAACAGCCATTTGGTTATCAAAGCAGGTCAATCAATAAAGGGGACAACGGAATGATGAGACTTATATTAAATAGTCTCAGAGTGCCGCTGTCCCCTTAAAAAATTCATCTGCTCCATCACTGATGGCCATAGCCTGTCCATCATTCTTCTTACATAGTGTTGCCAATTAACAAATCAATAATCAGTAGCTGATGTCGATTTTTGCGAGATTTTACAACATAGAAACAAGTTAGCCATAGTGCTGACACTTTTATTTTTTATACTGACTAAACAGACATACCAAAGATAGATACCACAGTACAAAAAGAAAGGACAAAAGAAGCGTCGCAATCAAAACATCTTACACAAAACGAGGAATTAGATCATGCGAAAACTTGCCATTTGTATTATTTTAATCATTGTTACTCAATTATCTGCATGCAGCAGCAGTCCAAACCCTATTCAAGCAACAGTAAATGACACAGATGAACAACTTGAAACAAATTTAATTACTGTAAAACAGCCTTCCGAAATCGATGATGACAAAAATAATAAAACGATATATTTAACCTTTGATGACGGCCCCTCTTCAGCTACCAATGAAATATTGGATACATTGAAGCTATTTCATGTAAAAGCAACATTTTTTATGTTGGAACCAAAAATGAGACAGTCTCCAGAAATCGTTAAACGAATTGTAGAAGAAGGACATGCCGTAGCTTTGCATGGTGTCACACACAATAAAAATCGATTTTACCGTTCGGAACAATCTGCGCTGGATGAAATGAATCAAGCTCAAAAAACGCTTGAGAAAATTACAGGCATCTCAACGGTTCTAATTCGTACGCCTTACGGCAGTGTACCTTATTTAACAGATTCATTCAGGAAGGTTTTAAATGACAACGGGTATAAATTGTGGGATTGGAACGTGGACAGCAGCGACTGGTCTAATTCAAGCAAAGATTATATTAAAACGACAATATCTCAAATACAAAAATTAGAGAAAAATGATGTGACCCCTATCGTGCTCATGCATGATCTACCAGAAACGGCAAAGCATTTAACTAAACTTCTTACCAGCCTAACAAACGATGGTTATGTTCCAAAAAAAATCGAAGCTGACATGGAGCCCTATAACTTTAATTGCTACGATCGCTGTCGACGTGTGAACGTGGAAAGCTAAACAGGTTGCCGATTATATCGGCAGCCTGTTCTTTTTTTGATAAACGTCCTCACGCAATTGGCGTCCCATTCGGAACGGGTTGATCAGGCTTTAAAAGAACCACATCGCCTTCCGATGGAACTCCGCCAATGACAAGCACCTCGGATTTAAAGCCCGCAATACGTCTAACAGGAAAATTCATGACTGCAGCAACTTGGCTGCCAATAAGCTGTTCTGGTTCATATCGTTCTGTGATCTGTGCCGAAGAGTGTTTGACGCCAAAATCACCAAAGTCGATTTCTAATTTTATTGCGGGTCTTCGAGCTTCTGGAAAAGGTTCTGCATGAATAACCGTACCAATACGAATATCTAATTTCATGAAATCCTCAATTGTCGCCATGTTTGYTGCCTCCATTTAATAATAATTCGCGATTAAATGAATTCCAAGTTGAAACTATTTTTCCAGAATACCGAATTCACGTTTGTATGTAAATACCAGACCGCCTAGAAAGAGATGCCGTGCTCACGACCAGCGGACACATATATCATTTTATCCTTTTTGTAAACATTGAAATACTGCAGCCTTTTGTGAGACAATCATAAGGCACAATTGTTTTAGGAAGGCGTTTACATAGTTTGTGCAGCAACAAATAGAACACTCTTCTATTTGCGATGAATCCATCAAACAAAGTTAACCAATCTCGAAGGAGGACTTAAATCATGAGGACGATGAAGCTTGGAAGCAGTACACTAGAGGTGCCGGTGATTGCAGTCGGTTGCATGCGTATTAATTCGCTGGACAAGGCCGGTGCCGAACGTTTTGTTCAGACGGCGCTAGATAAGGGTGCGAATTTCTTTGACCATGCTGATATTTATGGCGGTGGAACTTGTGAGGAAATATTCGCAGATGCTATTCATATGAACGCTGAAGTTCGCGAGAAGATTATTTTACAATCAAAGTGCGGCATTCGTCCTGGCATGTTCGATTTCTCCAAAGAACATATTTTAGAATCGGTAGATGCAATTTTGAAGCGACTGAGAACGGATTACTTGGACATTCTGCTTTTGCACCGTCCAGATACATTGGTCGAGCCGGAAGAAGTAGCTGAAGCTTTTGATCGCCTTGAAAGCTCAGGCAAAGTACGCCATTTCGGCGTATCCAATCAAACACCAATGCAAATTCAACTTTTAAAGAAATCGGTGAAGCAGCCTCTAGTCGCTAACCAGTTGCAACTAAGCATTACGAACGCGACTATGATATCGAGCGGATTTAACGTAAATATGGAAAATGATGCTGCTGTGCACCGTGATGGCAGTATCCTCGATTATTGCAGACTGAACGATATTACGATTCAGCCTTGGTCTCCATTCCAATATGGATTTTTTGAAGGCGTATTCCTTGGAAACGACAAGTTCCCGGAATTGAATAAACAAATCGATGAAATTGCTGAAAAATACGATGTTAGCAATACAACAATTGCTATTGCATGGCTTTTGCGCCACCCTGCGCATATGCAACCGGTAATCGGTACAATGAATCTTGACCGCCTGAACGATTGCTGCAATGCGAGCGAAGTTCATTTGACACGCGAAGAATGGTATGCCATTTATCGTGCTGCAGGAAACATTCTTCCTTAACAGAAACATGGGGCGAGATATTCCATCTTGCTGCTATAAAACAAGGAAACCTCAAGCCGCTATGGACTTGAGGTTTCTTTATTTAGATCAAAGCTATAGCAAGAAGCGTAAACAATGACAAAGTCAGTAGACCTGCCCCAAAACCATAACCATAACCGTATCCATATCCATTACCGTACCCATTACCATAATATGCTGACGTTCTTACCCCATCCGATGTCCGTAAATATAGATTGTTTCTATCAACGTTTACGATAACGCCTTCATGGCAACGGCCATCACGAGTCCGAACACGGACTCTACAGTTCATATTATTTCTGCTAAAACGATACATTTCTTCCATTCAAGCTCACCTCCCACTATCATGCTCCTTTTAATCTATGATTAGTAGAGGCTTCATGATTGTGCTCTTGCTACAAGAGTTACGAGGAATCTTGTTTTAGACTCCAAATGACTACATCAATTAATTTTTTGTCCCCTTATATTTGCCCGTATTCAAGAGATTGACGTTTACTTTAATGTCCTTGATAGAATCATTTTTCAAGAAAAAATCATCGGTGCTGGATAAGCGCTTAAACTCCGCGGGTGATGACTGATAAAGCGACTGTCTGAGATGAAACGGATCGATATCGAGCTTTAACGCTTTATTGTAAGTGTTCGTAATTTCCTTGCGGATGGCATCAGCTGTACATTCCTTCAAATGGTTTATGGTTACGTCTTGCATTAGCTCAATGACAATGCCCTTTGCCTCAACTTCAAGATTATAGCGAGTTTCTCCCTTTTCCGTTACGGGTCTAATTTTCATTCTCGGAGATGAAAATTCAATAACGGCAGCCGGTGACCCGTGGGCAGTAACTTGAAGCGGTATACGTTTCAGTCCCTCTTCCGCCCATCTAATCCCTTGCAGATCCCGTCCTGACATCCATCCTATCATCTTGTTTTTCTTGAAAAAATAACCACCTGATAGGCTGAACATCGGCTTTGGTTGTTCGTCTTCCGACCAATCTTTAGAATCAAGGTCAAGCGATGGAATCATTGCCGGCTCTCCAGGTTCATTTAAATCCGCAATAACGCGATTTCCAGTAACAGGAAGGATGACTGAAACGACTGAATGCATTTGACTAGCCGTAAACATGATCGTTTCCAGTGGGGATAAATTCAGAATCGATTTCTGAATAAATATTTCTGGCAGGCTCCTTTTTGTTCCATAGATCAGAATATTGTACCTTACTTCCCTGTAACGATTAATCGCGCTATACACATCGGTGACACCCTTCTTGAGCACCGCTTCTGTCATAACGACAGCTTTAACATGACCCCAAAACACTTGCAGCTGGGATGTTCTGCTAATGTCTGTTAATGCTAATGCCATCGTTTTCCCTTCCCCTTTGCCTACCCATACGGGGACAGCTTTACCAAGGCTAACTTGTTCACTATGCGAGATGTTTGAAAAATTGAGTATCTGCGTATAAGCAATCCATTTGCCGTCCTTAAAGTCAACGCCAATAGCCGTCGCATATGCCATATTTTGAATTTCCGGCGTACTCGTGCAACCGTTTAGAATCATAATACTACTCAGAAGCACGCTTATTGCCCGGAAAATATACATGTCTAATCCTCCTTCTTCTTATCGGGATCTTTCGTTTGCAGCGCGGTAGGCCGTTTGTTGATTTTATCCCACGGCAATCTCAGGTACGAAATAAGCAGCTCACTAATGGATAGCGGAGATAAAGGCGCCAAATAGCTTACGCCAAATGATTTTATAGTACCCATGTAACCAATGAGCAGAACCATACCTAAAATCACGCCGTACATGCCGAGAATTGCGGATAGTGTAAAAAAGAACAGCCTCAAAATACTAACCTGCGTGCTTAACGTCTGATTCACTAGAGTTACCCCCGAAACGGCGGTAATCGCACCAACTACGACTACTGAAGGTGAGACCAAACCCGCACGAATGGCTGCATCTCCAATGATCAGCCCCCCAATTGACGTCAGTGTCTGACCGATTGCGTTAGGTAGCCTTACTCCCGCTTCCCTAAATATCTCCAGCAGCATAAGCAGCAAAAACATCTCCATATGCGAAGAAAGCGGCAGCCCCAGTCTTGTCACAGAAATGGTAGCCATCATTTGAAATGGAATTTGGTCTTGATGAAACGACACTAACGCAACCCATATGGCTGGCAAGAATATAGACAGAAATAAGCTGATCCCTCTTATTATTCTTGAGAATGAAACATACGCATAGTTGAAATGGGCATCCTCTGGAGACTTTAAAATAAGGGACAAGCCAGCTGGCGCTATTAACACCATCGGCAATCCATCGATAACGAGTACTACACGGCCCGATAACAAGCTTTGGACGGCATAATCAGGTCTTCCGGTAAAATCCATAATCGGCAATAGCTTAAATTTAAAATCAGACAACAATTCCTCTAGCTGACTAATACTGATTAAACCGTCAATATCAATCTTTTCCAATCGCGCATGTAAGTCCTCCAATATCTTGGGATTAATGATGTCATAAAAGTAAAGAACCCCAATCCGCGTCTTTGTTCTTCGTCCTATTGTCAAATTATCTACATGGAGAGAAGGGCTTCGAAGCCGTTTACGGATTAAGGCAATATTTACAGTAATATCTTCAACGAACCCATCCCTTGGTCCCTTAACCGAAATTTCTGTACTGGATTCGTATGGTTGTCTTGTTGGCTTATCTGCTATGCTTACAAAAGCCACTTTGTTTTCCTCGGTGAATATGAGCAGCAGATCTCCTTGAAATATGGCCTCCGACAGCGCATCTTCGGTCACTTCTGTAAATTCCGTAATCGAGAGTACATTGGACAACCGCACAATCGGATCCTTGAATGAGCCCTGTTCTTTAAAGAGTCGATTAAGCTCTGGTAAAATAAACTTACCAATATCGGCTGAATGGCTCAGTCCTTCTGCAAAAGCAATCACGACTTCAACGCTCTCTTGTTCTCCGAAGTGGCAAGCTTGGATTTTGACATCTGATGAGCCTGCAAAGAGAGCCCTTAAGCTTTCCTCATTCCAGATCTTTGACTTTGATTGTGCTTGTCCATTCATGTTTTTCCCTCCTTTGAGGCAGATCCTAAGAACAGGGCGGCAATCATCCATAAGAATGAAAAGGATAACAATACCGCCAGCGAGATTGGCATGTAATAACGATCCATCCATAAATAAAAGGTATATTCGTTTACTCGAAACAGTGACAGAAGGATATAACTTACCATTATGATAGCTATTGCCCAGTGTCGACTGCGTTCTTGACGAAGAGAAAGCAATTCAACGAATAAATACACAGATAAGCTTATGCGAACAATCGCGCCAGACAGCCATTGAAAGATGGATAAAAAGTCTAGATGCTCAACAAATTGCCCGATTTTCACGAGCCTCCACTGCTCGTATGGCGAAGTCATTTGATGGGAAGCCTCTATCGGGCCAAATTCTGTAATCGCACCAACGATAGGCCCCAGTGAAATGACGATGGAGAACACACCATATAAAAGCAGCTGCCAAGCACGTACTTTAGTCTTCAAATGATGCTGGAGCACGATCAGCGCCATCAGCTCCACAAAACCTGCTCCGGAATAAACCATTCCGTTCCATACCGGGCCCCATCCATGCTCAAGTACAGGCTTTAATAGCGCAAAATCTTTCATTGGAGAATTAAATGAACCGACAAAAATGCCTAACATAGCAACAAGCGGAAGCAGCACTCCTGCAACGATCGCAATGACCCTTAATCCCCACATAGACATGGCTGTACAAAATAATACCAGTGAGACAACAAGCAGCATTTTAGGAGTCGTGGGCAAATAGTTTGTAACATGCCATGTGGCAGTGTGTATGACGGTCATACCGCCAATGAGATACATCTGGATACAAACAGGAAGGATAAGAAGCCAAGACACAAAAGGAGAACTTCTTCGGGATAGCCACTTCTTCCACTCTTGTTGACCGGATCGGTTCATTAGCCAAACCAATAGCAAAATCCAAATAAGAAAAAATACTCCTGTAATCAGCACAGTAATCCATGAATCACGTTTGGACGCAGACAAGATCATCGGATTAACGATAACGTGGCTGGTAAGGCCATTCATTAATGAAAACATCATAAATATTTGTACAAAGCTAATTTTAGTTCCCGAACCGCTCAAACGAAATCACATCCATATCTATACAATCCGTAAACCCTCACTCTATTTTGGTACTAATTTCAATTTAATATTCCAAAAGGAGCAAGTTGCACAGATTCAATTCAAATCATGTCTTGGTTCAGCCTAATAAAAAAATGGCAGCCTTGGACGAAAAAACACGTCATAGGCTGCCATTCATATATAACAATATGTAATCGAATATAAGCTGGTTTTCCAACTTAGCATCTACTCTAAACATTTTCTTGTTAATTCATAAAAGTCGTGAATTTGATCAATTTGATCTTTCTTTTCGTTAGTCTTGTTTAACCATAGAGAATGCATGCCATATTTCCTTGGTGCCACGTAATCATTCTCATAATCATCACCAATGAATAGGATTTCATGCTCCTGACAACCAGATTTATCAATTGCGTATTTATAAATTCTTGAGTCAGGTTTTCTCCATCCAAATCCAATGGAAGTCACAATGAAATCAAAACTATGGATCAAATTATTTATATCCAGCAGCTCTTCTATGCCATCCCTAATCATGAAATTAGACACGATTGCCAAATGATATTTTTCTTTAAGTTGTGCAACTGCCTGCTTAGTTTCTTCCTTAATAAAACATTTAGACTTATAGGTATCCCAGTAATTTTCGTATAAACGATCTATAACTGCTTGTCTATTTTGTTTAATAGAGGTTGTGTTGTTAACGATAAACTCAATTCTTTGTTTCATTTCATATTCTTGATGTGTCTTATAACTATCACTTAATGTTTTTTTGGCAAGCTTATATTTTTTATAGTACTCATCAAAATTTACCCAATACTGCTCAACACCAGAATTCGCATAAGACCAGTAAGCATAATCACTTGCATTTGGGAGCTCAATTAAATCAACTATGGTTTCCATACAATCAAAAATAATATACTTAATCATTTTCATCCTATCTCCCTAGCTTAACCCATGCTTAAGAAAACATAGTTTAATTATCTCACACTGTAGTTGTGTTCCATAATCTCTCCATTCCTATTAACATTTCACCCTCGAATTCCAATCTATAGATATCCGGCTTTGAGGTATTTAATAAAAATTCCAAATCGTACTGACGACAAAAATTCCGGGTCAGAGAACATCTTCTTAACCAATGGATACAATTCCAAATCGGGCATGATTTCATCATCTTTTAAAAAGTTTACTTCTTTAAGATCATCAAAAACCAATATTACTTTGCCAGAAGACTGCGCTAGTTCCTCTATCGTCAACTTCGCCCTTCTGTATGAGCTTGAAATATAATTGTCTATTCCCTCTTCTTTCAATATTTCAGTTATGATACGGGCATCTGAAATCCCTTTTTCAGTTAGCCCACGCGTTCTCTCCTTCCCTTCTCCTTTAGGTGAATCTCCATGCCTGACCATGTAAATAAACGTTTTCATATCTAACCACTTCCACTAATTCAATAAGAAACCTTGAATGGAAACAAATAAAGCAAATAAAAAAACAATAATGCTCATATACCCCCAGAAACTTTTTCTGTCTTTTTGAAGTTCAGCTAGTCCTGTTACTAACATAAATATGGCTAAAAATAACATTAAATATGGCATCATTTCAAAGTTTTTAGTCGTTAGACTATAACAGGAAAGACCGAAAACAATTATCGCTAATATAATTATACTTTTTTTCACAACATATCTCTCCTTTCTCCCTAAAAACTATCTTTGTCTATTAAAATTCACAGATACCTTATATTTACATGATATCATAATTACGGATTCTCTATTTCACCCTACTACCCTTAACTTACTTACAACCTATTAATGTTATCCGCCGGCTAATTCCATTAATCTATTACGTACCTATCACCTCTACTATTCGGTTGAGATATAACCAAAAATTCAATTTCTTCGTTGGATTTATTAAACATTTGATGAGGGATCTGAGGTGGAACCTCGATTCCTTCATGTTGATTTAAAATAACCTCTTTATCACCAATTTCCATAGCAGCTGTTCCTGATAAGACAAAGAAAAATTGTTTAGCATCTTGATGATAATGCTTTACTTCCGCAGTATTTGCTGGCATTCTTTCGTGAATAACGCTTAATTCCTTATTTTTAACTAAATGCCAACCATCACAGTTGTCTCCCCAAATATAATGTTCAGCAGATTGTTTACTTATTTTCATATCAATTGCCCCTAACCACTAATGTTTTTGTTGTAAAATGCGCCATGAAAATTGTCCATTATTTCTGGTTGAATTATTATACAAACAAAAGAATAATAATTAAAACCTCCAGCACGATCTAGTCTAAAGTCGAGGCAACAAACTCGACTGCGGTGCGAATTCGTTTTTTACTATATCTGGTAAAGTTAAGAAATGTTATAAATAGTCGGCCTGTGAAACGGCGGAAGGTGGCGTCATGATGGAGAAGAAAAGGAAGAAGGGTCGGGTTTGGAAAATCATTGGACTTATTTTGGGAGTTCTCATAATAACGCTCGCAACGATTACATTCATTCAGGTTGACTTCTCTAACCCTAAGGATCTTGAGAAATTAGTCCAAGTCAAAATGAAGAAATCAGGCATGACAGGCGTATCCATCGCGATAATCAAGGACAATCAAATTGATCGCATTATTAATTACGGAGACGCTGACAGGGAAAAAGATTTACCGATCACAAATGACACGGTATTTCAGATTGCCTCCGTTTCCAAAACAGTGACTGCCACGGCCGTCATGCAGCTTGTTGAGAAAGGAACCATTCAGCTGGATGATGACATAAATACGTTTTTGCCGATAAGTATTGTTCATCCTAAATTTCCAGACACTCCCATTACATTCCGCATGCTGTTAAACCATACTTCAGGAATTGATAACAATTGGAAGCTGTACGACAGCCTCTACACTTCGAACAGCGGTGGTGGCGACTCAACGGTTACACTCGCGCAGTTCATGAAGGAATTTCTCGTTCCGGGAGAAAAATGGTACGACGAAGAAAAAAACTTTACGAAAGATAAACCTGGTTCGGCGTTCAACTACAGCAATGTCGGATATGGTTTACTCGGCTATTTAGTCGAAGAGATTACCAAAACACCTTTTCCGGAATATACGCAGCAGCATATCTTTGACCCGGTGGGCATGAAGCATACCAAATGGATGCATAAGGATTTATTAAGCAATGACGTACTTGCCGTGCAATATGATGCAAAACATAAACCGCTGATGCCCTATTCTTTCCCGACTTATCCAGACGGTACGTTGAAGACGACAACTACCGAATTTGCTAAGTTCTATCTTGCAATCATGAACGGCGGGAAGGCTGAGAACGGAACCATCCTATCGCAGGCCACACTTGATGAGATGTTCAAACCTCAGTCGGATAATGGCAATCAGGCACTCGGATGGAGCTATTCAGCGCTGGATAGTCTTTACTTGAAAGGCGTCAGCAAAGGCAAGGTTATTGGACACAACGGCTCAGATCCCGGAGTACTCACGATTACGGTGTTTAATCCAGACAACAAATCGGGTTTGATCCTCTTTTTTAACAATGAGCTGAGCTTAAGTTTAAAATCGCTAAATCTTCATTCCATGGTCAAACGTCTCGTTAAGGAATCGGGCATGTAACATCTTTAAATCCTATATATGCAGAAAAGGAGCAGCTGCCTGCTGCTCCTCCATTCTGAATAAGAAGTTTCTCCTTCACATATCTGAAGCCAATGGTTTCCAACCCGCTTCTTGCGACCAAATATGTGCTTTCTGAATAATATCCCAAACGATTGGCCCTTTGCCTTCTACATACTTGGAGCGTTCATCCTTATAAAGCTCAAACAATCGATGTTTCTCCCGAGCGTATCTTAAACAGTCCTCAGGGTGAGCACGCAAATAATCTCTAAACAATAAAGTTAATTGTTCTGAAAAACTACCTGACTGCCGTACATGAATATGCGTTCTTCGACTGCCCGGTATTTCTCGAAAATACTTTTTCGTTTTATCTGCGTTTTCTTCTCGGTATACGAAGCCTATTTTCTCCATCTCATTCTTATGGTTTATGATCGTTTCAAAATCAATAACGGATAGTTGAATATCAATGATGGGCTTCGCATCTAAACCAACAATCGAAGTAGAGCCAACATGGTCAATACGAACGACCAAATCTCCCATAGCATTCCTTATTTTTAGAGCGATTTCATTAAATCGATTTTTCCATTCTGGATTATATTTTGCAATTATCCATTGTTCCTCCATAATGAGCTCCTTACGTTGCTGTTCTTTAATAAAAACTTATCACTCAAAAGCAATTATGAATTCAATGGAACATGCTTGCCAGCAAGCTCCTTCAGTTTCTCTACGATCTGTTCTTCGTAATTGTCCGCGAACGGAATCACTTCCGATGCATAAGAAGCCAGCTCATCATGATGGCCAATCATAACCGTATGTTTTGCATTTTGAAACATCGAAATGTCGTTGGCATCGTTCCCAAATGCAATAAATTGTTTGGCTTCCACCCCTAATTTTTGCAGGGCACTCCATTTATGAATATGAGTTGGACTAACATCAATGACACCTTCATTACGATGCCTGTGAATAACAACTTCTAGGCTTGCAAGCTTTTGCTCCAAAGCTTCCATATCATTCGCGGTAAGAATTAGTATTTTGACGATGGTCTCCAGCGACTCTACTGCAACAAGCTTAGCAAGCTTGGAGGCATCAACATTTTTTAATATCGGATGCTCTAAGGAACCGGTGTAGGCGTAATCCCAATGGCTATCAATCAAATATGTCGCTTGATGCACTTCAATATGCTTTAACATGGTAAGGCGTAAATCTTCATTAAAAGTTTCTATAGCAATCATGCTGCCATCCTTAGAAATAAGAGAACCATTTCCTCCTATAAGAGAAAAGCTGTGAAAACGTTGATGAAGAACAGGAAGCATATCTCGAATGGGACGAGCGGAAGCAAAAATAACTTCATGCCCTGCTTGAGTTAATTCCTCCAAACCACTTAAAATCTTTTCAGAAACAGGCTGTCCTTTAAAGCAAATGGTTCCATCTAAATCAAAAACAAAAATCATAAGTAATCCCCTACTTCCAAATGAATGTCATGTACTATTTGATTATAAATAGATATAATTAGATTCAATTAGTTTACTGCAAAAGCTTTGGAATTTCTAGACAATATCTCTTATGAAGCCACCAAAGCAATAGACTGATTGAATGATCAAGCTTATAATATGTGTTCACTCGAACGCTTTATTAATTAGTTATGGAAATGGGGAGAGCAAATGATACAAAAAGCAACGTTTGCCGGGGGCTGCTTCTGGTGTATGGTAAGTCCTTTTGAAGAACAGCCCGGCATACATGGCATTCTGTCCGGCTATATGGGCGGAACGCTGGAGAACCCTACTTATGAGCAAGTATTGACTGGCGAAACCGGTCATTTGGAAGTCGTACAAATCACTTATGATTCGGACATCTTCCCATATGAAAAACTGCTTGAGCTTTATTGGCCCCAAATTGACCCTACAGACGCTGTAGGACAAGGCAATGATCGCAAGAGCCAATACCGTGCTGCCATCTTTTATCATACAGAAGAACAGCGCCAGCTTGCTCAATTATCCAAGGAAGAGCTTGGAAAGAGCGGCCGTTTTGACAAGCCGATTGCAACAGAGATTCAAAAAGCGGAAGTATTCTATCCAGCGGAAGAGTATCACCAGAATTATCACCGTAAAAATCCAAAGTTTTATAAGGAATCACGAGTATATTCTGGCCGTGATGCTATTATCGAGAAATACTGGAAGTAGAAAATAACTTTGTTTAATGAAAGATAGAAAAAAAATAGGGACGCGACACTTTTACGTGTTTGCGTCCCTATTTGATATGAAACGTTCGAAAATAATTTCATACGCCGTAGGTTTTCTGTCTAGCTCAGCCATTCCAAATTCGCTGTATAATCGGCAATTCACCTTCAAACTGCAAATGATAGACATCAGGATTAGACAAGGATGCCCATTCCTCAAAACCGAATTTAGTTTCATAATGCTTAAGCAGCAAGGACATCAAGTTTCCATGGGTAACGATAACCACATTGCTAAACCCGCTATTTCTCACATCGGTTATTACCGCTAAGGCACGATTCATCGCAGAAGTACTGGATTCGCCGCCTTCATAACATATCTCCAGATCTGTAAAAGTATGACGAAGCATTTCAAGCCAGTTAACATTGCTTTCGCCACATAAAACTCGTTCTGACAAGCGATCATCCACATGATAGTTTACCTGAATATTTTCAGCTAATGGAGAAATAGATTGAATGGCCCTTAGGAAGGGGCTCGAAATGATATGTTCGATAGGTTTGCCCTGCAGTAATTCAGCTACCCGCTCCGCTTGCAGATAACCTTCTTCGGTAAGATTAGCACTTGGCGATTGCCCTTCTGCCTTGCAGTGTCTGACTACGTAGATGTTCAAGAGTACCCCTCCGCATCTATAAATTGATTAGTTCTATTTTTTCTATATTCCGAAGGAGTAATGCCCGCAATCGCTTTAAATGATGAAGAGAAATAATGCTGGTCGGCAAAATTCAGCTTTGTAGATATCTCGTTGATGTTTAGATTCGTGTTAAGCAAATATTGTTTGGCGAGCTCTATTTTGCGATTGCGAAAATAAGTATAAGGCGTTATACCATAACATTCTCGGAATAATTTAATAATGTAGTTTTTCGAATAACCAAGCTGCAATGAAACATCGTTAATATCGATAGCATTCTCGATGTTTAAATCCAAACACTGTTTAATGCGTTCAGGAATAGAGAGCACTTTATTTTCCAAATGGTTTTTTAAATGCAATATGATTTTTAACACAATAACTGAAATCTCATCTGTAATATCAGAGTAGTTTTTTTGCTTGGCAGATGCAATATTAATAATTTCATTCATATAAGAAAGAATGTTGCAATCCTTCACAATATAGGTGTCTGCTGGCAAGTAATGCTTAAATAAACTTTCTGCAAAATCCCCATTAAAAACGACCCATATTTTAACCCACGGATTTTCCTCGCTGGCATAATACTTATGATAACTATTTTTAGTTAAGAGATATACGTCATTTTTTTGAGGATACAGCGTTTGGGATTCTATCTCGAGCACACCGCTTCCATCCATAATATATTCGAATGAAAATAAATTTTCACCTTTTCTCTCGATGATATAATTCTTATCACAATAAGAAATTCCTGCCATTACGATGTTCAATGGAAGTTTAGGATCTAGCAGATGCCAAAAGCTATAAACAGTTTCTTTCATTGTGATATTCCTCACATCTATTGTGATAACTTCTATTATCAGACCGTAATTTGTATGATAAATTGTATATTACAGCAACAGATAACATTATTCAATCGTTTTGCATTTCATTCATTTTCATCTAACTTAGGAGGAATTACTATGATTATGCGAGCTCCAGCTGTCCCACTTATAACTGTAGATCCTTATTTTTCTGTTTGGTCTATGGCTAACGAACTGAACGAAGCTGACACCAAACATTGGACGGGCCAACCTCATAAATTAGTCGGTACCGCTGAGGTTAACGGAAAAGAATATTGTTTTATGGGCGGCAACGATAATGGTATAAAAATGAAACAAACAAGTGTAGATATTAATGCATTATCCAGCAAATATCGTTTTACTTCTGATGAAATCAATTTGGTAGTTACGTTTACTACCCCACTTCTAATGGATGATTTAAAGCTTATGTCTAGACCCGTGTCTTATATTCATGTACAAGCCGAATCTAACAATGGTGAAGCGCATAATGTGACTATAAAAATAAATGTCGATGATGAGTTATGTCAAAACTTTAAATATGAATTCCCCGTCGATTACAAAGATATTAGCGAGCCAGGTTTTACATGCGGCAAGATTGGAAGCAAATTTCAAAATGTTTTAAATAAAGCTGGTGATGATCTTAGAATTAACTGGGGTTATTTATACCTCGCTTCTAATCATGAAAAGGCTTCAGTCATTGATGTAGCCAATACGCATGAATACGGTACAGTAAGCCATAACATTGAGCTGTCTATCCCTGTAAATACAGGCGAAAACGCAAATGCGCTTTTTGCTGTTGCATATGATGACATCAAAGCGATTGAATATTTTAATGAGCCGCTTAATGCTTATTGGAAAAAAGACGGTGAAACCATCGAAGATGCCTTGAAGCAGGCACTATCTGAGTACGACAGCCTATTTGAAAAGTGTGAACAATTCTCATCCACTCTATTTGCAGAAGCTGCAGAATCAGGCAACGAGAAGTACGCGGAACTAGTATCATTAGCCTACAGACAAGCTATTGCAGGTCATAAGGTTTGTGCGGATACGGATGGAAACGTTCTCTTTATATCCAAAGAAAATTTCAGCAATGGCTGTGCAGCTACGGTAGACGTTACGTATCCATCCATACCGCAATTTTTAATTTACAACCCAGAGCTCGTTAAAGGGATGCTGCGCCCTATTTTTAAATACGCTGCTACTGATATTTGGTATTATGATTTTGCACCACACGATGCGGGAACCTATCCACTCGTTAACGGCCAAGTCTATAGTCACGGCACATGCCCTACTTGGCAAATGCCCGTTGAAGAATGTGGCAATATGCTGATTTGCACAGCTGCTGTTGCGGTCACGGAGAATGATGTATCTTTTGCCAAAGAGAACTGGGACCATCTTGAGAAATGGTGCAATTATTTAATTAACAATGGTGTAGATCCTGACAACCAGCTGTGTACGGATGATTTTGCAGGGCATCTCGCGCATAACTGTAACTTATCGATTAAGGCTATTATGGGTATCGCAAGCTTTGCGATTCTAAACCGTATGGCTGGAGACGAGAAAAAGTCAGAGGAATTAATGAATGTTGCAAAAGGAATGATAGATAACTGGCTCGTCATGGCTGCTAATGAAGACGGAACCTATCGTTTAGCATTTGATCGTCCTGATTCCTTCAGCATGAAATACAATGCGGTATGGGATCAAATATTCGGTCTAGAATTGTTCCCTAAAGATACATTTAAAGCTGAGACTAAAGCCTATTTGGAGAAACATTCAGGTGAATTTGGACTCATGCTTGATAATCGTGACACTTACACCAAATCGGATTGGATCGTTTGGAGTGCGACGCTCTGCGACAATAAGGAAGATTTCAATTCCATTGTAGACCGCCTCTGGCATGCATATGATAAAACCGAGAGCCGCGTTCCAATGAGCGATTGGTATTCAACAAGCACTGCAAAGATGGTAGGTTTCCAAAACCGTACCGTGCAAGGCGGCTTATTTATTAAGATGCTTATGGATAAAGAGATTTGTAAGATCAAGTAGATCGTATGTGAAAAGGCGACCTTTAGCGGCAGTCATTACGTTAAGCTCAATGACAATATCCGGTATAAAGTATAAAATTGGAATCCGCAACGGCATGGGACAAAGCCCTGTGCCGTTGTTTTTTTGTGTAAGTAAGGAAACAGCGTACAACAAATAAAGCGGATGGAAAATCCGCTTAAAAAAGTGATCGTGTGAACTGAAATATGCTACTCTGTAGACGAAGCTAACGACTGATCTGGAGCGGATTTTGCGCGTATACTGCTTGCTTCTTTGCGTGAAAATTTGTCAGACCAACAGTGTATTTTAAGGCCCGGAAAGAAGTTTCAATGCCCTAACGCATGTGATAAATCGACTCGAGTTCATCGGCTGAGAAATCAGAAGCAGAATGATTCGTAATGAAGATTCCATAAGTGCCACTGGGCAGGACGAAACGAACAACCCGAAAGGAAATCGGTTAAAACAAGTTCTCCTGTAAATCCAAAAAGTCAAAGGTAGACGTGGAAGGGACCAATAGCTAGTGCCTACCCTGTCGCACAACCTTCGTGGCTGAACAAGGGCATCCACATAAAGTCTGTTACAGTGGTCATAGGCTGCGTTCAAATGCAGAAGGTTAAATCCTTAGATGTTCGGTTGATTTTGAAAATAGGTGTCCGTGTCCACCAGGTTAGTTGCCATATGTAAATCCGAACCGTCAATCGCAAGTAATCGATATCCACGATAGTCCTTGATATCCATATTCAAATCTGTAAATGCGTGAAACAAAAATTCCACAGCAGACAACAGGATTTTATTCCTTTGCTGAACAAAAGCAGAAGTCGTTGCCGTGTTTATGTCATAGCCCTACGATTCCCAGAGTTCCTTATATAAGCTGTTGCCACCCATGGAGATTAGGAGTTTCATAACCTTTTCAAAAGACAGATTCTCCTTTCGGGTAAATTCTTTTTCAGGATTTTTGACGTAGGGTGCTTGTGTGGATGACATTTCT
This sequence comes from Paenibacillus sp. MCAF9, assembly GCF_052114265.1. NCBI lineage: Bacteria > Bacillati > Bacillota > Bacilli > Caryophanales > Paenibacillaceae > Paenibacillus > Paenibacillus sp. MCAF9. Next base: position 414,987 of record NZ_JBFREL010000006.1, read on the forward strand.
TGCATGAGGGATGTCAGCGTTTGTTTTAGCGAATTCGCGTACTTATTCATTGACGAAACCTACTCGTTTTTTCAAGGGGCCACTCCACACAACTTCATCTGCTTATCAAGTCTTTTTTTAATTATATACAAAAAAAGAGAAGGTTATCTTTTTGATAACCTCAGACTGTGGAGAAACCCCCGCTTTTTCAAAGCGCAGGGTTTCTTTTTTTGTATTTGTATACGGTTTAAATAGTTTTTAGAGGGATTCCCACTAGATTGCCCGCCTTTCTAGGTGGAGGGCAATCTTTTTCATGTTTTGAACAGCCGCGGTCATGAGTGCTTGCTCTGTTGCGTTCAACAGTCCCCGTAAACGGCAATAGCGAAACCCATGGAGCTGTTTAGCATCCGCGAAGCTTCGCTCAATTGTTTCTTTTCGTTTCTTGTACAGTTGCTTACCGGATTTACTCAATCGGTTTGCCCGCACTTGTTCCTTGCTGTCTTCCCAAATATGTCGCGTCACCACTTTTCGGTGGTTTCGTGAACGTGTACATTTTGCCAACATCGGACAATTTGCACACTGGTCTGGATCTGACGCATAGTGCCGGTATCCTTTCCGGTCTGTTGTTCGGTAGAGAAGCTCTTGCTTTTGCGGACAGAGATACGTATCTCGCTCCTTATCGTATGTGAATTCCCATTTGTGGTACAAGCCTTGCGTAGAATGAAAACGCCGGTGCGCAATGACGCCAAATATTTTACGMATTTCAAGACCTTTACAGATGGGAGCTGTTAAATAACCGGAATCTAAAGCAACGGCTTCAACATGAAATCCAAATCGTTCACTTTGACGATCTAAGCGAGARAGATACRGTACGGAATCATGCACATTTCCTGCTGTGACGAAAACATCGGTGATGAGATTGTGTTTCACATCGACGGTGCGATGATCCAAATAAAAGAAGCCTTCTGGTTTGCCATCTCGCATCATATAGCCACTGTCGGGATCCGTCGTGCTAACCTTTACTTCCTTCTCTTCGTTCACCTCCTCCCGTGGCTTTAAAGCTTTTTTCCATGTGCTTTCCGGTCTGCTTCAATAGCAGCATTCAGTTCATCCAGATAGTCTCGYGTGTTCTGCTKWACCTGCTCTTTCGTGTGCTTCTTTTTATTCGCATTCGCTTTCACATGCGTAGAATCAGATACCAACACACGCCCGCCAACCATCCGATGAGAGATCGCTTGCAAAACAATCTCATCGAAGATGTCCTGAAAGACTGTCGTATCCTTAAAGCGAGTGCGACGGTTCCAACTAATAGTCGAGTGGTCCGGCACACGATCGGTTAATCCTAAGCCCAAAAACCAGCGATAAGCCAGATTAGTTTGCACTTCACGTTCCAACTGACGCTCCGAACGAATCCCATAGAAGTAGCCTAGGAAAATCATCTTAAAAAGTACAAGTGGATCAATAGCAGGACGTCCATTATCCA